>CAYMEF010000025.1:0-19956 GCA_964389625.1 uncultured Thermoplasmatales archaeon
TTAGAGCACCCGGCTGATAACCGGGAGGTCGTCGGTCCAAATCCGATCGGCCCCATGAGCTTGTGAGTGCCGATGCATTTTTAAGTATGGATATTAAAGTAGAACGTGACATATGCCAACCCAATATCCATAAATCAAACCATATGAGTAGGGTTTCTTCAGAGTCGAGTTCTCATCTAGCAGACCGAGAATGAAGAAAACATTAATGGTGTCCTCATCAGTGGAAGATACGATTTCCGGGTTTCAAACAGTGTATAAGCATTTTCAAATGGAGACTGGAAGTATTCAGAATTGAAGTTTCTGTGTTATGCTTGCCGCTATACTGGAAACGACCTGTCCGATCGGTTGATCCTTGCAACCGATAAGTTCGAAGAAAAGTTACTGGCATCACTTAGTTTCCATCCCAGCCTCGAATGCCCTTGTCTCTTCCATCTCCTTCACTTTCCTGCTGCCCAATACTTCCTTGCCGAAGACTATGATTGCTACGCCTGCGAAGAAAGTTGCCGCCGCTATTACGAAGGAATAGTAGAAAGCCAGATGAGAAGGCAGAACTACCTTAATCTGGTGCCCGGCGGGTCCAAATAAATAGGATTCAGTGAATGTAGAGAGGAGAGACCCCGCTACCGGTGCACCTATTGCGCTGCCCACGTTTCTGAAGGTACCGTTCATCCCAGTAGCCAACCCCATGTCTCTCGGGTCAACGGTTAGGATGAGGAAGTTGATAACAGACGCATTCAGTATGGAGAGTCCGGCTCCGGTCACAAATTCAAATAGCAATACCATTGTGTAGGAGGGAAGCAGTGCCTGAAGCAGGAAGCCTGCGGCGGCAACTACACTTCCTATTATTGCGAAGGGCTTGACTCCTACCCTAGATATGAGCTGACCTGTAATTGGAGCGAATACTATCATCCCGATCGCAAACGGTACGAGAGAGACCCCTGTGTCAAGGAGCGATTTTCCGAAACCTACCGGAGCGACTAGTTCAATCCTGTAAGTAAGCGCCTGCATGGCGAGGAACATTCCCATACCGGAGATGGCAATAGCAAGATTTGTAACCATCACGTTTCTTTCCGCAAGGAGCCTGAAATTCAGGATTGCCTCTCCTCCCCTCTTGGTGTATCTCAGTTCAAAGAGTACCAGTGGAAGTACAAGAATCGCGGAGACGGCGAACATTGTCGTCACTCCAAACGATGTCCACCCCCAGACTGGACCCTGAGAGAGACCGAAGACAAACAACGCAAGCAACGCACCCAGCAGGGATGCACCGACGTAATCAACCTTGGTCTCTGGTCTCCTGTACCTGGACTCCTTGATCATCAGTATGGCAAGTATTGTTGCTATAATGACAAACGGAACCGCACTGTGGTACGTCCACCTCCAGCCATAGTTGTTCGAAACTAGTGAACCCAGCGGTAGACTGATCGCGAAACCGGCCCCAAACATAGCACTGATTAGCGCTTGAGCCTTCGGAACCATTTCCCTCGGGAACTCCTCTCGAATGAGGCTCATACCCAGAGGTAGGATGGTGAGGCCGAATCCCTGTATTGCCCTCGAAATAACCATGAAAGTGAAATTTGGTGAAAACCCGGTGACGGAGACGAATATCGCATATATTACAAGCGAGATGGATAACATCTTCTTCTTTCCATATATGTCCCCCAGTTTGCCGATCACTGGCGTCAGAACGACACCTCCCACGAGGTAGCTTGAAAGGACTAGACTTACCTGGGAGATGCTCACCTTGAATCCTGAGGCAATGCTTGGGAGGGAAGGAGTCAACATTCCCTCCACGTACATAACAATGATAACCACGAATGCGAGTAACAGCATTACCCTATTCGTGTAGTGTCTGTCGTACTCTCCGCTTCCATTTTCGTGCATCTTGTTCACCTACTAGTTATGGTTAGAAATCAATCTCAGTTTGTCCCTTATCGTATTCATCGAGGAGTTGAGATCCCTGACCGCCTCGATCCTTAACTCTCTCGTTGCGTTGCTGAAAACTTCTTCAAGACGCCTGTTGAGAGAGCTCATCCGCTTCTTTCCACGATCCGTCAGGTGGACGTAGTACGTCCTCCTATCTCCTTCTTTCTTTCTCCTCTCCACGAGCCCGTCCTTCTCTAATGTATCGACTATCTTGGTGACGGTGGGTTTGGATACACCGAGGTTCGTTGAACAATCTGTGAGCTTAAGCGGTCCCTTGCTGCTCACGTAGTACATTACGAAAAGGCCCGACTTGGTAAACCCCTCTTCTTTTAATATCCTCTGTCTCAATATCATAACGTCATCGGTCATACCCTTGAGATTGTGAATTAGTTCTTTTCTCTCGGATAACCTTGATATAGTTTGATTAAGATTTTTCATCTTCCTTAATGTTCTCGAAGTATATAATTGTTCGTAGATGCTAACAGTTAGCTAACTTGAATGATATTACGTCGCTAACCAAGATTCACTCCCCGTTATAAAACGTGTAGTTCGTTGACGAATGGAATACGGGGTAAAGGTAGAATACCCTCAAATACTTTAAGCTGCATTCTGAAAGATTATAATGGGAAGTCTGAGATTCTGGATTTGATAACTATGCGCCATGGATAGGCAGGCAAAAGAAATGCTGGGGTTAACCGCGATTCCAAAAGTGCACTTCCAGAGAGTGCATTCTCTGAAGGGGGACTTGGAGAAGGGACGTTAAGGATGTCGAAAAAGTTCGGCTCGCTTAGAGAGAATAAAGAAGCTATTATGGCGCTCTAGCATAGACAGAGCGACAGACAATTCTCTGAAAAATATAAGACACAATTCTATCTGCATTTTCTTTAGGTGCAACAACCGGACCCGTTCCGTTTTAGGCTACAGACTTTCTGAGAGAGGGGGATGAGGAGTCTGAGTCGAAATGACGACGAAATTGAAGTTGTTGTCGGTAGACTGCAAGAGAAGAAGAATACTGCATAGAGTCATCCCTTCAGTTTCTCAACGATCTTGTCCTCCAGGACAACGGGCTCCATATTGGCATTGACAGCTGCCACAACAATGTTACATTTTGCACTTAGTTTACCCGCAGTTTGATTAAAAATGTGATATTCAAAAGTTATGTGTCTTTTACCTGTGTCCTTTATGGTAACCTCTACACGTGCCTTCTGTCTGAACCTAAGAGGATATGTATAGTCGCAAGTAGCGTGCACTCTTGGAAGGAAGATTCCCTCCGCCTTGATGTCTTTTGACCCGAGATAGTACTGCTCAGCCCTCTCACAAAGTCTGAAGTAGTTCGAGAAGTGCATGATCCCCATCGCATCGGTATCGACCCACGCAACTTCGTATTCATACTCGAATGGACCTTTCCCATCTTTTGGAGCCATTTGAAGCGCATCATTCCAGGATATATACATGTTATGGAACGCTTCGTCGAGATTCAGATATAGTATAAGCGCAACTAATCTTTTCTCTGGATTCATAGCCCTACCGGGGAATGTTAATTAGGCTAGCGCTTATCTCTTCATATTGACGAATTCGGGTCAAGAAGGATCAGGGAGTCGACAAAAGCGTAGATCCAAGATGCCCAAGTACTACTTCCTTGGACTGATCGTTATGCTATTCGGTTTGATACTTACTGTCTACGGGTACACTCTCTACGGTCTCGTATTGATTATAACTGGGTTCGCTCTAGGCATTGTGGGTAGAATTTTCCGAAAGGTCCCTCAACCATTCAAGAATGCATCTAATGAAGTGGAAAGGGTAGATGAACCATTTGCCAAATCTTCGGTGGATGAACCAACTCGAGGTCCTGCGGTGATGATAAGGTGTACCCACTGCGGAACCGTATTCGATGACGCCAACATCAAGTGCCCGAACTGCGGAGCAGGTCACAGCTGAAAACTAATGACGATACTACTTGACTTGAAAGCAGCTCTCCAATATGATGCACTTTGACATAGGCTTGCGTTGAATATTGCTAGAATAATAGATGACCATGGCTGGCAAGACTGCATCAGTCAGAGTACAAAATTATATTGTAGAGAGAATGGGAGGGTCCCGTTATCGAATAATGACGGACGAACCTGATGTGTTAAGGAAGCTTCTATTTGTAAGTCCCATGGCCATTGCAATCGGTATGAAATTGAAAACGAAGTGGAATATTGAGAACGCGATTTGATCAAACAAGTCGCCATCCCAGAGCGCAAAAACAATTCGACTTAAATAACGGGCTTGTCGGGATTTGAACCCGAATTAGAAGCTCCGGAGGCTTCTGTGCTATCCAAGTTACACTACAAGCCCTCGCACATATCAGCGTAAAAACCTTTACATTTAAAAGGATAGGGTATGGATGTCTATGGATCTAAAGAAACTCAGAATCGAAATTCTGAACGATTTGAATTTAGCTTCTACCAATTCAGGTGTGTATGCCGAGGGATGGGTAAAGAAGCCCGCAGGAAAGAAAGTTGAGGCCATTAGCCCGATAGACGGAAAGGGTATAGCGAGCGTTCTCACAGGCTCGAAGGTCGACTACGAATTTGTGGTCAGGAAATCAGAAAATGCGCTAGAAAGTTGGTTGAAGCTGACTCCTCCTCAACGCGGTGAACTAATAAGGCTCATAGGAAATGAACTCAGGAAAGAGAAGGCGAACCTGGGAAAGATAGTTTCCCTTGAGACGGGGAAGACCACCATTGAGGGAGAGGGAGAAATACAGGAGATGATTGACATTGCGGATTTCGCGGTCGGCCTTTCAAGGCAACTGCATGGACTTCAGATGGCAAGCGAGAGGTTCGAGCACAGGATGTACGAACAGTACCTTCCGCTAGGTGTGATCGGAGTGATAACGTCCTTCAATTTCCCGTCCTCCGTCTGGTCATGGAATTCGTTTATAGCTGCAGTTGTCGGTGACGTGGTCATATGGAAACCATCTTCAAAAGCGATGCTTACAGCAGTCTCGATCATGAAGATAGTAGCCAAGGTGATAAGGGACAACGCATATCCTGAGATTTTCACGCTTATCACTGGTAGCGGAAGCGAGATAGGCAATCTGATCTCCTCAGATCCAAGGGTCAAGCTCGTATCATTCACAGGCTCTGTTAATTCTGGTAGATCCGTTTCTGAGGCAGTGGCAAGGCGATTTGGGAAGACCATCCTAGAACTAGGTGGGAACAACGGTTCCATAGTATCGTCCAAGGCCAATATCTCCCTGTCTCTCAAGGGAGTGGCATTCGGTGCAATGGCAACAGCTGGCCAGAGGTGTACTACTACCAGGAGAATAATCGTTGAAGACAAGATTTACAAGGAATTCGTATCCAGATTGAAGGACATATACTCCAAGGTCAAGGTTGGAAATCCAAGGGAAAGCGGAGTTCTGGTTGGTCCCCTGATAGATGGAGAGGCTGTAAAGAAATTCAATTCTGCTATTGCGAGGGCGGAGAAAGAGGGAGGGAGGGTTCTCGTAGGAGGCAAACCAGCTGTGGTAAAGGGACTGGAGAATGGTTTCTACGTTCAACCAACGATCGTAGAGATGCCAAAGGTTACTCCGATAACGTGCGAAGAGACGTTTGCCCCCATCCTGTATGTGTTCAAGTACAAGACCCTAAACGAGGCTATCAGAATCCACAATTCGGTTCCGCAGGGCCTTTCATCGAGCATTTATACAACTGACCTGGGCGAGGAGGAGGAGTTCTTGTCTCCACTAGGGAGCGATTGTGGACTCGCAAACGTTAACACAGCAACTGCGGGTGCAGAGATCGGAGGTGCCTTTGGAGGAGAGAAGGACACCGGAGGAGGAAGGGAGAGCGGCAGTGACGCCTGGAAGAGCTACGCCAGGAGACAGACCGTCACGATCAACTGGGGAAAAGACATACCGCTTGCCCAGGGAGTCAAATTTGACGTCTGACCTCCCTTTTCTGTGGTTCCAAAGACCTCAAAAAGGTTGAATATCGAAAGTTAAATCAGAAATGGTGAAAGGTACCATACAGACCGCTCCTATCGACCCGTCTGCTTTCCTTGACGCGAACAACCTGGAGATTGGTGCTACAGTTGTCTTTCAAGGGGTGGTGAGGAAAACCGAATCATCGAGGGATCTTCTGCACCTATTCTACGAGTGCGAAGAAAGAATGGCTGGGGAGGAGCTGAACAGAATACTGGGCGAAGCTGAAAAGAAGTTCAGTGTGATCGATGCAGTTGCAGTTCACCGCATAGGCATTGTAAAACCAGGTGAGATTTCTCTATATGTCGCTGTTTACTCATCCCACCGGAGTGAGGGATTCGATGCCTGCAGGTACATCGTAGAGGCCGTGAAACAGA
Organism: uncultured Thermoplasmatales archaeon; assembly: GCA_964389625.1. Lineage (GTDB taxonomy): Archaea > Thermoplasmatota > Thermoplasmata > Thermoplasmatales. The sequence continues at coordinate 6,274 of CAYMEF010000025.1, forward strand.
GATTGCCAATCTGGAAGAAGGACCACTTTGCAGACGGATCTGAGTCCTGGCACTGACACGCATTTCGTTTGTCAAGCGTCACAAAGTTTTTGATGCTCGCTTTCAATCGTGGGTACGGTGCTCTACGATTCTTATGGGAGACCATTGAACAGTCTGAGAATTCAGGTCAATGCCTCCTGCAATTTTAGGTGCTTCTTCTGTCACATGGAAGGCACAGACGAAAACACATCTACTCTGTCAGCTGAGGAGATAGAGAGAGTGGTAGCTATGGCCGCAAGCAACGGAGTGAACAGGGTGAAGTTCACTGGAGGCGAACCTCTCCTCAGAAGGGACCTTGAGGAAATCATAAGGAGGACGAGGAAACACGTCACCGGGGACATCTCGCTAACGACCAATGCATTCTACCTGAAGGACAGGGTCAGGGGGCTGAAAGAGGCAGGTCTCAACAGGATCAACATATCCTTGCACTCTATAGAGAGAGACCACTTCGTCGAGATAACGAAGGTGGATGCACTAGAGGTGGTTGAGGCGGGAATAGATGCAGCCTTTTCCGCCGGTCTTTCCCCCATCAAGGTGAACTTTGTGGTACTGAACGGAGTGAACGTTGACCAGATCGACAGGATGATGGAATTCACCTCGAGGAAAGGCGCCATCCTGCAGCTCATTGAGTACGAAACGGACAGAAGGGGAGAGAACGATGCAAACTATCGGAAGTACCACTACGACATAAGGGGGATAGAGGATAGATTGTTGGAGACTTCTTCTGGAGTCGAGTACAACTCACTCCACAACAGACGCAGGGTCACCGTCAACATGCCAGATGGAAGAGAAGGCGTGGTGGAGTTTGTGAGACCCCAGAGGAATGCCGATTTCTGCAAGCATTGCACGCGAATGCGCGTCACATCAAAGGGAGAGTTCCAGACCTGCCTGAACCGGCACGATCTACTTTTCAGTTTTAAGGGAAAGAACGATGAAGAGGTTTTGGAGATATTCAAGAAGGCTGTAGGTTCCAGAATACCGTACTGGAGGGAAGCGGATGAAGGTACATATCAAGTACTACGCGAAGTATCGTGACTCCACTGGTAAGAAAGAGGAGGACCTGGATGTGGGAGAGATTACGATCAAAGAACTGCTTGCACTTCTCAGGAGCAAATACCCAGGTATGAGAAGAGACAGCACTTCCCTGGTGGCTCTGAACAATGAGTTCCACGGAGAAGAATTTGCACTGTCTGAGGGAGATACCGTCTCGGTCTTCCCACCAGTCAGCGGAGGATAACTTATTACCGACTCCACCATAACAAGACATGGCGATGGAAAGGTATCTCAGCCAGATTTCTGTCAAAGAGATATTTCCAGCTGGTCAGAGACTTATCGAGTCGTCGTCAGTTGTCGTCGTTGGGATGGGCGGAACAGGTTCTGCAATCGCAGAGATTCTAGTAAGGATGGGTATACGGAACATAATAATAGTGGACGATGACGTCATAGAGAGCAGCAATCTGAACAGACAGGCGATGTACAAAGAGAGCGACATAGGGTTGAAGAAAGTAGATGTCGCGAAGGCTGAATTGCTTAGAATCAACGAGGAAGTCACAGTAAACTCCATAGATCAAAAACTGACATTCCACAACGCAGAGTCCATACTTTCACGAGGGGACATCATAATGGACGGAACGGACAACTACGATGCCAGGAACGTTATAAATGTAGTGTCGTTCAAACTAAAGAAACCTTGGATTTTTTCTGCTGCAGAGGGAACCTATGGATACGTAAAGGCCGTCATCCCGGGGAGCACCTCATGTCTCTCCTGTTTCGGTTATCCGAACAAGGGGAGCGGAGTGGCGTGCACCATTCAGGGAGTGGTCCCGAGTGCGGTCAGGGCCATAGCCTCGATTGCAGTCACCATGGCACTAAAGGTCATTCTGAAAAAGGAGGTAGCAGGTGAATTGCTCTATGTTGATGTCTGGAAACCATCTCTTGACGTAATGAGCATACCCATGAACGAAGAGTGCACGGTCTGCGGTAGAGGGAGTACAGGCTGAAAAATCACTCCTCTGTCAGAATATTGATCGCGTAAGGGAACTCGATTTCGCGAGTGACTTCAACGTTTTAGCTATAATTTAATATTCCATCTCACTATTCAGATACAATGGTTGATCTAAACCTTGGACCGTATGTACAGGACCAGATGAAGCAGGCAGAGACCCTACAGAAACAGCTAGAAACTCTTCTGGCACAACAGTACCAGTACGAGGTCAAATCGAGGGAAGACAAGAAGACACTGGAATATCTGAACAAGTCCAACAAGGATGATGAGATATACAGAGGTGTTGGGACGATACTGGTCAAGGTCAAGGAAGTGGAGTCTTTCAAGAAGGAGATCGAAGAGGACGTCGAGATATCGGAAATGAGGCTCAAGTCGATCAAAGAACAGGTCAATCAAATGAACGCCAAATTAAAGACCATAACGGAAGAGATCAACAAGCTTTACCAGAAAGGAAATGCGAAGAACTAGCGACATCCGTCGATCAACATCGCATCCCCTAGGCTGTAAAAGAAGTATTTTCGTTCTATTGCCTCTCTGTAGGCATTCTTGATCCTCTCTTCTCCACCGAATGCATAAACGAGAGAGAGCAGGGAGCTTCTCGGAATGTGAAAATTGGTAACCAGGTGAGTAACCCCCGAGTTGAATTTCCACCCGGGATAAATGAAAATCCTTGTTAAACCCTTGTATGGATTCATTCTTCCAGGGTACGAAGCTGTCTCCAGTGATCTCATCACTGTTGTGCCAACCGCCACAACTTTACCCTTAGCACCCTCAATTTCTTCGACGGTTTCCCTCTGAACCTCTATCTCTTCCTCGTCTACTACGTGCTCTCTGATACAGTCGTCCTTAATCTCCTTGTACGTTCCGTAACCAACCTCCAGCAGCACGTATCTCACTCTGACACCCTTCTTTCTAAGTTGATCAAGCATTCCAATGCTAAAATGTAAACTTGCAGTCGGTGCTGCCACAGATCCAGTTTCTGAACCTATTTCGTTCTGATAGTAAGGGAAATCCTCCCTCCGTTTTATGTAGGGAGGAAGCGGTAGGTGTCCAATGCTCTCGATGTAGTTCCAGTCTATGTCGCCAGAAATTGTCCTGAAACCATCTCGGTTGGAACCCACTCGCACTGTTCTTTTTCCTAACTCTAGTGTCTCTCCATCCTTTACCCTTCCCTTGATGAACGCGGTAAACTCTTCCTGACCCCTTCTCAAGAAGTTCACTTGCACTCTCCCTCCAGTGATCTTCTTTCCGTCCACCAGTGACTTTCTCACCTTCGTTTTGTTAAAGATGATTACGTCATCCTTTTCCAATAAGTCCGTGACTTCATTGAACCTTGAATCTATGAGTTCATTCCTGCTGACAATCATCAATCTGCTGTCCGTCCTGTCGTCCGGAGGTATTTGCCTGATCAGGTCTTTTGGTAGATCGAAGGAATAGTTTGACAACGAGTAGTTTGTCAATCCCCCCTGATTGATTTGCTAAATAAATAATATTTTGTAATGATTCTTAGATTCTAAATTCCCTTTAGAATGGATGTGTGACCCTCTCGGTCGACCCAGAAATGAAGTAAAAGTAATAATGGACAAGAAAATTAACCTCGGGGCCCGTGGTCTAGTGGTTATGACATCGCTCTCACACAGCGAAGGCCGCCGGTTCAAATCCGGCCGGGCCCATGCGCGCAATTTCTTCGACATTCTTTAGGATCGGACGGACCCGACCACGCTCTAACGCAGAGTCTGTTGCAAGGTCATCCTTGCCTTGGACAAGTTCATATCGGTCTATTTATAATACTGCTCCAAGATGGCTTTTTTGATTGAATAGGAATCACATTTTTCGACGTTTCTGCCCAGTCTTCAAGTAGACAATTGTACCAAATGATTTTTATACGAATTATTATAAAAGGAGTATGGGAAGACCAATGGGTGTGGCGATACTGGCCTTAATCGCATTCCTGATAGGTTTGGTAGAGGTATTGCGGGCGTTCCTGACATTCTCGTCTCCTCTGCTGGCATTCCAGTCAGGACTACTGAAATTACCTTTGGACGCAATAGCTTTCCCGGTATATCTGGTGCTCGGCATGATATGGCTTTTTGTTGCATATTCTTTCTGGAAAGGGGCCGAGATAGGATGGGTGCTCGGGATGATTATGGCAGTGGTTATAGCAGTACTAAACTATCCAATTGGTACAGTGCTCGGTGCACTGGTGATACTCTACCTATTAGTGCCAAGAGGTGTGAGAAACTGGTTCACAAAAACTGGAGTGAGAAAGTGGATGGGTGCCTGAACCACTTTCGTCTTTTTTTGCTCAGTACCTGAACGAGCCTACTTTCTGTGCGCAAACGTGTAGACTGCGACTCCAAATATTATGAACAATGGGAGCAGCCATAGATCCGACATACTTATGACCGCTTCGCCGAACCAGAACGTCGAAAAGGACAGAAGAAGGGCAGACACGAATACCTTCATGTTTGCCTGTTTGATCTTTCTTACCCTCGCCCTAAGCACTATCGTACCGACTACAACTATTAGAAGACCAGCAATGAGCCCATAGAGGGTGGAATCGAGACTGTTTGGAATGAGGGCGACTAGGACTATCGCTGCCTCGAATGCCTCTACCAGTCCCACCGTAAATCCAGTGTAGAATATTCCCTTCTCGATTCCCTCTTCCTTCCATGGTATCTTGCTCCTGTCTCTTAAGACTGCCCTCCTCGCACTCCTGGCTAGTCTGAGCCCAAAGTACAAGAGAAGAACGCCAGCGACGAGTCTCACGTAGAGGATAGGGAGTCTGGCTATCTCTTGACCTACCGCAAACGTGACGACCATTACTACGAGGACCCCGAGGGCGACGTACAGAAACGCCTTGTTCCCCCCTTCTGCCGATATGGCGAGCCCCACTGCCGAAGCCTCAGAGATTTCTAGAAGGGTAATGCCCATAGCTGCCAAGAATATTCCGGGATCAAGGTATGCCATCCATCTGAATGGTGCGTAGATATTTATTTTTTTATTCGAGTATGTAATTCATTTGGTGAGAATGGCAGAAAGGAATGGTGCGATTGGTTATACAGAACTTGTGGTAACATCAATAATTTGGGGAGTAACATACGTTCTCATGAAGTATTCGCTTTCGTACATAGACCCACAGCAGATTGCGTTTTCAAGATTCCTGATCGCTGGCATCATTTTCGTTCCAATCTTGATCCTGGCCAAAGAAAGATACACCGGGGCAGAGATTGCAATGATCGTCGTCCTTGCACTGACCGGAGTGCTTCTGTACCAATTGCTCTTCATACAGGGCGAGACAGGGCTATCGGCAGGGAACGCGAGTTTCATTGTGTCCTTTGAACCGATTTTCATAGCGATACTCGGGGTATCCACCAAGAAGGACAGTCCGTCCTGGATTGTCATTGCGGGGCTGATCGTGTCGACCCTGGGCATGACGATTCTGCTGAAACCAACCAGCCTCAGCAAGGAAGAACTATTTTCGGCAATACTTGTCCTCCTGAGTGCATTATCTTGGGCACTTTTCACAGTACTGGGAAAGGGCCTGCTGGTAAGGCACAATCCGCTTAACGTTACCGGGTACGTATCGGTGATCGGTGCGTTGATGCTGCTTCCATTCGTAAATTTCGGAATAGCCCAGTTGTTCACCATCAGGAACATCTACCTGATCGGCTCACTTCTGTTCATAGGTGTTTTTGCCACATTCTTCGGATACCTATTGTGGTTTGACGGTCTCAAGCGGGTGAAACCCGTGACAGCAGGAACAACACTTTACATTACACCCTTCGTGACCGTTCTAGTTGCTTCGGTTTTAATTTCAGAACCAATAAACGCTACAACCATCCTGGGAGGGGTCATTATACTTCTGGGACTAGGAATAGCTGGAATCAAAGGGAGGAACAGGGAAAGAGTAGGCGACAGGTCAAACCCATAGGTATCATCTCTCGCGAAATCCATTCAATGATCACGGAGTCTTAAGTCCATTCCCTGTAAGTACCATCACGTTTTCGCCTTCGAAGTGATCCTTTCTGTATGCAGCAAGTACGGTCGCCGAACTGTATTCAACATAGATACCTCTGCCTGCAAGATCCTCGCGGGCGGAGATGATTTCATCTTCCCTGACGGTTACACACCTACCACTCTTCTCAAGAGATTTGACCATCAGATCGAGGAGGGGCGATTCTCTCGATACTAGCGCATCTGCGACCGATGTTTTGCCATTGTTCTTGTCATAGTGAAAGCCGTTGATTCTTGCACAAACGGGACAGACTGCTTCAGATTGTACCCCGACAATCTCCGGCACCTTTGCCGATTCCCCTGAAGCCTTCAGATGCTCGAAGCCGGATACCAATCCCAGTAGAAGTGTGCCTGCAGAAACAGGGACAAATACTCTATCGGGAACCCTGTGGTCAAGCTGTTGAAAAATTTCATAGGCCAGCTGTCGCATGCCATCCCTGAATTCCGGGTTCAGGACGTGGCTCGCGTAATAACCCGGATGTGACTTTGCAGCATCCGAGACCTCCTTTCTTGATCCGTTGACTAGGCGAACATTAGCTCCATAAGCCTTTATCTGGTTGACTTTACCGAGCTTGGTTGACCCGGGAACAAAAATGTTCACCCTGAACCCGGCAGCTCTGCCATACGCACTTATAGATGCCCCTGCATTACCAGAGGAGTCCTCGTTGATCTCCGCTCCACTCGGGAGGTGAGACTTAAGGCTTGAAAGCAACGCCATGCTCCCTCTGTCCTTGTAGGAAAAGGTAGGCTGAAAATAATCGAGTTTGAATTTAAGTTCGCCTTCACCTATGAGTGGTGTGACGACTTCTCCAAGACTGACAACTTCCTCAAGATATGGATAATTAGCAGTGTAGGGTCCTTCCCTGTATCTGAAGTCGACCCTGGGTTCCAAGATTCCGCCACACTCACAGGTGGGTTTCCCCGAGAAACTCGACCTCTCCTTACCGCAAGTCACGCAGACCGCTCTCAACATCTGAGTGTCATGAGTCCGGACGGTGTTATAATTGTATCTTTTCAATACTGATTAGAATCGAAGATTCCATCATTCCTCTTACGGACTAGTGCAGCAGGCCAATTAGCGGATAAGTTTATTTCAAAGATGGAATTGCAAACTCGTGAAAGCCATCCAGACCAATGACTTCCCTACCACATTCTACGTGCTTGTCGAGATTTCGATGGGAAGCGACTGCAAGTACGAATACAATCAGGAACTGGAGACCATAATCCTGGACAGAGTCTTGTTTACACCAATGAAATATCCGACCAACTACGGGTTGATATTAAACACCTGGGCAAAAGACAACGACCCCTTAGACGTGCTCCTTATCTCTTCCGCGTCTATCCAACCTGGAATCGTGGTGAAGTGCAGGGCAGTTGGGCTAGCAGAAATGAAGGACGAGCATGGCATAGACGATAAAGTGATAGCCGTCCCTATCAACAAAGTGGATCCCAATTCTGAATCAATAAGAGACATAGGTGACATCCCTCAGTTCGAGAAGAACATACTCAGGCACTTTTTTGAACACTACAAGGAACTGGAATCTGGCAAGTTCATGAAGTTCATTGGGTTCAAGGGAAGGAAGGAAGCACTGAAAACAATCTCCTCATCTCTAATAGGCGACGTTAGGGGAAAGAAGAAGTGAAAAATTCTGGAGACAATCTGAGTCCCATTCCTATAAACACGGAGAATTTCGTAAAGGACTGGCGCACCAACTTTCCAAGATTTCATTGGAAGTCACTGTCTTTACCTCGAAGTCGACCCTGGCTTGACCGTCCTGAATGGAAGGTCAAAAACGAAAGTTTGGAATCCATCCCAAAGGTGTAAAGCTACGTTTCGACCAATAGCTCCGTGTGATCGATAATAATAGAATTTCCTTTAATTGTTTGAATCCTACCATTCTCCTTCTCTTGAGACCTTTGCATCTTTAGGAACAAAGATGAGATCGGTTATCCCATCCTTTTCACTTCCTGCGAAACCACAATTGCTGCAAACAATATCATCCACTGGTGAAAGCTTATTCAGTTTTGAACCACACGAGGGACATTGAACTATGTCGTCTAACGGCTTGAGCGGCCCTCCCCCACCGCTGTTCTTCTGTAACAGAAATATCGTCGTTGGGAAGATTGGTGCATCTCGAAATATTATCCCCATGTTGAATAGACTTTTAAGAGGCAAAACACGCAGGATAGAATAGTCTTCCAGACCACACGAAATTTTTGCGATCTCGTTGAAGCCAACAGTCTCAAAGAGCCATCTGATGAATGCCCTCTTGAATGCAAATGTTGGATACGAGGCAGGGTGAACTGGCACCATGTCCAGGTTGGTTAGAGTTGTTTTCCCGCCCTTGTCATTTCCATGCGCTTCGGGATGAGAGCGATATTTCAGGTCATCGATCAGCGTGGATAACGAAGGAGTTGGACTAATAGAAATTATAAGGAACCCGCCTGGAGCGAGCGTTCGATGGATCTCTTCGAGTACGTTGAGCGGTCTAGATACAAAATTGAAGACTCTTATCATTACTGCCGAAGAGAACGAACCGTCCTCAAACGGGAGATGATAGAGGTTGGAGGCCACAAAGAGTGATTTTGTCGTAGAGAACTTATGCCTCAATTCTTGAAGAAAGGACGTGTTGATATCCGTGGCTACGTATTCATCAGCAAAACGATGAATGACTCCTGTCATTCTCCCATTTCCTGGCCCTACTTCCAGAATCCTTCTGGAATCTACAATGCTCAAAAACTGCGATAGAATGTGTTTTTCAAGCTGGTCCACTTTTTCCCTCCCCTTCCAAAGAGAAACAAAGTCGAATCTTTCGAACTTACTGACTACCTCCGGATCTTTCTTAATGCCTTCAGTATGCCCATGCATAATCTGTCTATCTCTTACTATAGAGGTGCTTTCTTTATTGATTTTTCCAATGAAGCCTTATGATAGGCGAAGAGTGGTCGAATTAGAGTTATAAACCAAATAGGCAATAGTTTCGTCCATTCAAAGGAAGAAATAACGAAAAAATATAGAAATGAAACTATGGTGCTGTGACGGAGGTTGTATTTTCTGGAACTACATCTTCTGCTAACTTGTCTCTTGATGCATCTTCGAGACTAAGTTGGTTAGTCTCCTTTAGGAATATCGAGAGGGCGGCCCCAATTGCTGAAAAGGCCGCTAGCATTATTAGAACCTCTCTGAGCCCTATGGAATCTAGAAGAAACACGAAGAAGAATGTAGTTATTGCGGCCCCAACTTTCCCCGATGCAGCAGAGATCCCGTGACCTGTGGTCCTATATCTTACGGGATAGACTTCTGCTGGAACCACGAAAGTGGTTGTGTTGGGCCCCATATCTATGAAGAAGTATGTGAGTGCGTATAGAGCGAACATCAACGTTGACGGCAACAAGAATCCTGTGATCTTGGTGCCTTTGGTCAGCATCAATGATGCTACCATGAAGTAAAGCACAGCCATTCCAACAAATCCAGCAACTTGAAGAGTCCTCCTTCCAGCCCTATCCATTAGACCTACCGACGCAAAGTAGCCGAAAAATCCAACCATGAACGGAATACCCGCAATTATTATTTTCCCCGCCAGTGTGGATGCTGGAAGAAGCTGACTCGTGATCGGACCAGAGAATATCCCGGTACCATAGAATGCAATATCAAGAAGGAACCAGCTTCCGGCAGTTACGACGAGCATAGACCAATAATTGCTGAGGAAGGCCCTGACGGATGTTACCCCTGATCTAGCGGAACCCTTTATCTCCGCGTCTTTGTTGATGAATTTTGCCGCTTTGTTTGCATTGCTTGGATTGTTCTTGACAAGAGCCGTGAACCTTGGCGTCTCGGGTAATTTCCTTCTTAGGTAAATGACCAAAATTGCAGGAATAGCACCGAAGCCTAGCATGAATCTCCATGCGATTTCTGGAGACAATATAGCAACCGCACCGAGACCCACCAATACTGCCACGACGGATCCTATTCCCTGATTTGCAAAGGTGAGAGCGACAAGTTTCCCTCTGTCCTTTGTATTTGAGTATTCGCTCATTATTGTCGCACTTATAGGATAATCTCCGCCGATCCCAAATCCTAGAATGAATCTGAAGGCGAAAAGAGACCAGTAGTTCCATGCCACGGCACTAAGTATTGCACCCGTTGCAAGGATGGCGGCCTCTATTCCGTAGATCGATTTTCTACCCAACTTGTCAGCCAGGATTCCCCATATAAGTTGTCCGAATATTGCTGCTATTATGGCCGATGAGCCTAGAAGTCCTGCACCAAAGAATGCGTTTCCAGATGATATATGGAAAGATGTTGGTAGATTTCCTTCAAGGAGGAGCAATACGATGCCGATGATGAAAAGGTCGTATGCATCGGTAAAGAAGCCCATTCCTGAGGTGAACCAGACTTTGAGGTGGTTCATTCCTAGAGGTGTATTGTCTAAGTCCTTGAATACACTGGTACTCATAGTGTCTTAATTGTGCTTCACTTAATTTGATTGTGAAGTTAGATACATACGAGGAAATGTGAGAAATGTCTACTATGTATTATATGTAGAGGTAGCTTAAGAGATGTTCATCGAAATATCCAACAACCTTTAGAGAGTGAGAGGATCGTTGCGTTGAATAAATCAATAATCACATGTTTGCCCTTGTTTGACCTCTTGCCAGAGTATTCCTTCCTCTTTCAATTGATTTCCTTGGGTATGGAGCGCCTTTGAACGATTGAAGAACTACTGGGATTTCTTTCAGTGAATGATTCAATGACCCGTACATAAATTCTCAATCAGAGTGAAAACAAAATTGTTTAACTAACATGGGGAGATGCCGAAATCGCAATTTAAAGAGCTGGATGAATTGCTATCGCAGTTCGTGTGAGCAGGAATATTAAGGAAATGAGCCACGTTACAAATACCGCTGTAGAGGAACCGAGAAGAATCTGCCCTCTTTTCTACAGCTCGGTACGGTACTCAGGTTCTAATAGAACAAGGGAGAGATGACGCGATGCTGCCCACTATTCTAGATTGGAAGAGACCTTGAATTCTATATTACCTCTGTGTTGACAATAGATTTGTAATGGATGCGTGATTGTTTTGTCCATGCTAGATGGCAAAGGATCCACTGCTAAGACGTTAACTCTGGTTGCAATAGTTCTGCAAGCGGTATTCTTCGTTATTGGAATTTTTGAAGTGATCGCGGTGATAGCTCTAGTGCCACTTGGTGGAATAGGTTTCATAACGCTCTTCTTTGCATTTGGGTTCCTCGTAGGGATACTATGGATACTGCTGGATTATTTCCTTATATACAAGAAAGTGAAGGAGGAAAAGGTAAGGGAGGCAGAGACTCCAGCACTGGTACTGGGAATACTTCAGCTAATATTTGGCGGTTTCATACCGGGCATACTGCTAATTGTGGCTTATGTTGAGCTTAAGGATTCGAAGGTATCAACTCCTGGGACTCCTCTCTAAAACTCAACGCGGTAGAGATCAATTTCTACTCACTTCTGTGCTACTGTCAGGTCTTTGAATGCTGGATATGACTGTCAAAAGAAGGATACCATGCTAGATTTATTATTGCCTATCTGTTGGTACATTTGACCCCTCCAGTGACGGGGAAAAACTTGGCAGTCCGCTACTTAAAGCACCACCCAGTCCGAATTACCCTAGCCGAACTGGCAATCCATTGAGAACGGATCGCGGAAACAGCTGAGGGGTGAAAACCTTCTTTCATCCTTCAACCTAGTTTAACTGTTCCACATATTAAGGGTAGCAGATAGTTCATGGTACAAATCTCATGTAGAATCCTTATGAATATCATCGAAGTTCAGCTCTCCGAGTCATATCGTAAACTTTGATTTGGTGTTGCCAAATTTTTGTCATAAAACGACAGATATACAAATGGTTTCGTCCTGTTATGAAAGTGTGAGCGACGATAGCACACACATCGAGAGATAGAGATGTGTATTCCTCTCGTGAATGGGCCCACCGGGATTTGATTAATGTCTTAAGCGGATACTGTATTTCTATGGGGCTGGGTAAAATCCTTATCTTGATCGCATAAGTAGTTTACGAGTGAAATGCCACTAGGAGTGCTGAACAAAATCAGAGAAGCCAGGGTCGTTGATGTTACTTGACCAAAGTGCGGGGGAACTATCGGTGTAGAGTTCAATGCTGCCATTGACGGAGGCTTTTGTCATGCAATCGGGATTGACGGAGCAGACATACGTGGGTTGGACACCGCGCATTAGAAGCGAGACAAATCCAAAGTGCCCATACTGCGGATATGAATTTGTGGAAAAGAGGGATTGGAGGTAATGGAATCCCCATAGGCATGCTAAGGTTGTGATTTGCATAACGTTTAATAACTATTGCTACCTATAACCACCTATGGCAACTACCGTTCAGATTGACATTGAACTCAAAGAAAGACTGAACCGCCTAAAAATACACCCGAGAGAGTCTTACAACGATCTCATTTCAAGATTAATAGATTCATATTCCCCCGATGTGGCCAGCAGGGAGTCCCTAATCGAAACTCTAGAGATTCTTTCGGATCCAGAAATGATGAGGGGTATTGCTCGAGGACTGGAAGACATAAAGGTGGGAAGAACAAAGGCTCTCGACAGAATCAGCAAGGACCTTGACTAGTTTTGTCTTTCAAGATAGTCCTCACCGCAGAATCAGAGGAGTTTATCAAGAAATGTGACAAAGCAATCAGGAATAGGATATTGAAATCTCTTCGCAAGCTCGAAACTGAACCTGAGAGCGGGAAACCTCTGACTTCGATATTGACCGGGCTGTGGAGTCTGAGGATGGGCGATTACAGGGCAATTTATCAGATTAAGAACAATGAGTTGATAGTTATCGTGATCAAGATTGGTCATAGAAAGAACGTGTATTAGTGACTTGGCTCCAATGGACCCAGTTACCTCCATGTCTGGTGTAAGTATGGGCAGGCCGGATTGGACGAAATGTTTCATGACAGCGTCAATCCCTTTCTATGTAGCGGGTCGTCACCCATCGTCACGTTTGCAGGAGATATGGTCCTTGATTTTGCAGACGTTTGAAATTGATAATTCGATGTAGGCGTTCCCGAGCTGGCAATTGCGAATTCAATCTAAGAAGTCCGGACAATTCCAGCGGCAGACTTTAAAAACTAATCAGGCCAAGGTCGAGAGATTTTGATAAATTTCTCAGGAATGAATACATATGCCAGCAGACAAGAAACAGGAAAAAACAGTGCCAGAAGCGCAGACAGTGAGTGCCGAAGAGTTCGCAAAGAAATTCCCGACCAGTCATCGAACTGGCGGAAGAGGACGCAGCCAGAGAATCCAGCTGGCAGTCGAAACTGTCAGCAGGATGCTGCAGGAAAAGAAGAAGGAGTATGTTGTCATTGAAAACGATTCATTCTTCGGGTCAGGAATAGCCAGCTCATTGAGAAAGCAATTTCCAAAAGCTGAAAACATAGTCCAGCACTGGTTTGACATGAACGACAGCGATACTAAGGCCGAAGTCAGCAAGCACACCGAACAGGAATCAAGATACCTGGTTCAGATTGAACTGGTCTGAACCCCTAAGACTGTGAATAAATCTGTTAAGGAACTTTTAGGGTCTATATAGATACGGGCCCGCCGG
>CAYMEF010000026.1:0-18609 GCA_964389625.1 uncultured Thermoplasmatales archaeon
TTTCCATTTGAACCTTTTAGCTATATGGGGATTCAGATAATAAGTTTTCATGGGCACATCAATTTACCTGATATCTAAACAACACTGGCAGTTAAACGTAATTCTATCGATCCCTTTGAAGAGTGGTAGTTTCGTACTATCCCGGTCCTCCATATAATTTACAACCGTTCGAACCAATTTTTCGGTCGAATGTTATTATACACCTAATTCCTTTACAGCACAATGACCCTGATTGGAAAACTCCGGGGACTTGGAGTTGCAATAAGATACCTACCACGCGCAAGATATCTCAGATTCTATCAGAGGACACTAGAAAGGACGGGTAAACCACCAGATCGGGAAAGGAGCATAAGGGAGGCAACCAAGTTAAGGGATACTATGATAAGGTCCGGTCCACTCTTCATCAAGCTCGGGCAATTATTGTCGTCGAGGAGAGATGTTGTCCCGGAAGAGTACGTACAGGTGCTAACGGATCTGCAGGACTCTGTGCCTATGCCCCCATTCGAACCGGTAAAGGATCTAATAGAGGAAGAGATCGGGAAGATCGAACAGGTTTTTGACGAATTTGAGGAGACTGGTGTTTCAGGTGCAAGTTTAGGGTTGGTTTACAGAGCAAAATTCAAGGGAAATGAAGTTGCGGTCAAGGTCAACCGCCCAAACATCCTTGAAACAATAAGAAAAGACAAGGACAAGATTTATGCATTTGTCAGCCTGCTTGAGCGGTACTCGGGCAAGACTTTCTCGCTCTCCGCCTTCGCTGACCAATTTCTTTCTAGCCTAGAGCTAGAACTGGATTACAGAAGGGAGGCCGATTCCATCAAGATAATATCTGAAAAGATAGAGGACCTTGAACTCGACATGGACGTCCTGGTACCGAAGGTGTATGCAGAAGTATCCACTTCAAAGGTACTAGTAATGGAGTTCATGAACTTCGTGAAAATTTCTGATCTAGATGAACTGAAGAGGAACAATGCGAACCTCCCCAGGCTGGCAAAGGTCATAGATGAGCTATTCCTGAGGTTGGCACTCAGGGAGGGGCGTTTTCATGCAGACCCTCATCCCGGGAACCTAGGCTGGAACAAGAGCAACAAACTGGTTCTCCTGGACTACGGGATGACCTCCGAACTCCCAGATGAAATGAGAGACAAGCTGCTCATGGGGTATTATTACCTATCGAATCTCGATGCTAGACATCTCTTAAGCGTCTTGGTTGATATCGATCTGATAGACCCCCAGGCTGACAGAAATTTCATGGAACAAGTCTTATCCACAATCTTTAAGGATCTGGGTGGACAGGAAATTTCGGGGATAGAATACCGGGAATTAGTTCACCGTGCAAATACGGTCTTGTTCAGATTTCCATTTAGACTACCTTACAACCTAGCGCTATTTGCAAGGATGTCGGTCATACTCGATGGAGTTTGCAAGACTCTGGATCCAAAATTTAACTTTGTTGAAGTCGTCACAGAAATTATGAAGGACGAAAAGGCCGCATACAAAGTCCTAAAACGCAGAATCCTTGAGTTGCCCAAGAGAATCCAAAAACTCGTCGACGACTATCTCAGCCTCCCTGACCTCATAAAGAACATCAGCAGGCCCCAACAGAAGGAGAGAAATGCTAACTACCCTTCAGCAATCATTGCGTCAGGATTGATAGTGTCTGGAGCTATTCTAATGGCCCACCCGGTATACGGGATACTCCTTTTGATTGGTGGAGCAGTATTTGTTGCCCTTTCCTTTAGAACCTAGCTGATCGGAACCGTCTTAACCTCTTTCCTCTTGACGCTTATCAGCAGGACGCCGTCCTTCATTGATGCCTTAACCGAATCCCCCTCAAATTCGCTGCTAATTCTTATGAATTTTGAGAACTCCTCCACTCGCTCTTCATAGACCAGCTTACCGTCTATTTGCTTCTCTCGCTTTCCAGAAACCTTCAGCCCAGATTTTGTGCTTAGAATCCTTACGTCTTCTTTCTTGAATCCCGGTAAGTCAAGATAGATGTGGATCTCCTCACCTTCCTCAGATATGTCTATCGGAGGATAGAACACTTCAGAAATCGTCTTGATTCGTTGACCAGCTTTTCTTACTACACCTTCTATCCCTATCTGCATATATGTAAAGACGGGCTGAAAATATAAGTATTTTGTCCCTAATTCCTCTAATTATCGCCCGATGATCTTCATTATTTCTCTCTCTCGAGAAGCGATCCAGTCTGCGTTCATAGAACTCAGATAGATCCTTACTGCGGGTTCCGTCCCAGACTTTCTGGCCAGTATGAAGTTGTCCCTTTCAAGCAAGCGCAGCCCATCAATCTCGTCAGGGGCCATATTGCTGTATCTCTGTTTCAATTTTGACTTTATTTCCTCAAAGTCTGATCTGTTTGGGAGTTTTATTCTCCGCAATTTGTAGTCGGGGAGTTCTCTGATCAGATCAGAAATCTTCCTCTCCCTTGCGGAAATGATATCGAGGGCGAGGGCCAAAGAAATACCTCCATCCCCGCCATTGAGATAGCTAGGCAGTATGACTTTTCCGTTCTCTTCCCCACCCATAAGACCGTTGGTTCTGATTAGAGTTTCACTTATCACGGGAGCCCCAACCGGGGTTCTGATGACTTTCACTCCATGCTTTTCAGCTACTCGATCGATCAAGAAACTGGATGCAACCGGAAAAACCAGGTCTCCCTTTCTCTTTTCGAGTAGATGATCGGCAACTAGAGCAACGAATTTGTCCCCATCGATCATATTTCCCTTTTCATCGAGGAAAACCGCTCTATCCCCGTCCCCATCATGGGCGACTGTCAGGTCGAAGTCCGAATTTCTTGCAAAAGAGACCAGATCCTTAATGTTTTCCTCTGTGGGCTCAGACCCTCTGCCCGGGAAGAAGCCGTCAGAATTGGCATTTACGCTTACATAATTTGATCCCAAAGCCCTAAGCAATCTTGGAGTTGTCACAACGGTTGTTCCGTTTGCACAGTCAACTAGCACTCTGAAGTGTTTCTTCTCGATATTGGTTACGGCTACATTTCTTAGAATCTCTTTGAGATAAGGTCTTATCGCATCGTCCTTCCTGACATCGCCAACAGCGTCCCAGGAGACCCTCTTATATCCTTCACCCGTTACCAGTTCTTCGATCTTTGAAACGTCTGTGAATCCTGGGTTGGTGCCGTCATTTGAAATCACCTTAAATCCGTTGAACCTTGGAGGATTGTGCGAGGCAGTTACCACAGCCCCTGGGACTTCGTTCAACTTGCAGTAAACCTGTGCCGTAGGGGTGGGGATCATTCCCAGATCTATGACACTCTTTCCAGAGTTTAAAAGTCCTGATTCTACAACATTCTTCAATAAATGAGAAGTAGTTCTGTTATCATATGCTAAGGCTATTTCGTGATCACTGTAGTATGTTCCAACTGCCATTCCGAATTTGTAACCAAGCTCTGGAGTGATCGTTTCATTTAGTATTCCCCTGATTCCGTTAGTACCGAAGAGCGGCATTAACCCTCATTGGTAGGTAAATACTAATATTTTGCCCACGCTGCGGCCAGATTCGACGTCTATGGAGCCATATCAGGTCCTAATAGGCTCTCGCCACGAACCTCTTGAAACCTCTAGTTCATCAAATCTAATGGTCCTGTTCGTAGCGTTGTAGTAATCGCGGATCGCATTGTCTTTGACCTTGGAAATCTCCAGAGAGTCCGCGAAGACGATGACGGATCCAGAGTATTCGCATACGTTGAATGCATAATTCTTAATCCCGTACTTCTCCAGAAGGGTCGCAATAGCCTTCTGAAAGTCGGAAAGAACACCTAGATTGTATCCCAGAGACTGAGAATATCTAGATATATCGCCTATGAACCTTTGTACGTCGTTGTTTTCGAAGGCAGCAACGCCGTTGGTATAAGCCTCCTCCTCCATTCTCAGGTGGTTTTGGATCCCGAGGTAAGGAAACTTCAAGGAAGAAGGTTCTCTGGCCATCATTTTACCTTCTTTAAACTTGTTGAAATTCTTCGTAAAACTGATGAAATTTTGGTTGGTTCCAAGGTAATTCTCGCTTATCAGGAACAAAGAGAATGGTTCGAAGGTGACAATCTCATTTTTGTAGGTGGATGATATCTCATCGTAGAACAACAAGCTATTTTCTTTTCCGTGCTGTCTTGCGATGGCCTCATACGAGAAATGATGTCCGACGATCTTGTCCTGGATTTCGCTGCTAATCTGCAGGAACTCTGAAGAACTGAGCGTGACCCCGTTGACTAACGAAAATGATTGTATGAGTGTGTCTATGAATGCGGAATAATATCCGAGGGCAAGCTGGTATCCGAGCCTCTCATTTGCGAGTATGTATGGAGCTTTCTTCCAACCCCGCTGTATTGCTATGTTGGTCATCAATTTGATCGGGTCAAACCAGTCGTTCGTAAGCTTCGACATCTCCATGGGAAGTTCTACGGAGTTTACCCCACGCCAAACCACAGTTTCATTCGCCCTAACGAGGGAATCGACTGACAGCGATAGAGGAAATGCGATGACCTTCTTCAGGTCGGAAACGGTGGGCATTCCAAAAAGGGTCGCCACTCCGGATTCGGAAACCCTGTACCCTCCGTTGAAAGCGTTCACGGTTTCCTCGTCAAACATTACTTGACAAACGTTTTAAACATAAAAGTTTTCTTTGGGTATGATAGTATCCGACGGCACTATTCTAGAGCTCATACAGAATGGCACGATGTCAATTGACCCGTTTGATCCTTCGAAGTTGACTCCAAACGGATACGACTTCAGCATTACTGAGAGGGTTGTAATCGAACCGAACAAGGGTGCGCAGGTTGAAACTGTCGAGTCTGTTTCCGTTCCTGGATTTATGGGCTCGATGATGTTCCTGAGGTCTTCCTATGCAAGGAGAGGCGTAGTGGCAAGCTTCGGCTTCGTGGATGCTGGATTCAAGGGAAAGATTAGGTTTTACCTGAAGAACCTGGGAGAAGAGACTATTGAAATAGTTCGAGAAAAGGGCGTATTTCAGATGATATTCCTGAACATGGACAAGGAAGCGGTCAGGACCTACGATAAGAGGTCAGGCCACTATCAGAATCAGGGCCTCAAGTCTCCATGACAAAAGAGAAGGAGACATCACTGAGCTTCAGACGATGACAATACTCAAGCTTATCAAATACCCGGGCGCAAAGACCACACTCATTCCGCAGATATCGGAGATTTTCAGAGACTCCGGGAGACAAAATTTCATAGACGTTTTTGGAGGTTCCGGGGTAGTGCCGTTGAATATTGAGGCTAGGAGCATCGTTTACAATGACCTCAATAAAGAACTCTACAACCTGTTCTCCGTCGTGAAGAAAGAACCAGCAGAATTACTCAAGAGGTTGCGTTACTGGACCAGAACAAGGGATGACTTCATCAGATACGGTGAAGTGTTGCACGATTTCGGGCCGATAAACGTAGATGAAATTGACCGAGCTCTGCGGACGCTCTATCAATTCACCATTGGTTTTGGAGGGATGGGTTCCACCTATCGCACACGAAAGGAGAAATCTAGCTACTCTACGTTGAGCAGGGTCGTCACAAATTTCGGAGAGCTTAGTTCTAGAATCTCCGGATGGAAGATTGAAAATCTCGACTTTGCAAATGTCATTGAGAAGTATGATAGCGAAGATTCATTCTTCTTTTGTGATCCTCCATACTCCAGCAAGGAATGGTACGAGTTTGGGTTTGGGTCGGATGAACTAGGGAGATTGAAAGATATAACGGACCACTTGAGGGGAAAATACCTGCTGAGCTTTGATTCTAACGATGAAACGGCTAGAAGATTCTTCGGGAAACCAAACCTGATAATAGAGCAAGATAATCAGAACGGGAGAAAGGAGAAAACGACAGTTCTCCGGAGGTTTTCATTCTATCATAATTTAGAATAAGGGGACCGTAGGCTCTTCAACAACACTACCGCTTAAGTTGAATCATCGAGGTAAACTTCTTCCTTCTACCATTGCTTTGCTATTCCGTCCTCATTTTTTGCCATTACCGTGCAAGGGCTTAGCAATCAACGGCGTTACATCCGGAACCTCAACGAAGAGTGTTTCCTGATTCAACTTGTCATAATCTGTCGTGATACCATGACTAAACTTTCCAATTACCCACAGCGAGAGATATGTAAGGGAGAAGACAAATCCAAAGACCACAACGACTGCCAAAACCTCAACTCCAAATTGTCTCAGGGCCAGCATTCCTCCTCCAAACAACAGCCCATTTGGTAGACCAGCCGCCCCCGATGCAGTTGCGAAACCAGATTGAGCGACGAATGCAATCATAAGGAACCCGAGCAGCCCAAATAACAGGTGTGTAGGGAACAGGCCGACTGGATCTGAAAACCATTTCCTAGCCAGAATCCTTTCACCAGCGAGGTACACCGGGCCCCCAAGTAGTCCAACCCCTATCGCAACCACAGGGCTAATGTAACCAGAAAGGGGGGACATCAAGATCAACCCAACGAGTACCCCATTTGCAGCGTATATGTATCCTGGATCCTTTTTGGTTATCAAGAACCTCAGAAACATGGTAGACACGAAGGCAGAAGCAGCTCCCAGGAATGTGTTGAGACCAACTATTATTGTTTCCCCGTTGAAGGCAAGAACACTCCCTGCGTTAAATCCAAACCATCCAAACCAAAGTAGCAGAATAGAGAGCGTCAACCATGCCGGGCTTACCGACGTAGGAGTCTGTGGACTTTCGCTGTGTCCTTTGATCTTCTCCTCCTGCCAGATTTTCAGTACGATTGCAAGTCCTGCCATTCCGGCAGCAGCGTGAACCACTAGACCTCCCCCAAAGTCTCTCGCCCCCAAGCGGTAAAGCCAACCAGTGGGATTCCAAATCCATGCCGCTGGAAGAGTCC
Source organism: uncultured Thermoplasmatales archaeon (assembly GCA_964389625.1). Lineage (GTDB taxonomy): Archaea > Thermoplasmatota > Thermoplasmata > Thermoplasmatales. The sequence continues at coordinate 6,889 of CAYMEF010000026.1, forward strand.
ATATCAGAAGGATGTACACAACCGAGAAAGCAAGAAAGGCGCTCAGCTTCATCTTTCGCAAGGCAACAACGCCAACAATCGCGAGAGTGACTGAAGCAAATGCGGTTTCAAATAAGAAATAAGCTCCAGTCGTGAGACCAGTTCCAAATTGACTATCGGTCATTGACCACCACGTATTGGTAATTACCGACGACGCATTTGTCGAGATACCTCCGAAAAAAAACCCAGTGTAGGTTGGATTTCCAATCAATCCCAAATATGTTGGTGCAAACGCGATGTTGAAACCGATAAATGCCATGAGGAAGAATGAAATTCCAGTTATCAGGATTGTCTTAAACGGACTCTTTGAAAAATTCTTACCGAGTTCCCCATACTCCAAGATTCCTATTGCAATAGTCATCAGAAAAACTAAGAGGGCAGCAAGCACAACCCAAAGGTTGTTGATAAGAATGGAATCAGTCAATGAGTTCACCTATACCTTCACACGAAATCCAACACACGTAGTTAAGCTCTGCGAATACTATTTTTGAGGCACAATATAAATAATTTGGGTAGTTAAAATTATCTTAACACCCCTTGGGAATTTCGTGATTAAGTTTGAATATTCTGGAGTGAAATCTATGACCAGGTCTGGATAAGATATTCAAATCTATAAGTCGCTTTTAGGATATGTGAATCGGAGGAAGTGCACTTGCAGCAGATGGAATAGCTATTCAAGCAATTGTAAGAACAGTCTTGCTGCAGCAGGTGCTCATATCAACCGGATGTTTGTTGAATGGTAATTCAAAGGGGAATCTTCCGCTATGAGCATAGCAATTGGCGCAGTGGTTGGCCTCGTGGCTATTACTCCAGTAGAAGGGTATGTGGACGCGATGAAATCTACTGTAATCGGTCTTGTGGGGGAGGAATTAGGTCGATGATCTCAAGCTGGAAATCCTACGATCTAGTCTAGACGATTCGCTTGATGTGTTTGCTTGTCACGGTGCTGGCCTGTTATGAGGCCTTCTGACGACTGGTCTTTCTGCCATTACTGTAGTGAATTCAAATGGCTGAAACGAGTTGTTCTGTGGAAGCCCTCATCAATTCTTTCTGGGAGCATTTGGGATCCTAGTAGCTGGCTCCTTCAAAGGAGCAAGGAACGGCAAGAAACTGAAGAATTTAGAATCGAATTTTTTCCTTCAACTTTCCACACAACTTTTTTAGAAATGAGATAAATTATTTCTAGAAGAGCTCGGCTCTATTGGTGCTACACATGAATGCTTGAAGTGCGAGAGTAAATAGAGAAAAATTTCTCTCAAACATTGAACCTTGTTTTCATTTTCCCGACTTGACTCAACCTTCTGTCAGCTTTGAAACAGTGGAGAACTTTCCATCCCATATGTCATCGAACAATTCGGCCAGGTTCTCCTTGGTGAGTCTCCTTGGATTGTTTGCCTGCAAGTTGTAGATCTGTTGCCTCTCGTTCATTATATAGTCGAACATGTCCATCAACCTGTCCTTTCCGTACTTTGAAACATTCTTCAGAGCAACTGGCATTTCAAGACTTTTCATTAGGGATACGACTGAACCTATCGCTTCAGAAGAGACCTCAAGATCCGAAAGATCATAAGTATCGACACCAAAGGCCTCGGCGATGGGCCTGAGTCTCGTAGCCACCATCGGAAGGTTGTAATCCATCGCATGGGGAAGCATGATCGCGCAGGCAAAACCATGAGGAATCCCGAATCTCGGCCCCAACGCTTCTGACATGCAGTGACCTATTGTGGCAGGACCCCCTACCCACGGGAATGCAATCACCCATCCACCCATCATGGCTGCATAAGACATGTTCATCCTGGCTTCTTCGTCGTTGCCATTGTTGTAGGATCGCGGCAGATACTTAGATATGAGATGGACTCCCTGCTGAATCATCCCGTCAGAAAGAGGATTCGGAGCGGTGGTTAGTATACCTTCTATCAGGTGACTGAGGGCATCCATCCCGGTATTTCTGGTTGCAACCGGCGGAAGAGAGAAAGTAAGTCCTGGATCGACCACGGATACATTTGCAGTTACCTTAGAACTCGTAATCCAGGTTTTGTAACCTGCTTCAGTAACTACTAGGGTATTTGAAGTTTCGCTCCCGGTACCTGCAGTGGTTGAGACGAGTATCTTATTTACACCCGGGTTTACAACCTTGTCAGAAAATGGATCTGGTGGAAGTGCATAATAATCTTTGGGTTCGCCGTAGTTCGTAACCATAATGGACATGAGCTTGGTCAGGTCAAGCACGCTTCCTCCGCCGACCCCAACATAGAGGTCAGGTCTGTCATTTCTCGCCTTAACTACAAGCTCCTTTGTCATCTCTGTCGTTGGTTCGCCAACGGGTATCAGGAACTCGTCGAAATTAATACCCAAGGACTTCAGAGAGTTCTCAATATTCTCGAGAGCCCCGGTTTTTGCAACTATCTCATCGCTCACCAAGACCGTTTTCTTGGAATTGAATTCTTTCACAATCTGTGGGAGATTGTTCTGTGATGCCCCCATGCCGAAAACGACTCTGGGTGGATTCCCGAAGTCAAGGTTTGTATTCCCCCGAATAGTGTTATAAGTATCCGAGTTCATTTATACCACCTAATTCCCTCCATATATCTGGTAGTACCAGCTCTTTCTTACCTTGCCAGTCAGGTCGAAATAGACGTGTTTTATGTATGTGAATTCTTCTAGACTGTAGGCAGACAACGATGCTCCGTGGCCACTCTGCTTGTATCCTGCCCAAGGCATCTCCGATGGTACAGTCACGTGTTCGTTGACCCACACGGTACCGAACCTGAGGTCCTTTACCGCATTCATTGCGGTAGTGACGTTCTTGGTCCATACCGAGGACCCAAGTCCGTAAATTACGTCGTTGCTCTTACTTATTACCTCGTCATAGGTAGAGAATGGAAGGACGCTGAATACCGGACCAAAGATCTCTTGCTGCACTATGTCGGACTTCTGATTCTCCGTATAGACTATGGCAGGATTCAGGTAAAACCCCTTCTCCCTTCCCTTGATCTTTGGCCTCTTTCCACCCTGCACTAGCCTCCCCCCCTGCTCTATTCCCTTTTCAATATATCCCTCCACCCTTTCTCTCTGCGCACTTGACACGAGAGGACCCACATCTGTCTTCGGGTCCATCGGATCTCCGACTCTGACCTTTTTCATCTTCTTCACAAGCAGGCCTATGAACTTGTCCTTGACAGATTCGTGCACATAGTACCTTGTAGCATTCGCGCAGTCCTCACCGTTGTTCACCAATCCTCCAACTATTGCGGATTCTGTCGCGGCATCTATGTCGGCATCTCCGAAGACGATAAAGGGCGCCTTTCCCCCCAGTTCCACTGAAACTTTTTTAAGCGTAGAAGAACCAAGCTCGTGGAGCCTCTTCCCAACATCTGTACTGCCCGTGAAGGCAATCATGTCCACGTCCTTGTTCTTTGCAAGCGCTTCTCCCACCTTTTCTCCCGGACCTGTCAGGACATTGAAAGCTCCCTTGGGTACTCCAGCTTTCTCCATCATTTTGGCCAGTTCAATCGTGGTCAATGGGGTATAGCTGGCTGGCTTGACTATAACACTGTTCCCCATTGCTAGAGCCGGGAATGCCCTCCATATGACCATCATCAGAGGATAGTTCCACGGAGTTATAGCAGCGACGACTCCGATAGGCTCCCTCCGAACTGCACTAGTGCCCTCGCTAACATATTCTCCCATTGCCTTTCCTTCCAATAACCTAGAAGCACCTGCGATGAAACGAATGTTATCGACGGTGTATGGTAGATCGTATCCAGTCGTCTGCTTGATGGACTTCCCAGAGATCTGAGTTTCAAGCCTGGCGAGTTCCTCAACTCTATCCTCGATCATAGAACCAACTTTCAACAGCACGTTTGCTCTCTCCCCTGGACTGATCCTGCTCCAAGCTCCGGCATTGAATGCATCCCTAGCAGCTTCAGCTGCTAAAGCAACATCGTCCAAGGTAGCACTAGGAACTTCTGCAAAAGCTCTGCCTGTGGCAGGATTTATGACATGAATTCTCTGTCCATCCGAGGAGTCGATCCACTCTCCGTTCACAAACATTTTATAGGTCATATTAACCGCCTTATGAATATGAATTCGTGCTTATTTAACTGTTCGGGAATCGGCCACTATAGCCAAATTTTTACAGCCCTACATTCCACACCAGTAGATACAAAAAATATTAAAAAATATGAATGGCTATTCCCTTGCTAGTCTCATTGTAATACGGATCACTGAGCAATGGAGGAAAGGTATTCCAGTCTAATGTATACTTCATAAGAGCTATTTGATCGTGGCCCACTGATTCCTTGTACTTCTCCTTGATGTCTTCATCTATCAGGTTTCCAATACATTTCCACGGCTACTCCATGAATAAATAGCACTCTTGTCACCCATGGTAAAAGAGGGAGGTTGTTAGAAGCCCTCAATATTCCTTTTTTTACGTTTCACGAGACGTGCCAACAGTGATTCATATTTTGTGTAACACCCTGGATGCATGAGAAGTGAAACTCATGCACATGTTACCCTACACAAAATACGGACATTATGGTGCATTCGTTTAGCGATTAAACCACGTTTATTTAGTCGTTCCAACTCTCCTTTATTGTTTTCCCTGCTCCAGACTAGGAAAGCGTACACTGGTAAAAAAAAAGCGTTACTGAATTGAAATTTACTCTAATGCAGGTGCCGGGATTTGGACCCGGGCTAAAGGCTTGGAAGGCCTTTGTGCTACCAGGCTACACAACACCTGCTCGGGTATTCCGTGAATAGTCGCCGTTTTATTAAATATTTGGTACTATGGAATTAATTGATCGATTGGACTTCTAAAATTTCACACTATGTGAGTTGAGACTTCATTCAGAATGATCGTATGCCTGACCCAGAAAAATAATTATATCATCTTGTTTTTAGCAAATATGAGGAAAAACCTGCTTCTCGTGGGTATAGTTCTACTCGTCCTGGGAGTCGCCCTGGCTGGAGTTGCGACCTACGAGACCGCACATACCGCCTTGGGCATATCTTCTGGTGCAGGAACTTCAATGTATCCTGGTCAGAATGGTGATTACTATTCAAACGTTCTTAATACGTCTTCGGGTAGCGAAATCGTTGTCGTCTCATCGGCCCATCCATCGTTGATACCCTCAAAGGACCTCAACATCGTAAACTCGACTAACGTTGGAAGTTATGCGATAAGCCCAACGAGGTCTACTGGAAGCTCGTTCTATTACTCAGATCTAAATGGGACCTACAACGTAGTGGTGTTCAGTGCGTCTTATCCTACGGTAGATTATGTCGTTATTACAGGTAGTTTGGGGACCGTAGCGATCTACGGGATCCTTCTGATAGTCGGCGTCATTCTCGCGATAGCGGGGATCATAATTGCAATAATAGGTGCAATTCTTAAACCGAAAAATCATCAATTTCAGAAGTTCTAGATTTCGCATTTAGGCGCATTTATCTTTCTCTCTTTTCCCTATTTCAGAGATAAGCTTGGCAATCGTTCTAAAAAGTATAAAATAAGGAATACGCATAAATGGGAGATGAGAGAATCTTTCAGGGACGACGAGCTGAGGTCGCTGTGGAGTACCGTTCTCGAGTCCCATTCAGAGGACATTTATAGAATCAATTCAAAGGATTCTAAGGACAAGGTATTGTCGATCAGTTACGAGGAGATGGACCGAGTTAACACGGATTTCGCTCTAAACTTCTTGAAATCACCTGACGAATACCTGAATCGACTCAGGGAAGTGCTCAACGGATGGGAGGATGGTAGCAAAAGTCACGAGGGCCTTCTTTCAGAGGACTTCAAGTCGGGTAAACACAACAGGATTAGGATATCCATCTCCTCGAAACTTCCAGACATCAAGAGAGACATTAGAGAACTCAGGAGCGAGGATCTTAATACATTCCTTCAGGTCGATGGTGTTGTCAAGAGAGTTTCAGAAGTGGTTCCGACCGTAGTTAGCGCGGCATTCCATTGCAGCTATTGCAAGGAGACAAACCTGTATCCCCAGACAGGCACCAGGATTTTGGACCCAATTCACTGCTTGCACTGTGGTAAGACCAAGGAAGAAACAAAGTTCAAGTTCAACCCCGAAAAATCAATCTATTATGACACTCAGTTGATCACCATCGAAGAGAAACCGGAGTTTCTTAGGGGTTCTGCACAGCCTGCAAAGCTTGTTATTCACTTGGAAGAAGAGCTATGTGGGAAGAGCAACCCGGGGGACAGAGTCTCGGTAAATGGAATACTGAAAGGCAGGCAAAAGATTCTTGGGAATCAAAGCTCTTCAAGACAGTTTGACATCTACTTGGAGGCTATGTACGTCGTGAGGGAGTCTTCGGAATATGAGGAGGTTATACTGGAAGACGAAGACGTCGCTGCAATCAAACGCGCTGCTAGAGACCCGGAGATCTATTCAAAGCTCGTAGGTAGTGTCGCACCTGCCGTTTTTGGGAACGAAATGGTCAAGGAAGCGGTAATACTCCAGCTGTTCGGAGGAGAGAGGAAGTCATTCCCAGACGGAACGTACATCCGTGGCGACATCCACGTCATGCTTATTGGAGACCCTGGGGTTGCGAAGTCGCAGATACTGACCTACACCGCAAACATCGCTCCAAAAGCCGTGTATACTTCCGGTAAGGGGAGTTCGGCCGCTGGACTGACGGCGGCAGCGGTTAAGGATGAACTGTCGGAAGGGAGATGGACACTCGAAGCAGGCACACTTGTACTTGCTGATGGAGGTTTGGCTGCAGTGGACGAACTCGACAAGATGAACAAAGATGATAGTGGTGCAATGCATCAAGCGATGGAACAGCAGACCATATCGATTTCCAAGGCAGGAATAAACGCCACACTTATGTCGAGGTGTGCCGTCCTCGCGGCTGCTAACCCCAAGTATGGCAGATTTGAGGACAACGAACCCTTTACCAGCCAGACGGAGTTGCCGGTAACGCTGCTTTCCAGGTTTGACCTGATTTTCCTAATAGTCGACAAACCGGGAAAGATAGACAACGAGATGGCTGACTACATCCTCAAAGTTCACAAGTCGGGAGAGACTATCGCTGGGGGCAGGGGAGGAGAAAAGGCACAGATCTATCCCACTTTCGAGCGTGATTTCCTCAAGAAATATGTCGTTTATGCGAGGAAAAATTCTTTTCCAATAATGTCACCAAAGGCGGAAGAGAAGATCAAAAAGTTCTACGTAGAAAAAAGAGCCTCAAGCGTGAAACAGGGCTCTGTAGCCATAACCCCAAGACAGCTCGAAGCCCTGATCAGACTCTCTGAAGCTTCGGCCAGAGTTCGACTTTCTGAAAGAGTCGATGTCGAAGACGTGGAAAGGGCTACGAAACTGATGGATACTTTTCTGAACCAGGCAACAGTGATCAATGGAATCCCTGACATTGACATAATTATGACTGGCTACAGTACCAAGGACAGAAAGGGAGCATTCTCGATCCTCGAGATAATAAAGAAATTGCAGGATTCAAGCCCCGGAAACAGAGCCTCCTTTGAAGACATAAAGAACGAGGCGAAAGACCAGGGAATGGATGTGAGACAGGTGGAGAGAGAACTCAAGATGCTAGGCGACAAGGGAGAAGTCATAGAGGTAGTGACTGGTTATTACAGGGCGTTAGCGAGATAGATACCCTTCTCCATCTTACATTTTTCTCGACCCAAAAAGGTGTGTTAAAGAACAGACCGGTGCAACAAGCCCCTGAGGCTAACAATTGAAATACGCAATCACAATTTCAATTACCAGTCTCTCAAAGAGGGAAGATGTAATTGATCTGGACCCGTGTGTTTAGAACTCATAGCGATACGTTACTTGCGGCTGCTGACGAGGAGCTTATAGGCAAGGAGTTAAGGGAAGGAATATACAGATTGAACGTTTCCGAGAAGTTCTATGGGGAGGTGCTAGTGGAAGATGGAGCTCTCATAGAGCTTCTGTCCATGTGCTCGGTGGCCAATCTAGTGGGCAAGAGGAGTGTTGAAGTTGCGATGGGGGCTGGATACATATCAAAAGAGAACGTCATTTACATTCAGGGGGTTCCACATGCACAGTTCACGACAATGGAATAATGGAACATTTATAAGATTCAGTGGAGAGTCCGTCTCCAAGGAATACGGCATTCCTATCGCTCAGCTGGAAGACTATCAAGCATTTCTTGTATCATCGGACAAGTTAGAACAAGGTGGGATCGAGGTCAGAGGCTCGAATGCCCATGTATATCCACTTCATCTCGATCAGATCAATCAACTATTGACTGCCCTCAATTCCCCCCTTAAACAAGGATTCTGGAAGCCAAAGTCGACAGTAATAATCAAGGGAGGGGAAAAAAGGGTCGAACTTCCTGCTGTGATGACTATACTCAATTTGACACCCGACTCCTTCTACTCTGGAAGTAGGGCAACGGAAAACGAAATTGGCAACAGGCTGGACGAAATTGAGACTGCGGGGGGAAACTTGGTGGACGTAGGAGGCCGTAGCACTAGGCCGGGGAGCGATGAAATAACTCTGGAAGAAGAAATGAAAAGAATCTCAAAGGCAGTTGAAATATCCCTGAACAGAAAGTTCACAGTCTCCATCGATTCGTATAGCCCCGGGGTTCTGAGAGAGTGTTTGGAGATGGGTGCTCACCTGATAAATGACGTTACTGGCCTGGAGAACATCGAAGTCGGCAAACTTGCAAGGAAGTATGATGTTCCATTGATCATTATGCACAAGAAGGGTGATTTCAAGTCCATGCAACGGTCTCCCTCGTACGAAAACGTAGTAAACGAAATAATAGCATTCTTCATGCAAAAGATTTCGCTTGCAACAGAACTGGGTATTGGCGACAACGTACTCCTGGACCCAGGAATAGGTTTCGGAAAGAGGATCGAAGACAACCTAACTATCATCAACAATCTTCGGGACTTCAAGCTTGGTCACCCCCTACTTGTTGGTATTTCAAGAAAAAGTTTCATCGGTGACATTATGTCTGAGAAAGTGGAGGAGAGAGAGATATCGTCCCTTATCCTCGATTCCATTGCGATAGCTAAGGGTGCAGACATCGTGAGGGTACACGATGTCAAAGAAAATATGAAATTAGTAAAGATAATAAAAAAATTGAGAGAATCCTATATGTGAACCAGGTAGTGATACATTATTATGGTCACGAACAGGATAGATATCGTGTTGACTACCTTTATGAGAGGATTTATTGCTGGACCGGCTGTATCCTTCGTCGCATCGCCAACAGTATCCCCCACGACCGCCGCCTTGTGAGCTTCGGAACCCTTTCCCCCGTAATTGCCCTGCTCGATGTACTTCTTCGCGTTGTCCCAGGCTCCTCCCCCTACGGTCATCATAATTGCGAGTGGGAATCCCGCTATTATCACGCCCATCAATAGGCCACTGACGGCCAGCGGTCCCAGAACGAAGCCCACAACGATCGGAGTCATGACGGCGATGAGCGCGGGCACCATTAGCTGTTTTAGAGCCTCCTTGGTTACTATATCAACTGCTTTCCCGTAGTCCGGTTCATCCTCACCCGTGAGAATCTTTGGTTTCTGCTTGAACTGCGTCCTTACTTCCTCAACTATTGCTGAGGCGGCCTTCCCTACTGCATTCATCAGGTATGAAGTGAAGAAGAACGGCAGTGAGCCACCTATAAGCAGACCCGAGACCACTATGGGGTCCGTAAGCTGTATTGAGCTGAATCCTGCTACCTTATCGATAGAGAACTGGTATGCTGCAAAAAGTGTGAGAGCAGCGAGTGCTGCGCTTCCTATGGCATAACCCTTTGTAACTGCCTTCGTGGTATTCCCAACGGCATCCAGCGGGTCCGTCACTTCATCTCTAGTCTTCTTGTCAAAGCCCGCCATCTCGGCTATTCCACCCGCATTATCTGTTATGGGTCCATAAGAGTCAATGGAAATAATCATTCCAGTGGCTGATAGCATGCTTGCTGCTGCGATCGCAATGCCGTAGAGCCCCATGTATGAATTGCTTCCAAACGAGGAGAAGGTAATGTAGTATGAAACGACTATCCCAGCAATTATCACCACAGCAGGGATGAACGCGGCTTGCAGTCCGTATGAAAGACCCGTGATTATGTTGGTGCCAGTTCCTGTGACCGAAGATTTTGCTATCTTTGCGACAGGAGTGAACCTCTCTGAGGTATAGTATTCCGTCACATAAACGATTACACCCATGATTATCATGCCGATTATGGCATCGAAGTATATCGCAAGATTACCCCTCATTAGGTAGAGGTCCACAACGTAGAATCCGATTGCAGAAAGGACCACTGTGACAATCAAGCCCTTGTAGAGTGCGGTCATGATTCTCTGCTTTGGTCCCTTCTTAACGAAAAATGAACCGACAATAGTTGCAAGAATTGCCGTACCACCAATAACCAGTGGCAGTATCACCAGGCTCTGCGATACGTTGGCACTCAAACCGTTTATGTAGATGAAATATCCCACCAACATGGCTGAGAGTGCGGTAACGACGTACGTCTCGAAAAGGTCCGCACCCATACCGGCACAGTCTCCAACGTTGTCACCGACGTTATCCGCTATGACTGCTGGATTTCTGGGATCGTCCTCGGGAATACCCGCTTCAACCTTCCCAACCAGGTCTGCCCCTACGTCTGCACCCTTGGTGTAGATTCCTCCACCCACCCTTGCAAAGAGGCTTACCAGTGAGGCCCCGAATATGTATCCTATCATTGGAATGGGACTACCAAACCACATGTAAAATAGAACCAGGCCCAGCAGAGCGAGGGACGCTACCATCAGTCCAGTTACCGTTCCACCCCTGAAGGCGAGCTTCAGTGCAGGGTTCAACCCCTTCTTCGCTTCTATCGCCGTCCTGACGTTTGCACGGACCGAAATACTCATTCCTATGAGTCCAGCGACGGCTGAACCTATAGCACCTACTAGGAACCCGACCGTTAGTTTCCACGCACTGTCAAAGCCGGAGGCGAAATAAAAGGCCACGAATATTATGATCGCCAAGACTGCCGCGAAACTGAACACGTTCGTGTACTGCCTCTTCATGAATGCATTTGCACCCTGTCTTATGGCCAAAGAAATTCTCTCTGGTTTCTGTTCAGTTACCGGTATTTTCAATAACAGGTAGCTTTGCAGGCCAGCATAGGCCAGACCTATCAGAGCTGTTGCCAGTATGAACAGTTCCCAGTTGAGTATATATGATGCCATTGCCCCCGAATTTTCCAATCGTTATTAACGTTTACTTCAGTGGTTCTCTCGATTAAGGTGTCGTAGACTCAACCAAATCAAAACATCGACCACGATCCACTGACCAGAAAGGTCTTGGAAATTGAAAAAAATGAACTATAGGGAAGATGGGGTCCTAATCTTATTCCTGTCTATCTTCATCCCCCTCGGAGTCACTATGAGATACCTGCTACCAAGGGCGACAACGTCTCCACCGTTGTCTCCAGCAGATCTCTTCAGTTCACTCACTATTCTTCTTAGCTGGAGTTCGTCCGATTGAATGGCTGCATAGTCAAGAATGAGTACATCGCCGTCAAGAACAATCTCCGAAAACTGGGGAACTTCTTCGAACTTGACTAATTCACCTATCTTTACAGACGTTCCTGCTCCCGGCTCGTCCTGGAATTGATATTCATTGAGATCTATGTATTTTCTTGGTTCCTTCGGTGGTCTGTCTG
>CAYMEF010000027.1:0-18154 GCA_964389625.1 uncultured Thermoplasmatales archaeon
AAGACTGTACCTACTTTCTTAAGAGAATTAGGCATAGGCCACTAATATGACCTTTTGGTATATAACTATTTCGCAAATTTCTCCTGTTCTATAAAATTTTTTCTCCGTTCGCTTTTATACTTGGATGCGGCCCGCACCAGGGCCTCATGCAGAACCGACGGCTTCTCCGGTCTGCTTATGAACTCTGCATGGAACTGGGACCCCATGAAGAAAGGATGGTCCCTGAGTTCGAGTATTTCCATCCTCGAACCGCTGTTGTCGGTCGCTGAAAAATACATCCCGTTCCTTTCCATATCTTCTATGTACTTGGGGTTGACTTCATATCTGTGCCTGTGTCTCTCCCTGATCTCGTCTTTTCCGTATAAGTGGTACGCCATGGTGCTCCTCTTGATCCTTACATCGATGTCGCCGAGCCTCATAGTCCCTCCCTTGTCGCTGACGCCTATTTGCTCTGGAAGCAAGTCTATTACGGGGTACTCCGTCTCTGGGTTCAGCTCAGACGAATTGGCACCCACGAGTCCGAGTACATTCCTCGCGAACTCAACGACAGTCAGTTGAAAACCAAAGCAGATTCCCAGAAGCGGGATCTTGTTTTCCCTCGCAAACTTTATCGCCCGTATCTTCCCCTCCGTTCCCCTCGGCCCATATCCCCAAGGAATCAGGACTCCGTCTACATCCCCCAACGAGTCTTCGATCTGTTCCTCCTTTTCTGAGTTGATCCACTTCAGCTTCACACCTATCCCGGTCTTTCCAGTCACGTGCATAAATGCATGCTCGTTGGAAATATAAGAGTCCTTTATCTGCACATACTTTCCTACTACCCCTATGGTCACACTGTGAGAGGGGTTCTTGATGTTCTCCACGACCCCCTTCCAGAAATCCATGCTTGACTCGTTCGACTTCAAGCCGATCTTGTCAAGTATGTAATTAGGCAGGACGGTATCGTTCAGCAGGAGAGGCATCGTAAATATGTCACCAACATCGGGCACACCGATTACAGCTTTCTCGTCAACCTGGGTGAAAAGTGCTATCTTTTCCTTGAGATCGCTGTCCAGTTCTATCTCGCTCCTTGCAATTATTGCGTCTGGTTGTATGCCGATCGATCTCAGCTCTTTAACGCTGTGCTGTGTCGGCTTGGTCTTCGGTTCTCCAACACTCCTCAGCGTAGGGACGTATGTAACGTGAACGAAAAATATCTTACCATCTTCCTCGAGTTTCATCTGTCTCAAAGCTTCCAGGAAAGGCATCGATTCAATGTCTCCGACCACACCACCTACCTCCACCATGACTATGTCGGAACCTCCCTCTTTCCCGACAGCCCTGATCCTTCTCTTTATCTCATCGGTAACGTGCGGAATAATCTGTACGGTGCTCCCAAGAAAATCGCCTCTCCTCTCCTTGTCGATCACCCACCTGTACACCTTCCCGGTTGTCAGGTTGTTGCCGTTCTTCAGATCCCTGCTAAGGAATCGCTCGTAGTTCCCCAGATCGAGATCTGCTTCCGTCCCGTCGCTCAGCACAAAAACTTCTCCGTGCTGATACGGGTTCATGGTACCTGCATCGTAATTGATGTACGGGTCTATCTTGACGATATCGACCCTGTAATTCCTCTGTCTCAGGATGTATGCCAGTGAAGACGTGATGGTCCCTTTTCCTATACCAGAAATTACTCCTCCGGTAATGACTACAAAACGCATATCTCTTATTCCCAAGAAGATATTAATCTTTTTCGGGAGGGTCTTGTCTCTGGTTATAAGAGAGAAAAAATCATTCCGATAAAGTATATTTGAAATGATATCATGTTAAGGCAATGCAAGATGAGATCAGGGTAATCACTTCTTCCTATCAAAATGAAAACGGATTGCCCGTCGTTCAGATTTTCGGGAGAAACAGGGGGGGAGAATCGTTTGTTCTGCTATACAAAAAGTTCCTTCCCTACTTCTATGCAATTGAACCGAGGGAGGATGAAGTCAGGCGACTGAAGTCAGTGGACGAGATGGTGAGTTTAGAAGAGAAGGAGCTATGGTACAAGGGAAAGAACACCAGAGCAGTTAAGTTCACCTGCAAATCCCCGTGGAGGGTACCGGAGTTCAGGAGGTACATCTCGGACACGAACAGGATACTTGCTGCAGACATACCCTTCCATTTCAGGTTCTTCTACGATTTTGATCTAGGGAGCTGCGTGAAATTCAACGGTGAAGAGATAAAGAGCGGCGACTATTCCGTTGAACACGTAATCGTGGTCGAAAGTGTGGAGAAGACGACAGACTTCCTGCCTCCACTGAAGGTGCTGAGTTTTGACATCGAAAACAGCATCAAGATGCAGAAGCTGTACGTCATCGGATACACCATCAGTTTCAATGGAAAGTACTCGGACGGGGCGATATATGGAGAGCCCAGAGACATCCTGGACAAGTTCATCCAGCTCATCAGGCGGGAGGATCCCGACATAATAACGGGCTACAACATCGACGGATACGACCTTCCATTCCTGGAAAGACTTGCTGACAAGGAGAAACTGCATATGCTCCTTGGGAGAGACAGGAGTAAACCTCAGAGGATCCAGGACCAGTTCTGGCGGATCCACGGGAGGGTGGTCGCGGATGCCTGGTGGAACGTCAAGAGAGAGATCCGTCCCAAGCAAGAGACGCTCGCGTATGTCTCCCAGGAGCTGCTCGGAGAATCCAAGGGTGATGTCGACAGGCTCAGCATTGAGAATGAGTGGGAGAAGGACAGGGACAGAGTCATAAAGTACTGCATAAGGGATTCACTGCTTGCGCTCAAGATCCTGGAGAAAATTGATGTGATACAGAAATATGAAAACATGAGCACGGTTGCTATGATTCCGCTTGATGACGTCTGGAACTCTGGTAATTCGACACTCATCGATTCCCTTGTTATACGGGAGGCAGACAGGAGAAACATTGCGGTACCCATGAACAACTTTATGAACCAGAACGCAGAGAAGATTGAGGGAGGTTACGTTCACTCCATAGAGGCCGGTCTGTACGACATGGTGGCGGTCATGGATTTCAAGAGCATGTACCCGAGCCTCATGATAAAGTACAATGTCTGCTTCACGACAATGTCGCCAGATGGGGAGACAGTTTCTCCAAATGGCACGAGATTCCTCTCAATAAAGGAGAGGCGGGGACTGATACCTGAACTCCTGGAGAGACTTATGAAGACCAGGGACATCTACAAGGACATGATGAAGAAGGAGACAGATCCAGACAAGAAGAGGTATCTCGACAGCATGCAGAGTCAGGTCAAGATACTCATGAACTCCTTTTACGGGGTGTTCGCTTCCAGCTTTTACAGATTCACAGACCAAAACATCGGGTCCAGCATTACTGCATTTGCGAGGGATGCAATAAAGGGGATCATCAACGACTTCACGCAGAGCGGGATACAGGTCGTATATGGCGATACAGACTCCATATTCATAAAGACGGGCAAAGCTACGGTAGACGAGGCGGTGGAACTATCGAACAAGCTGAAGGAAGATGTTTTCAGGAAACTTGGAATCATTATAGAGGTCGAGCGAGTGCTCGATCCCCTCTTCTCTCACGGTGCAAAGAAGAGGTATGCGGGTAAGATCCTTTTCCCGAAACAGGAGAGTGGCAACATGGTCGTGAGGGGTTACGAGATCCGGAGAACAGACTCATTCGACCTGCAGTCTGATTCCCTTATGGAGATATTCAATTACATACTAAACAGGGACGTCAATGGTGCTCTCAGGAGGGCGAATGAAATAGTTTCTGACGTCAAGAGCGGAAGGGTGGAGACAGAAAAACTGGTAATTTCCAGATCTGTAAAGGAGTTCGAGTTCTACAAGGAGATGGACTCCCTTGCTAACGTGCAGGCGGCCAGGAAGCTCATGGAGAAGGGTCGTGAGTTCGTACCCGGAATGAAGGTGTCGTGGATAGTTATTGACAGCAAGAAGAGACCGCAGGTAGTGGAGCCGTACATACAAAACGTACCGTTTGACTTCAAGCCCGATTACGAGTATTACGCTGACAGGGTGGCACAGACTCTTTCGAGGATAACCGAGGTGTTCAACGTGAACGAATCTTCGCTGAAGACGGGTGAGGTTAAAAAGAAGAGTACACTCGAGGATTTCTTCTAGCCGCAAAACATTATTTATTCCAGACATAAATCTACAGTGTGCCCCAGATTCACCAGAACGAAGATACTTTTTCGGATTTACCCAGCAGAATCAGGGATGGCGGTGCAGGAAATGGGGGCACGGGACAGGAAATTCTGAAGAGATATTCCATCGATTCTTTCGTCCAGGTAAACATAATCCGCGATACCAAGACCTCGAGATTGCTCTACAATCTGGTACAGGAAGAACCAAATGAAGCGGAGTCCCTCATCCTGAGAAACTTCGTAGATTTTATTTCTAAAAACTCGAGTAAAATACGGGACCTGGATCGCATTGACAAGGAAAAGGAAATCTGGGCAATGCTGAAGAGCTACTTCTCGGAGTATGTGCCAGATTTTTCTGAGAGCCAATTTGAACGTACGTACCACTATGCAGTCAGAAATTTCCTTGGTTATGGACGGATCGACCCACTCTTCAATGACGACAATGTGGAAGACATATCGTGTGACGGTGTCTCAGTACCAATTTATGTTTATCACAGAAGGTACCAGAACTTGCGAACAAACCTTGCTTTTAGTGACCCTAGGGAGCTGAACAGTTTCATAGTCATGCTGGCACAGAGGGGAAACAAACAGATCTCTGTATCGGACCCAATACTGAATGCGTCTACGCCCGAGGGTAACAGGGTCAATGCGACTTTCGGAAACGAAGTGACATCAAGGGGCGGAACCTTTACCATCCGACTCTTCAGAAAAGTCCCGTTCACGCCTGTCGATCTGATCATGCTCAAGACTGCCACTCCCGCACTGATGGCCTACCTGTGGATGGCCACGGAACTTGGGAAAAACATCATCATCATCGGAGGGACGGGAGTTGGAAAGACAACCACGCTCAATGCGATTTCGCTATTTGTGCCGCCCAGTTCAAAGGTGGTCAGCATAGAGGACACAAGGGAGATTAACATACCACACAAGAACTGGATACCTTCAGTAACGAGGGGTGGAGTGGGGGAGGGAAGATTCACAACAGGGAAGTCAGCCGGAGAGATCGATATGTTCGATCTGTTGGTCGCATCGCTCAGACAGCGCCCGGACTACTTGATAGTGGGGGAGGTCAGGGGAAGGGAAGCCTTCAACCTGTTCCAGGCGATGTCGATGGGTCAAACAACACTGACCACGATGCACTCCGAATCGATAGACAACATGGTCTCGCGCCTGGAGAATAAACCTCTCAACATTCCCAGGACCATGCTAGGCGCGATAGACGTGGTCGTCCTTCAATCTCAGGTCAAGCTGGAGGATCGACTCGAGAGGAGGATAACAGAGGTATCCGAGATGGTAAGGACGGACTCCGAATCTAACGAGATTACGTTCAATAAAGTCTTCTCCTGGGATCCCAACGGTGACAGGATCTTGAAAATGTCTGACTCCAGAGTGCTTACGGAAGCGATGGATGCAACTGGAATTGGGATCGACGAAGCGAGGGGAGACATTAGCCGGCGAGAAGACCTGCTTCGATATCTCGCAGAAAAAAGGGTTACAGACCCCTCAACGCTATGGAACTATTTCAGAAAATACCTGACGAATAGAGGCGAGGGGTCCCCAGAGTTATCCAAGACGTCAAGTCCAGATAGAGGTGCGGATAATGGGCCAGAATAGAGGTGCAAATTCGAAGTCGTCAACTGTGACCCAAACGGGTAAGGTCAATATGCTATGTAAAGCCTACACGTCCCTGTCAACTAAGTTATTCTCGCTGCTACTGGAGAACCATGCTCGATCATTCCTTGGTGGGATCCAGCTTCAACTGGACAGGGCCGAAATAAGAGGCAGCTCTTTAGAATATCTCAGCAGACTCATACTCGACTCTTTTGTGGTCTCGGCCCTTCTCGTCATTTTTGCTCTTTTGGCGTATTATAGCGGCCTCTACTATCTGATATTTGTCGTCCTGATACCGGTATCATTCCTTCTCGTACTCAGCCTTGGTCTATTGTACCCGAGAATGAAGATATCATCCAGACGCAGGAAAATCGATGACGACCTGGGGGCAGCTTTTGCATTCGTTTCAGCGATGGCCAGTGCAGACGTCCCGATCAGCACAATTATGATGAAACTCTCCAAGACGGAGGAGTTCGGTGAAGTGAGCAAAGAGGCCGGAAAGATAAGCAGGGAAACCGAACTTCTCGGCGTAGACATATTCTCGGCGATGGGAAACGCTGCAAAGAAGAGTCCATCAGCGGAATGGGAAAGGTTCCTTCAGGGTGCGGTAGCCACCTCTACCGCTGGTGCAAGACTGAAACCTTACTTTGTGAACAAGTCATCAGAATATCAGAGCAGGCTGAGGATATCGCTGAAGAAGAATGCGGAAAGCGTCTCTGTTTTCGCCGAGACCTATGTGACAATCGGTGTCGCACTCCCACTCTTTCTCATAGTAATAGTTGGAGTCATGGCCGTCGTAACAAGGAATGCCCTGGGTGTCGCCCTCACTTTCCTGCTGCTCTTCTCTTTCCTGGTTCTCCCTGCATTGATCGCAACCTTCGTGGTGCTGGTTTCGAGCGTCAACAAGGAGGTGCAGATATCGTGAACAGAATCGCTGGCATCTCACTCGTGCTTGGGATCATTTCGATCTCTGTAGGAATGTACGTCTTTCTTACAAGTTCCGAGAATTATCAGGGACTTCTCGATTTCATCGTGTTGGGTATATTCATTTTCCTTGCACCGATAGGGGCACAGGATCTGATCGTGCGCAAAAAAATTCGAGAGATGGAGATAAGACTTCCAGACTTTCTAAGGGACGTGGCAGAGGCATCCAAGTTTGGGTCGAACCTTGCCGACTCCATAACAGTCGCTTCTGACGAGAATTATGGTTCCCTTACCGATGAAATCAAGAAGATGGCGGCACAGATTAGGTGGGGGGTCTCGGTCCAAGAGGCGCTCTCCGAATTTGCAAGGAGAAGCAATTCGAAATTCATCACTAGGCTCGTAGCTACTGTAATCGAATCCAACCTCTCGGGAGGAAATGTTTCGGAAGTCCTCAACCTGATCGCTGAGAATTCCAAGGAGATTCAGTTCTTGAATAAGGAGAAATATTCTCAACTAGGGAGTTACGTTGTCATTCTGGTTATTGCCTATGCCGTGTTTCTGCTGACCGTACTTATACTCGACGTCCAGTTCTTTCCCGTGATGACCAGACAGCTTGCGGGGTATACGACATCATCCTCTCTCGGTCTACTCAACCTCAGCTCTATCCCAACGGTGAAGGTCATATTCGCAGGCGTGGCCATCATACAGGGAGTAGGGGCGGGGCTTATGGCAGGTGTACTAGGTGACGGCAGGTACAGGAGCGGTCTCCTGTACGCAGCAGTGCTTGCCGCAGTGGGATACATCGCCATATTGTTTGCTGGAGGTGTGTGATGCCGTCATCACCCATAGGTAGCCCAAAAGATTCGGCTGGGGTGTTCGCTTCGAGGTTCAAATCAGAGGATCTGTGTCAACCCGTCGCACTGCAACCAGGGATGGAACTTATCGAGGAGTACGAAATACGGCCACCTTTCTCAAGGGTCATGATCGTCAAGGAGAAAGAGAGTGGAACTCTCAGCTACATGGTGATTGAGCCTACCCTTAATCAAGACTTGATGGACTTCTACGAGAAAGCGAGGCAGGCATTCGTTGCTTCGCTGGATTCCTTCCCTCGAACAAGGGAAGATAGAACGAATCGAATTCGGGAATTCCTCAACGGATACAGTAGAATCCCGGCCAGAAATCTCGAGGAACTGGAGATTGAAAAGATTCTGTATTTCTTTGTGAGGGAGTTCGAGGGCTTCGGCCCAGTGGAAGTTCCTCTCCTAGACAACAACGTTGAAGACATATCCTGCGTGGGAACTTCGGCCCCGGTGTTTATCGTTCACAGGAGATATGGTCCCCTGGCCTCCAACGTGGCATTCAAGGACGACAACGAGCTGGACAATTACATTAGACTGATCGTTCAGCGCTCTGGAAAACACATCTCCATAGCGGTTCCAATGGTCGACTGCACGCTACAAAATGGATCTAGACTCCAGGCTACGCTTGGAAGGGAAGTGACCACGAATGGTCCCTCTTTCACCATCAGAAGATTTAGGGACGAGCCTTTCACACCTCTTGACCTGGTTGAACTTGGAACTCTGGATCCCTATGCTGCGGTATACCTCTGGCGTGCGGTGGAGAAGGGACAGAATATGTTCATAGTGGGTGGGACAGCGTCTGGCAAAACGACCACGCTCAACTCCATATTGCTATTCGTTCCTGTGAACAAGAAGGTAGTGAGCATCGAAGACACCAGGGAACTGAAGATTCCTCACGAGAACTGGGTCCAGACCGTCACACGCCAGGGTACGGGAGACGTAAATCCAGCGACGGGTAAAAGGATCGGGGAATTCGATATGTTTGACCTCTTGGTAAATAGCCTGAGGCAGAGACCCAACTTTGTCGTAATCGGAGAGGTGCGAGGACGTGAGGCATACACAGTTTTCCAGTCTATGGCCACGGGACAGTCCGCCATAGCCACCTTTCATTCGAGCGACATTCCATCTTTTATTCATAGGCTGGAAGGTGAACCTCTCAACATTCCCCGTTCCATGCTTTCGTCCCTCAACATCGTCGTCCTTCAGGGCCAAGTAAGGAGAGGCGCTGCTATGCTTCGCAGGGTAAAGAAAATAGTTGAAATCGTAGGTATCGATAAGTATTCGAACGAGGTTGAAACGAATACTGCTTTCGAATGGGACCCTGCCTCCGATAAACTGGTATTCAGCGGTCACTCTTACTTCTTGGATCAGATCATAAGGTCTGAAAACGAGACAGTTGAGTATCTGAATCTTGACACGAACAGAAGACTGGAACTGATAGAAAGATTGAGGAAGAGAGAAAGAATCAACTCAACGGATTTTGTGTCAGAGATAGAGAGCTTCCGCTCCTCAAATACAGAAGATTCCCTTGCGGGGGGAGATAGGAGGGCGTTGTGAGAACTGTCAAGTATGAAGAGGAGGGTGTTGCGGCAGCTGTGGGAGCCATATTCGCCATACTGATATTCGTGTTCATTCTCAGTCTCTTCGTTTCTAGTTATGTACCCGCTGAGATGACTTCATATGAGGAGCAGTACTCGTCCGGAGTGATGAATGATCTACTCCAGCTTACGAGTACTCTTAGCCTGCTTTCGTTGAACTATCAGCAAGGGGAATCTGCATCTGTCACTTTCGACCTTCAGTCGAACTATATACCCCTCTTCACGACTCCAACAACAGGAGAACTGACTCTCTCTTCGCCCACAAAGGGGTCCTCTGGATACATCACAGTTAGTAATTCCAGCGAGAGTATATCCTCGGGAGGAAGCATATTTGTGGTAACGGAGAACAGATATTTTGTGAACGAGGCTTTCAGGTTTGAACTTTCTTCACTCTTTTACGAACAGTACGGGAGCAGCCCTATAATAAACTCGACACTTCAATCCAATTTTATTAAGGTGCTGCCGCCCGCGAATGGTTCCACGGTATTATCCCTAGATCTATACAACATTCAAGGAGGACCCGTCAGCGTTTCACCCCAGTCCCCGTTTGCCGTTTCCATTACTACGCTCTCGAAGGATGTACTGACGCTAAGTGGTAATTTCAGTCTGACCTATACGTCAGCACTGGAATATCAATTCTACGCTTCATTTCTGAAGGAGATTTCAAACGTCGGAGGGTTGACAATCGCTTTCGTAAACATCGGGAACGGTCAGGGTAAGATAACTGTTAATTCATCATCTCCGGTAGTGCTGAACGTTTCAGTTTTGACGGTGCTGCTGACTGCTTCCAGTTAGGACACGGAAGGCGGTTACCGCGGAGTTCTTTGGCCAGCTAGATACTGGATGAAGTGGTTATTAGATCTCACATGATGTAAGAAACGGAATCAGAGTCGAAGTTGTTGATTATCCTCAGGTTCTCTCCATTTCCGTTCGGGACCTGCATAAGGAAGGGGTATACCTGCCATGGATCTCTAGTTGCCATCTCAAATGCGGGATGACCCTCTTCAAATATGGTCGCGCATATTTTCGCAGTAATCTCTCTTGCCATGTACTCGTCCAGCTCCCCAAGAGAGTGAATGTATTCGTGCATAAGTATCACAAAGACGAAGGAGTTTATCTCTTCGCTTGGTCTGCGGGCATACTTCAGTGCGTCAAGCAGGTTCCTGTTCATCACGATGTAGTTTCCCCCTACCTCCCAGAACGCTCCGAGCTGAGAAGGGAGGTCAGCAAGGGCCAATCCCAGGCCAACTCTCTCCTTGTTGATCACTGACTTGACGGCCTTTCGCACAAGCGTGAACACGGAATCATAGTCAGTCCTGTCGTCCCTTCCTTCTGAGAGTTTAGCGAGTTTTGAGGGGATGGTGAGATAGCTTGAATCTCTGGGAGGTGGGAAAGACTGTCTTCCGGGGAGGCCAAGAGATTTTTGGCTCATCGCTACTAAGTCCATGAAATGCGAATTATCTCTTCTATATAAATTATTCGTAACAATTGCTGGTGGCGTTCGTGCCCACTGTGCGTTTGAAAATTGGACCAACGGATTTATATACGGATCTTGTGTCAATTCTGAAATGACACAATCCGGGTCTGGAAGCAATCAACCATCTGCACCAAATCTTGGTGTTACCAAGAACAAGATGATCGTAGTTGCCGTCGTGGTAGTGGTAATAGCGGCCGCATTAGTTGGAGTCTATTACATATCTTCCCACAGGGGGAACGGCCCAGGTGGCAATAGCTCTACCTATCACCTTGGAACTGTCTCTCCAGCGAGGGTGGCAAATATGTCTGGGAAGAATTTTACAACACACTACAAAAATCAGACTGGATCTAGTTCTGGAGGTAACTCGTCAGAGGTAGCCTATAACGAAGTCGTGTTCAATGAAACTGCCGTTGGTTCAATCCCTGCGTACATACTGATACAGTCTATAGAGTTCAATACGACTGCTCAAGCAAACTCTAACTACAGCCTGATATATGTAAGTCTAGCCGCTAAAGCATCCCCTCTTAACATCACGATAAAGAACGGAACGTTGAATGGTTTCAATTACTTCACGGCTGTATACTCCGAGACGGTCCTCGGAGTAACCCTGAGCCTGTTCATAGCCGCTGGACATGCAGCCCAGTACGAGTTCGTAATGGAAGACATTGATGTGGCCCTAACAAACTCAACGGCGCTCGTTTAGGCGGAAATTAGTGCAATGAGTTAGACTCAAGCTAGCTTGTCGCCCGAATGCCTCCGATGTCCAGAATTTAAGGCTCACGGAAAATACGGAGTCTTGAATTTGACCCCTCCCTCTATAACATCGATCGAGCTCTTGTAACCTGCGTCTGCATGCCTAATCACTCCCATGCCAGGGTCAGCATTCAGTACCCTCTTTATTCTTTCCTCTGCATTCCTCGTCCCATCCGCTACTATGACAAGACCCGAGTGAATGCTGTTTCCGATTCCAGTTCCGCCTCCGTGGTGGACGCTCACCCACGAGGCGCCTGAGATCGCATTCAAAAGCGCGTCAAGGATTGGCCAGTCTGCTATTGCATCACTTCCGTCCTTCATGTTTTCTGTTTCCCTGTAGGGCGATGCGACGGAACCGGTGTCGTGGTGGTCCCTTCCTATAGCTATGGGAGCGGAAAGCTCCCCGTCCCTTACCATGTCATTTATCATCAGTCCGAGCCGCTCTCTCTGACCGTACTTTGCATAACAGATCCTTGCAGGAAGGCCCTGGAAGTGTACCATTTCCTTCGCAAGCTTGATCCACTTTAATAGATGTTCGTCTTCCTTGAAATTCTCAATTATCTTGTCATCGATCGCAAAAATGTCATTAGGCTCTCCCGAAAGAGCGAGCCACCTGAAGGGTCCGGATCCTATCGTGAAGAGGTCTCTGATGTAGCTAGGAACATAACCTGGTATCTCAAATGCCCTGCAATAACCCCCTTCTTTCGCTCTGGTTCTAAGATTGTTCCCGTAGTCAAAGACATTCGAACCCTTATCCTTGAACCATATTATTGCACTTACTTCCTTAACTATCGATTCGTATACCTTCTTTTTGTATTCTCCAGGGTTCTTGTCCCTAAACTGATAAGCTCCCTTCACGTCAAACCCTTCCGGAATGTATCCCAGGTTTATGTCGTGCGCTGCCGTTTGATCGGTCACCACATCTGGTACTACCTTTCTTTTGACGAGTTCTTCGTAGACCGTAGCTGCATTGCCCAGGAGACCTATCGATTTTGGGTTCCCATCTCTGATGGCCTCGTCCTTCAACCGTAGCGCTTGGTCCAGCGAATCTGTCCATTCGTCAAGGTACTTGTCCCTGAGTCTCCTTTTTATCTTTTCCATGTCTACTTCCACCACAACTGCGACTCCCTCGTTCATCTTTATAGCCAGAGGTTGCGCCCCTCCCATCTCTCCCAGTCCAGAAGACAGCACCCACTTGCCATTCAGGGAATCGGAATGGTATTCTTTCCTAGCGAGCGCAGAGAGAGTTTCATACGTCCCTTGCAGGACACCCTGAGTTCCGATATAGACCCAGGATCCCGCAGTCATCTGGCCGTACATGGTGAGCCCGTGGGCCTCGAGGTTCCAGAAGATGTCGTCCGTGGCCCAGTGAGGGACTATTTGCGCATTGACTATGAGGACCCGAGGCGAGTCCTCGGTCGTCCTGAAAATACCCACAGGTTTCCCGGACTGTACTATCAGGGTTTCGTCGTTTTCCAGTGCCTTGAGGGAAGCGACAATTTTGTCGTACGCGTCCCAGTTTCTGGCAGCCTTCCCCTTACCACCATATACGATTAGATTGCTTGGATCCTTTGCGACCATCGGGTCCAGATTATTCATAAGCAGTCTGAGTGCGGCTTCCTGACCCCACCCCTTGGTTATCAATTTGTTTCCCCGAGGAGAATGAATTTCTCGATTCATCTAACTCCTTAAGTTATTGCAACGTGGTAATAATTAGTTTCTTCGGGTCTTGTGAAAAGTACTCCGTTTTGTCATCACGCTAGCGAGATAAAGGTTATATTTTAAGACAACTAAAGAAATTAGGGTAACCTAATTATGACCAGACCTGATTGCAGTTTTTCGAGAAGAGTTGGAGCGATGTAGAGTGTTCGACAGGTCTCTATTTGAGATGATCGGGATGTCACTCGTCATGGGGTTCTCTATTTACCTTTCTTTTCCGATCATAATGAGAAGGAAAATGGGCGATAGGTCTATAATTCTTCTCGTGGCCTTTGCAGCCGGGATACTTGTTTTCATCGCTGGCGACGTTTTCTCCGATGTCGCGTCCCGGATCTATGCATCAGGTTCCTACATCGCAAATCCCACGATGTCACTCCTCTTTGTTTTTGCCGTAGCGGGTCTCTTTACCCTTCTGTTTGCTATCGAGAACCCGGGGAGGAGATCATCCGCAAATGACACCTATGTTCCGTCAAGGGTTGCACTCGTAGTGGCGATAGGAATGGGGCTCCAGAACCTCACGGAAGGTCTCGTATTCGGTGCAGCATATGCCGTGGGATTGATCGGACTGTTCCTGGTAATATTGATAGGGTTCGTGCTGCAGAACTTCACAGAGGGTTTCCCAATAGCATCCCCCTTCTTCGGAAGGGAGAAACCAAAGACCGCCTTCCTTGCGGGTCTGTATTTCATTGGTGGTTTTCCTACCATTGCGGGAAGTCTGATAGGATACTACTACGTCAACCCCTATCTCAACATACTCTTTGATGGTCTGGCGATCGGAGCTATAATATACGTAATAATCCCGATGCTGAGAAACCTGTTCAGACAAGCAGAAGTATCAAGGACACAATCTCTCGTATACGTCGGTATGCTGTTCGGATTCGTGGCAGGGTTCGCTGTGAACGCCATTTAGAAGCATGCAGGGAATAACAGAGCTCTCTGCCCGTGTAACCATCTTTCCAATTTCATATATTTGAGCACTATGAAGCGAGACCAATCGAAGAATTAAAATGGAAATATTGCGCTGCGTAGGCGTGGTAAGTAAGCTCCTTGCAGCTATAGCCGTAATAGTGGTCGTTGCTATTGCTGTGTACGCGCTAATTCCCGTTACCGTAGCAACGAGCCCCCATCAGATGAAGGACCACCATGAATACTATGCATATGGCAGGGTATCCAGCGACCTCTCAGTCAACGGTCATTCGTTGTTCCTGCTGAACGATAGCGGTTCGATGGTTGCAGTCGAGTACAACGGAACGAGCCCAGCGTTGAACTCAACCGTCTTGGTCCACGGAGAATACCTGAACTTCACATTCTTCGGCTATTCTTACGGTGGGGTCATGGAAGCGGACGAGGTATTCAACTGGTACCTAGCCGCTTGAGATGTCTAGGCTCAATCCAGGAGGAGAGGGAGTGCATCTTTCATCTTCCTCCCCCGTTATAGACATTTAGTCCGGGACTCACTCTTAATTCTTAAATACGAAATTTGTCTGGACGTTCGTGCACCCATCCTCGTTTGAATATTTTGCTCCAACAAGAGTGGAAGAAGCGCTCGAACTGCTATCCAAATACGGCGGAGAGGCTAAGTTGATGGCCGGCGGTCAGAGCCTCATACCGCTGCTCAAGCTCAGAATAGCGTCGTTCCCTTACGTCGTTGACATATCCGGCGTCGAGGGAATGAGGGAGGTCAGGGAGGAAGGCGGGTACCTTAAGATAGGGGCGCTTGTAACCATCAGCGACCTGGAGGATAACGAGCTTGTGAAAGAAAAGTATCGTATTCTGTACGAAACGGCGGTTCAGATTGCCGATCCTCTAATTAGGAATAGGGGGACGGTAGGCGGTAACCTGTCGCACGGAGATCCGTCGAACGACATGCCTGCAGCCGTCATCGCACTCAAGGGAAAACTCGAGATCGTTGGAAAGAAGGGAACGAGGACCGTGAATGCCGATTCATTCATTACCGACTCTTTCACCACCGTTCTGGAAGAGGGGGAGATTCTGAGCCAGATACTGGTCCCCGAACCAGAGGTGAGCAGTGGAGGGTGTTACATTAAGCAGAAGAAGAACGCGGGCGATTTTTCTGTTGCTGCAGTAGCAGTTCACTTGACGCTCGACGACCACGAGAGGGTGAAGTCGGCAGGTATGGGCCTCACTTCGGTTGCACCGAAGCCGGGAAGAGCGGTAGCCGCAGAGCGCTTTGTGGTGGGAAAGAAGATAAACGACTCTATCGCGAAGGAAGCGGCGAAGATCGTGGTCTCAGAATCGAACCCCTCTACCGACTTTTACGGTACTTCCGAGTACAAGAAAAAGGTACTCGGGAGGATAGCCGAAGAGGCAATAAATCTCTCGTACGAGAGGGCACTGGTGAGATAGATGAATAGGATAAAACTTAGGGTGAACGGAAAGGAGATCGAAGCAGAGGTAGAGCCACGAAAATTGCTGGTCCATTTCCTCAGGGAGGATATGGGATTGACGGGTACTCACGTGGGCTGCGATACGTCCAACTGTGGTGCATGTACCGTACTAGTGAACGGCAAAGCCATAAAGTCATGCACTATGCTCGCCGTACAGGCGAACGAAAAGGACATCACTACCATAGAGGGAATCTCAAGAGATGGCGAACTCCATCCACTCCAGAAAGCCTTTCTGGAAAAGCATGGTCTCCAGTGCGGTTACTGTACATCAGGTATTCTGATGACTTCGTTCTGGCTCCTCAAGAAGAACAAGAACCCGACAGAGGAAGAGATCAGGAAAAATCTCTCCGGAAACCTTTGCAGGTGCACCGGATATCAGAGCATCGTAGATTCTATAAAGTATGGAGCCCAGCTAATGAAAGAGAAAGAAGAGAGACAGGAGATCGCGGTGAGATAGAAATGGCAACAATCAACTGGGAAGAGAGGGACTTGGCATACGATCCAACTGTGTTCGTACTCGGAAAGGGGCATTTCGTTGACGACATAAAGCTGCAGGGAATGTTGTACATGTCTGTGCTTAGAAGTCCATATGCACGCGCTAGAATACTGAGCCTTAAAGGAGGTCTCAACGGTAGCGAACTCGGAGCGGGTATGGCAGCGGTGGGAGAAGGAGCGAGCCCAAGTGCTGCGCTATCGATAGAACCAGTATTCGCAAAGGGGACTGTAAACTATGTGGGACAACCGGTTGCAGCGGTCTTTGGAACGGACAGGTACAAATCTACAGACCTCCTGGAATCTATAGACGTGGATTACGAACCACTCAAGCCGGTGGTCACCTTTGAAGATGCCCTTTCGTCAGAACCAATACACAACGGAATGAATAGCAATGTGTTGGTGGAAGCGACTCAGGGACAGGATTTTCCCGACCCAGGTTCTCCCATAGTGCTTGAGGATACCCTCGAGAACGACAGGGTCTCCACCAACCCGATAGAGCCCAGGGGTATAGTGGCCAGCTATGAGGACGGTATACTGAATGTCTGGATATCTACCCAGTCGGTGAACAGTATAAAGACGGGGCTTGTCGAGTCTCTGGCCCTGGACCCAGACCACGTGAGGGTGATGCAGACCGACACGGGTGGGGCGTTCGGTTCAAAGGGAGGGTTGTACCCGGAGTACGTGATCGCATCTTACGCATCGATGAAATACGTGAAACCAGTAAAGTGGATCGAGACGAGGAGGGAGCACCTCTCTTCCACCAATCCCGGGAGAGGAGTGAGGGGGAAGGTAAAGATATTTGCTGAGAGGACCGGAAAGATCACTGGAATGAAGGGGGAGGTACTGGTGGATGCAGGTGCTTATGGGACTGGATCGGGTGGGTTCTCGGCACAGTACATCGGATTCATGATGTCTGGCCCGTATGCGATAGAGAAGGCATTCGTTAGAGGCAAGTCCCTCCTCACAAACAAGGTACCGCAGGGGCCGTACCGTGGGGCCGGTAGGCCAGAGGCATCCTACTTCATCGAGAGGATGGTCGACCTCCTCTCTGACGAGCTGAAAATGGACCCTGTGGACGTCAGGCTGCTCAACACGAGCGACAAGCCGTTCAAGTCCCCCCTTGGGATGAAGATCGATGCCGCAAGACCATTCTTTGAGAGTGCGGTGAACGAGCTGGAATACAGGAGGGAAGCTAGGCTTACGAAGGGAGTGGGCATGTCTTTCTTTGTTCTCGTTCCAGCCCTCTACACGGGGGAGAGCGTTCGGGTACTGGTGAAGGATGGAAGGGTGAGCGTCTGGCTCGGAGGCAACAGCCACGGTCAGGGACACGAGGTGTTCGTGAAAAGACTCGTCAACGAGGAACTCGAAGTTTCAGAGGACACTGTGACCCTGTACAGAGGGGATACCAAAATGACGAAGTTCGGAGAGGGTGCGTGGGGAAGCAGGTCCGCCATGGTGGGTGGAGCTGCCCTCGTGCAGGCATGCAGGAAGTTAAGAGAAACAGTTTCTAGGGAGCACGGAAGTTATTCCCCCGATTTACTCCTTTCAGGAGACTACGATGAGTTCGTGAACGACGAGACCAGGAGAGACATCAACTCCTTTGGAGCCAATCTTGCCACTGTAGAGATCGGCAAATTCGGAAACGTGCGCGTCAAGAAGTGCAACGCATACTACGACGTCGGACGTGCGCTCAACAGGGACATGGTAATCGGTCAGATCCACGGAGGTATGGCCCAGGGAATAGGTCAGACCTTGCACGAATCGTTGCTCTACAGTGAGGACGGACAGCTGCTTACATCTAGCATATCGGATTCTGGAGTCCCTCTCGCAGAGGACATACCGACGTTCGGTGTCAAGATAGCAGAGAACAGATCATCCCTGCCTCACGGAGCAAAAGGATTGGGCGAATCTCCAACGATAGGAGTACCAACTGCACTTATAAGGGCGGTTGAAAGGGCGAGTGGCAAGAGGCTTAGGAAGACTCCCGTCAGGCCGGAAGACTTGATGCAATAGACCGACGGGTCTTAAGAATTTAGCACGCCTTTTCTATTTTGATTATCACGGTGAGCGGGAAAACCCACATGCCTTAGCGGTGGGATGAAAGCGAACAGTAAAACCAATTACCTATCAAGGAATATATTAAACGATGTTCAGGAC
>CAYMEF010000028.1:0-18078 GCA_964389625.1 uncultured Thermoplasmatales archaeon
GTCCTGAACATCGTTTAATATATTCCTTGATAGGTAATTGGTTTTACTGTTCGCTCTCATCCCACCGCTAAAGCGTGTGGGTTTTCCCGCTCACCGTGATAAAGGTGGGAGATGGAATCTGCGGACTGGCCGCCAAAGAGGAGCTGACGGTCGTGGTTCCAGATGTGTCCAAGGACTCCAGATACATAGCCTGCTTTCCAGAAACGAAATCTGAGATCGTGGCCCCGATATTCGACGAGGGGAGAGTGACGGGAGAGATCGACATAGACAGCGATTTCGTGGACCCTTTCACAAACGAGGACAAGCATTTCTTGGACCAAATAACAAGCTTAATAGGCAGTAAGTTATCACCACAAAAGGGAGTTACGTGACTTTAGCGAGTGTTTTGGAGGTTCCAACGGGTGGTTTGATGGTTAATAAAAAGTATACAAAGTACGAAAAGGCCAGAATAGTTGGTGCTAGGGCACTTCAAATCTCCATGGGCGCACCAATAATCATTGAGATCCCAAAAGACGTGATAGATCCACTCAGAATTGCGCTTATCGAGTACGAGAACAATGCCATACCGATGACAATAAAGAAGCGATCAAAAGCAAGATAGGGGGGTCACATGAAAAACTGGAGCGGGCACATTATTTTTCCGCAGAACTTCGAGTGGAAGCAGCTAGAGAAGAGCTTCAGGGGCATGATGGAACTCTTTTTCAAGGAAACGAACGAGATGGAGGACGAGCCTGATCACAGGGACGTGATCGTTATGCTCAACATGCAGGACATAAAGAACAACAGGAAGCCTGAGGGTTACACGAGGGAAGGGAAGCTCAGGATGATTTTCCCCCTGGACAAGAAGGAAATCACGATACTGGCTCCACTGCCCGAGACATACGTCAGGGACATTTCTGAAGACATGAGCAAGTATCTCATTTCCAAGAAAATAAAGCACATACTTGAATTTGACCAGATGAAGTATACAGCCTACAGGAAAAAGAGGAAGTAAGTTTCATCAGAACTTCGCCATTTTTCAGGGTCTTGAATGCTCAGAGGACAGGAATTCGACGATCCTGTTTGCCCCCTCCACCAGATCTTCGTCCGAAAGAGCGAAAGAGAGCCTGATCCTGTCAGCGCCCGACGGGCCAAATCCCGATCCTGGTGTTACAAGAACTCTCTTCTGTTCGAGGAGTGCGCTAGAGAATTCTTCTCCCGATACCCCCGTCTTTAGTTTCGGAAAGGCGTAGAACGTGCCTGCTGGTTTCTTAAAATCCATCTTGTCCGTCTCGGAGAGGATAGAGTAGAGTAGGTCTCTCCTCCTCTGGAATGTTCTTCTCAGCTCTTCCGGAAACTTCGGCTCGTCTATCGCCTTCAGAGCTGCATACTGAGAAACGGATGGTGCGCACGTGATGGTGTGTTGCTGGTAGGAGTCTATGTAAGTCGTGAACCCGGGCGGTGATATGAGGTATCCTATCCTCCAGCCCGTCATCGCGTGGCTCTTGGAGAAACCGTTCACGATGAACGACCTGTCCTCCATTCCAGGGTAGGAGAGTGGAGATATGTGCCTGCCATCATAGATTATGCTCTGGTATATCTCGTCCGAAACGACGTACAGATTGTTGTCTGTTGCCACATCGGTTATTCCTTTCATGTCATCACCAGACGCTACCCACCCGTGGGGATTTGAGGGCGAGTTTATTATGATCATTTTGGTCTTATTGTCAATCAGTTCCTTCAATCGCTCTATGTCCGGGCTCCCGTCCTCCCTTGATGGGAAATACCTGTGAGTCCCGCCGGCGATCTTTATGATCTCTGGATAGGACACGAAACTGGGGTCTTGTATCAGAACGTTGTCCCCGGGCTCTAGGACAGACTGGACCGCCATGTTTATTGCAAACTTAGCTGGAGTGATTATAACGTCTCTTGACTTTACATCTTTGCCAGTCATTTTCTTGTACTTAAGTGCGATCTTTTCCCTGAGTTCCCTTATTCCCATCGAAGGGGTGTAGTGCGTTTTCCCTTCCCTAGCTTTGTTTGCTGCAAAGTCTATCACATCCTCCGGTGTCGTCATGTCCGGCTCTCCCACTCCAAACGATATCGGGTTCTCGCCCCTCTCCTTGAGTTCTGCGAACTTGTTGTTCAGGGAAACAGTTGGGGAGGGAAGTATTGCCTTGAATCTTGCGGAGACCACTTCCCCTCATAATTGTTGCCAGTATTAATTTTCTCATTTTGATTCGCTTCACCCAATTCTCTTTGGGTCTTTAGAATGGAATTAAGGACCAACCATCTTGCAATATTGGAACCGTCTCGGATCGGGTATGCTGAAATGCAGGAAACACTGGAACAGCTCCCTGGAAAAAGTAAATAGTTCAGTTACTCTATTCTTTATGTGTCGATCAAGGTCCAATCGCTAAGCAAGTTCTACGGCGATAAGGAGGTGCTGTCCGATTTCTCGATAGAGATCCAGACGGGAGAGATCTACGGGATACTCGGACCCAATGGATCCGGCAAGACAACGCTCCTAAGGATAATGGCCGGGATCTCCCAGTTTGACAGGGGAACGGTGTCGATAGACGGAATTGACGCAAAACTGGACCAGATCGGGATCAGGAAGATAGTGGGTTATGTTCCGGAGACTCCTTACCTGTACGAGAGCCTCACTCCGTACGAGTACTTCAGCTTCGTCGGGTCTATAAGGGAAATACCAAAGGACATAGCTGAGAGGAGGGCAGGCGATCTGACAAGGGCATTTGGAATGGAAGAGTACAACGACCAGTTCATTGGAAGCCTCTCGTTCGGTACGCGGCAGAAGGTCTCGATCATTGCTTCCCTCATTCATGCCCCTAAAATACTCATACTTGACGAGAGCATAAACGGACTCGACCCTCAATCTGCAAAGATTTTCAGGGACCTCCTGAGGAGCCTTTCTCAGGATGGAATGACAGTCGTATTTTCCACCCACATACTCGAGATAGCTGAAAACGTGTGCGAGGAGATCGCGATCATGAAATCAGGGAAGATAGTTGCCCAGGGTAAGACATCTGAGCTCCTGAAGGAGAGAAACCTGGAGGACGTTTTCATCGGACTCACTTCCACCGAGGACATCAGCTCCCTCGTGAGTGCCCTGAGGGGCTCGCTGCACTGACTAGCCCTGTTGGGAGAGCCACTGGAGAGAGAACGATGCCCGTCGTGCGATGCTCGACCTCTAGTCGAAAAAATTATTAGTTGAGGTAGTGCATTCATCCTGTATGTTAACCTACAGCAAGATATCTATCCCACTCGTCAAACCATTCAAGACGAGTTTTGGTACGCAACTGAACAGAGACGCCGTACTTCTGATGTATCGGGAGGGCGAGACTAGGGCATTTGCCGAAGCCGTTACAGACGATGCTCCCCTATACGGTTACGAAGACAACTTCACCGTTCTGCACGTCATAAACGATCACCTCAGGGGCATATTTTCGCCAGACCTCGAACCGGAAAAGTTCAACGAGAAGGCCCGAGCTATCAGGGGGCACAACATGGCCAAAGGTGCCATGGAGATGCTGCTGTGGGACATAAACGCCAAGAGGGAGGGTAAACCACTTCACAAGTTCCTGGGCAAGAGCAAGGGACAGGCTGACGTCGGAATCTCTATCGGTATGTCGACAGTTGACGATGAGCTGAAGACGATAGAGCAATCGCTGAAACTCGGTTACAGGAGGATCAAGGTGAAGATAGAGAAGGGGTACAACACCGAACTACTGAAAGCCATAAGAGAGAGGTTCGGGGACATACCTCTAAGCGTTGATGCCAACCAGGGATTCACCAGAGGCGACTTCAAGTTGCTGAAGAGGCTGGACGAGTTCAATTTGCTGTACATTGAGCAACCCCTTCCTCTCGAAGACATCAACGGTCACACTCAACTCAGGAAGGAGATGAAGACTCCGATATGCCTCGACGAGAGCATCGAGTCTGTTGAATCTGCAACCAATGCGATTGAGAGGGATGCTGTGGACGTCATAAACATAAAACCTGGGAGGGTCGGAGGACTTCAGAACTCCCTGGACATTATGGAAAAGGCAAAGGAGAATGGTGTCAGGATTTGGATAGGGGGTATGCTTGAGACCGGAATAGGCAGGTCGTTCAACGTCTCACTCGCTTCCAACGTCCTCGTCAACATGCCTGGAGACACCTCCCCGAACTCCAGATACTTCGTGAAGGACATCACCAACGAGGTCTTCACGATGGAGGACGGCCGCATCACCCCGCTCGACGGACCGGGGATAGGAGTTTCCCTCGACTACGAATTCCTGAATAGGGTACAGGTAGAAGGAGGTCGATTGATTGATTGACCTGACAGAGGTAGAAAAGATCTATCCACTTATGGTGGAGTACAGGAGGCACATACACCAGAACCCCGAACTGGGAATGGACACAGTCGAGACCAAGAACTACGTAAGAAAACTAGCACAGGACCTTGGATATGCAGTGAAGGAGGTGGGGAATGGGCTCATCGTGGATTCTGGCAAGTCTCCGAGAATAGCACTCAGGGCTGACATGGACTCTCTGCCAATCGTGGAGGAAACAGGCCTTTCTTTCGCTTCCAAGGAAAAGGGAAGGATGCACGCGTGTGGCCATGACCTTCACACCTCCGCACTTATGGGGGCAATGATCTACTGCAAGAGGCTCAGCGTGAAACCCGTCAGGTTCATATTCCAGCCGGGTGAGGAGATAGGGAAGGGGGCATCGATGATGATACAGGGAGGTGCTCTTGACGGAGTGCACAACACATTCGGATTGCACTCCTGGCCATCACTGAATGTGGGAGAGTATTCGATCTGCAAGGGGAAGGCGATGGCCGCAGTTGACACCTTTGAGATAGTGGTCAAGGGAGACGGAGGCCACGGCGCATATCCGCACCTCGCATACGACACAGTTCTAGAATCAGCAAGGATAATCCAGTACCTCCTTACCGTCCCAGCTAGAAGGATCAATCCACTGAACTCCGCCGTGGTGAGCATAGGATACGTGAATGGAGGAAAGGCGAACAACATAATACCTGCCGAAGTTAAGATGGGTGGTACTGTCAGAACATATTTACTGGAAGACTCGGAGACGATCGAGACTGAAGTTACTAGCTTCAGAGGAGAACACGTCGATGTGACCTATGTCCGGGAGTTGCCTCCACTGATCAACGATGAAAAATTTGGCAGGAAGATCGATTCGGTCGCATCAGAATACGTCAAGATGGTAAACGCTCAACCCACAATGGGTGGAGAGGATTTCGCATACTACTGCTCCAGGGTCCCAAGTGCATTCGCCTTCCTCGGCACTGGCAAGATAAAGGGGAGAGAGGTATCAAAGCACTCCAGCGTGTTCGACATCAATGAGGAGGCACTGAAGTATGCCCTGTTGCTGCACATTTCAGCGATCAACGCGGCCTACGATTGAGGCATAGATGAACTGCATCGATTCCTGATGGTACCGAGGAACGACGGGTTACAATATAAACAAGTTTTATCTGGGATTATGCTATAAAGTATTGTGGTCGACCCCGCAAACAACTATTTTTCCTGTACCGATAAAGAGAGGGCGATTTTTGAGGCAGGAGTGAAACTAGGTTCAGTCTATCACCAGTATACCGGAATCCCGATCAACGACAGCAACGTGGACTTCCTCGAGAGGGCAATCGAGAAGGCGGTGGAAGCGCAGCCGTTCGTGACGAAGGTGAAGGTCAGCATCGACAGGCGGAAGGTTGGGAAATCGCATCCCAACTACAAGTACAAGACCCTGCTCGGCGAAATGATGGACGTGAAGGTGCATATAAGGTATGGAAAGGCGACTGTCGAGGGAAGGATGGCATGGATATCTGCGATGAAATACCCGCTGATGAGGTTCAAGGTGCTCAAGGAATGAAGGTAAAGATTTCTCTTGCGGGTCTGCCCGGAGTGGGAAAGACCCAGACCCTGTTGAAGACGATAGACATACTGGAGAAGGAAGGAAACGTTGTGGGCGGTATACTCACAGAGAAGGTAATGGACGGAAGGGACCCGGTCGGGCTGAGGGTTACCGACTGGCACAGCAAGACGTCGATCATATTCGCACACAGGAGCATCAACTCGAGGATCAGGATCGGCAAGTTTGGGGTTGACCTGAAGGCGTTCGATCAGGTCGCCATCCCCGCGATCGAGTGGTCCAGGGATAATGCGGACGTGATAGTTATAGACGAAGTGGGCAAGATCGAACAGGAGAGCAAGCCCTACACAGAGATCGTGAAGGAGGTCATAGAGCTCGACAAGATGATGATCCTCACGCTCCACAAGAAGGGCAGGAACCCCCTCCTTCAGGAGGTCAAGAAGAGGGACGATGTCAGGAACCTGGAAGTCACTCAGATCAACAGGACACTCCTTCCCTACAAGATAGCTCAGCTTCTGAAGGGAGAGGAAGCTTGATCATACGCGAAGGTTCAGTAGACATAGAGACGATTTCAACTTTTGAGAAGGGCCCGGGTACTCTTTCACCTGGTTTCTACAACAGGACGATGGAGATATCGAGGGACATGACTGTTGCACTGCTCGGAGCAATGAAACCTGGTATAGCACTGGATTCCATGGCGGGCACCGGTATAAGGGGACTCAGGATAGCCAAGGAGACAGAATGGCAGGTTGTGCTGAACGATAAGGATCCTAGGAATACAGAGATTGAGAAGAGGAACGCATCACTGAATTCGCTGGATATTGAGGTGATGCGGCAAGACTACTTTGGGGCAGTCTCATCCAGGAAGTGGGACTACATAGACGTCGACCCGTTTGGATCTCCTGCGGGACTCGTTGAGGCGGCCGTCATGAACCTGAAGAACAACGGCATCGTTGGAGTGACTATGACAGATACAGCAAACCTGGAGGGAAAG
Organism: uncultured Thermoplasmatales archaeon; assembly: GCA_964389625.1. Lineage (GTDB taxonomy): Archaea > Thermoplasmatota > Thermoplasmata > Thermoplasmatales. Next base: position 6,878 of record CAYMEF010000028.1, read on the forward strand.
ACGCTCTCGAAAGGGTACAGGATATACGGTTCAAAGTCCATTCATGGAAAGTTTTCGAGAGAGGTCTCGACCAGAATATTTCTCAAATACGTTATGGAGAGAGGGGCATCGGTTGGAAGGGCTGGTAGACCCCTTCTTGTCATAAGGGACGGACACTTCACGAGAGTGTTCGTACAGTTCAAAAAGGGCAACAAGGTAGCAGACGAGTCCCTGAGAGAGCTGAAGTTGGTAGATGTAGAAGGGATTGAAATTGGACCGTTGTTTACAGGGAGGATGTACGATCCCGCCGTGCTGGAAAGGATTTCCACATTTCCTTTTTCTGAGAGTTCAAGGAAGCTCTTTTCAAACTTCAGGAACGAGGACCTCATGTTTCTCTTCTACGAAAACTCGAATGGAGAAAGGGAGTTCAAGAAATCGAAAATACTTGAAACACTCCAGAATTCCGGATTCACCGCGGGTAACACAAACTTCTCGGAGAAGGGTATCAAGACGGACGCCAGTGAGGACGATTACAAAAAAATAGTCAGTTCTCTATAAAATCACTTTATATAATCGAGCTTATTTATTAGATGTCTCTTCGGAAGTAGGCATGAAAGGATATCTCGCATTGATGAGACCCATCAACGCAGTGATGGCTTCCTTTGGAACTGTTATTGGGGGGGTCATTGCAGTGGAAAGCATAAGGGGACTACTGTACGCGAAGCTATACCTAGCGATGGCGGTTGTGTTCCTGATCCTTCTCGCCGGGAACATACTGAACGACTACTTTGATGCCGATATCGACAAGATTAACCACCCCACCAGACCGATCCCATCTGGCGAGATCTCCCGGAGGTCTGCAAAGTATCTGGCGATCGCACTCTTCGTGGCTGGCCTCGTTCTATCAATATTCACTCTTAATGCGCTCCAGTTCATCCTTGCAGTGCTGGCTGTCCTGATGCTTGTCACCTATGAGTGGAAGACGAAGGCATGGGGGCTGTTCGGAAACGTGATAATATCGCTGCTGGTTGGGCTGGTATTCGTGTACGGTGCCCTCTCCATAAGGCTCACGTATGTAGTAATCATACTTTCGCTTATGGCCTTCCTGGCCAACCTCGCCAGGGAGATTGTCAAGGACGTCGAGGACATCTCCGGTGACGTCAACAGAACGACACTTCCGAGGAAGATAGGGAAGGGACTCAGCCTAGTGGCAGCGGCAGTGCTGATAGTTGTTGCCGTGTCGCTCACACCCATACCCTACATATTCTTCAAGTGGAACTGGGGCTATGCCCTTACAGTAGCCCTATCTGATGCGATATTCATCGCCTCCGTTTTCTTCTTCTTCAACGATCAGACGAAGGGACAGAACCTCATAAAGGTAGGAATGGTCCTTGGTCTTGTGGCATTCCTGGTCGGTAGTGCGGTATGATACTCGATAACATAAAGTATGGAAGGATCAGGCACCTCACGCTTCTGGACCCGGAAAAGAACGGTCCCGGGAACGTAGAGAAGGTAGCAGAGTTCATAAACAAGTCTGGTAGCGACGCCATCATGGTGGGTGGATCGACAGGAACCGACCCTGAGTCCGTAGATGAACTAGTTGTCGCTATCAAGAAATACACAAGGAAACCTGTTGTTCTCTTTCCGTCCAGTCCCGACGGTTTCTCACCAAGGGCGGATGCCATCTTTTATCTCAGCCTTCTCAATTCTACCGACCTGAAGTACGTGACCGGATTCCAGGTTCAGGCAGCCAGACTCTTGAAGAGCACCAGGATGGAGGTCATCTCTGTCGCCTACCTGGTGTTCGAACCAGGAATGACTGTCGGAAGGGTCGGCAGTGCCAAACTTATAGGAAGGGACGACGTTTCAACTGCACTTGACTATGCTACTGCTGCTGAACTCATCGGATTCCACGCGATCTACATGGAGGCGGGTTCGGGAGCTCCACGGAGCATCGATCCCTCGGTTGTAAAGGCGGTCTGCGAAGACATGACAATACCCGTGATAGTTGGCGGAGGAATAAGGGATCCAACCACTGCAAGGAAGATGCTGGATTCCGGTGCTGCCGCTGTTGTCACAGGGACGATAGCTGAAAATGATCCTGCCATTCTGGGAAAGATTGTCCACGCTATCAAGAATTGATATGACTTACCTGAAGATCGTTATGCCATTTACTCGAAAGAATTCTGGTTCTGATATGTTCATGGCACTTTCATGTGGGTAGTTCTGCGTAATGGTCACACGTATTATTTCATGGACGATTGCCAGATGTATTCTGCGTTACATGGATTGAAGTCTCCCTGGAACGTTTCCAGCGTCTCTTTTGACCCGGAAAGAATACTGTCTATATCCATAGAGCAAATCAGGAGGGACCAATTCAAGGATTGCATTCATGGAAAAGATGGTCTTTGGTTAAAGGAATAAGGAGCACCTGAAGACTGCAATATACTTCAGGTGCTGTAATCCACAGCTCTACCCATGAACCTACAAGAAAGTCCGAAGAGCCAATTGATTAAAGGATTTGAACAGATACAGCACGTAGAGATGTTATAATTGAGCTGCTCTGAGGATAGAATTGCGTCAGAATTGTATGCATCATAAATTGCAAATCAGTCTCACAAAGCACTTACAATCCTTTTTAAGTTCATAATCATTAACGGATATTGAAGGCAAAGCTGAGCTCACTGGTATACACCTCTTTAAGTCACTTTTCAGTGGATGGAAATATTCTATTATTTCCCGTTCTCATAACTTATTACAAGGTGATACCGGGTCTATCTTTGTTTGTCATAGGGTTGATGCCGGTCCTCTACAACATCATATCCGGCTCTCTGAGTGTATTCGTGGGTTCTTACGCAGACAGGGTTGACAAAGACGCTTTAATTTTGAGTTCTGGATTATTCCTAAATGGAATTTCAATTCTCTTTTTCTCTTTACCGCTCTTAATGAGACCGGATGCATACGAATTCATGATCATAGGGGCTGTTGTTCTAGGTGTTGGACAGTCGATATATCACCCACTGGGGGCTACAATATTAACTCACACTTTTGGACCAAGAGAATCACCTTCTTATCTCGGAATTAACGGCTCATTTGGAAGCTTGGGACGTAGCTTATTTCCTCCGATTCTCATTGCTCTGGCTACGCTTGTCGGAATAAAACTTGGGTTGGACTCCTTCGTTGTCTACTTCGCGGTGGTCGCAATTTCGGTTTATTTAGGGTTGAAGTTTTTCAGGAGAAGAGACTACCATTTTGATCTCAAGAAGGAGCCCAAGAAAGAAAACAAATTGGGAGCAACAGGATCTCTTCCCTTCTTTTTCATTATACTGATCGTTATTGTATTTTTGAGGTCGATGTTTTTATCCGTTGCCACTACATACCTACCTACTTATCTCGACGACCAGTTCAATTCAAGGCAACTGATGGTGGTAATTCTAGGCATAGGATTTTTTGCTCCGGTCGTTGGGCAGCCGTTTTTTGGTTATCTAACATCGAAATTCGGAGGCAAATTTACGATTTCCTTGACGTCTATAGGGCTGGTTGTTTTCTTCATCATCTTTCTTTTCATTTCTAAATCGTTCATCTCTGTATCGGTGAGTTTTACATTATTTGCATTTTTCGCCTACACTGGATTTCCCGTTCTACTGGGATACGTATCTCAAATTATACCGGCGGAACATTTCACGAGAGCGAATGCCATGGTCTGGGGACTTGGAAACACAATTGGTGGAAGTATCGGTTTACTCCTATTTGATGGACTGCTTTTATTCACCAGTATGTATCGATCATTTATAGTCATGACTATGTTCGCGATAGCGTCTGCAATTCTCCTCTTCTATCTCCCTGGACGCAAGACAGACAAGAATGTTCTTTGAGAATTATTTGTCGATCACATCGCGTACGACAGAAAGAAGGAATCACTGAATGAATAGTACAGATCGATTACATAGGAAGATGTTTCAAACATCACTGCTGTCTCCTTGGACACGTGGAATACTTTCATGTCTTCCACAACGGAATACGTTCCAGATGCGTATTCAAGGATTGTATTAGATCACTTCCGTGTGATGAAGCATGTGAACGATGCCGTTGATTCCACCCGTAAAAGGGAGAACAGGGAAGTGTCGAGAACGGGTATGACAGATCTCAAGGGAACAAGATGCATATGGCTGTATGCATCTGAAAACATTCCGGATAAGTACATGGAGCAGTACGAGGAACTGAAGAGATCAGGTCTCCTTACTGGAAAGGCATACTCCATGAAGGAGAACATCAGTGATCTCTGGAATGCACCTTCCATTGAAAGTGGAAGGATCTACAGCTCTATCCATGAACCCACATGAAAGTCGGATGAGCCAGAATTTTTTTATCCAGGAATCCATGTCTTTGAAAGAATAATTCATGACCGGGGAACTTGTGTCCCAATATCTCGCTTAGTTACAAAGATTTTATAAAATATATGAAACTGCTGGCATATGTCCCTTAGGACCGTTTTGATACGACCAAGTAACAAAACGGGAAGCGCATACCTTTCAAAGTGGGGGTTTCTTCCGGCCCCACTGGGGTTGCTCACGCTCGCCGGGGAGCTTCTGAGGATTGAAGGATCAAGAGTGAAAATTATAGACATGGAGGGGGACAATATGAGCATGGAAGAAACGGTGAAGAGGGCAGTTGAGTTCCGTCCAGATATAGTTGGAATAACTCTCCATGCAACGGCTGCACACAACAATGCAGGCTATATTGCAAGGAAAATAAAGAGTTTGAAGGGGGACACAACTCTGGTGGCCGGAGGTCACCACGCCACTTTTCTTCCCGATGAGGTGCTGAGAGATGGATTTGATATTTCCGTCCTCGGAGAAGGGGACGAGACTATTTTCGATATAGGGAATGCTGTCGCTGATGGCGGCACATTCGAAGGAATCAACGGGATAGTTTACAAAGATGGTGAAAAATTTGTTCGAACTCCTCCGAGATCACTAATCAGCGATCTGGACTCCCTCCCTCTTCCACCAATGGATCTCCTAGAGCCTTCAAAGTACACTTTCAAGGTCTTTGGCAGCGATGACAAGGTCATGTGCATTGAAACATCCAGGGGGTGCCCATACGCCTGCGACTTCTGTTCTGTCACCCCCACTTGGGGCAACAAGTGGAGAAACAAGTCCAATGATAGAGTAATGGAAGAGATGAATTTGGCAAAAAAGTTCGGATATGACTGGATATTCTTCACAGATGACATTTTCATAGTTTATCCAAATGTGAAACACAGAAGGGAATTATTCAACAGGGTGCTTCAGGAAGACCTTAGGACTAGATGGATCGTCCAGATGCGGGCAGACGTGACCGGTCGCAACCCCGACCTTATAGAACTGGGTGCGAAGGCAGGAATGAAAATTTCCTTCCTGGGCGTTGAATCTGGGAGTGAGGAGATACTGAAGAAAATGCACAAGGGAGAGTTCACTCCGCAGTCGATCGACGCAGTAAGCCTGCTATCGAAGAATGGGATCATAGTCCTCATAGGGATGATGATAGGAGCACCCTATGAAAGGATAAAGGACATAGTAACTTCTTTAAGATTTTCCAGGCGGCTAGCAAGGGCTGGCGCGGACGCAATACAGTTTTCTATCTATACTCCCCTTCCTGGGACGAGAGTGTTCGACGATGCAATAAGAAGCGATAGTCTCTTCACGCTTGACTGGGATAGATTCGATGTCCTGACCCCGGTTATGAAGACAAAGGTTGGGCCAGTAATCGATCAGATTGCCCAGTTTTATGGGAGCTACAGTTTCTATATTTACAAGTATTTGAGGGGGAAAATCACGAGTTTGAAACCGGATGCGGAAAAGGAGAAATTACTGAATAACGCTCAACAGTTTATTCTCAAGATGATGCCTTCGTATATCAGGGATATCGTGAGCTTCCCCAAATTCCTGATGAACACACGTAGGATTTATTCAAGGGGTAGGGACCTCGCCGAGAACAGCAGGGAGAAGATTTCGGAATTGCTGAAGACTTCCAATAGGATAGTCTACGATCTGGGCAATAGCAAAAACCCTTACTTCATGATAAAGGAATCGAAATAGAACACAGTTCAACGTGACTTTACACCATTTGTTTGCAGTGTCACCTAGCCGTGCTGGATTTTACGAGCTCCGAAAAAATCAGTGGTGTGGTGCATATCACATTGACATGAGATCCAGCCTCTCCTCCATGTGGAGACCATCTTGGTTCCCGGAGTCGATGTTCTTCCTGACACTCTTACTATATATGATGTACTGCAGTCTGACATCAGAGAGCACATCATGCACAGATTGCAATGATATTCATTGATCAATGCTGTGCATCCTCTGATGAATAAGCGCAAGGAAGAGATATGCCATGAGTGAGAAGAACATGTGAACATTTACTTTCTGTGGAGTCCATTGGTATTCCTGCTTTGCGATGTCTTCCATGCTTATGTACCTACAGGCCGCCTACCCTGAAATCCCCCAATCAAGTGATCCCGGGATAAATTGAGAAGGAAATGGTGTAAAGTTACTTATAATGAATGATATCAATCATTGCATATATTCTCATAAAGACAAAGAAGAGTCCTGATGAACTAGTGTCAATCTCTCCCTGAAGTTCCTGATGTAGAATGAATGCCCACTGAACTCCACTTTTATTAGTTTATTCTCCGTGATTAACCTGTCGATAATTCCCATGTCCTTTCCATATCTCTCGAGGAAATTCTGCATGGAGTCATCCCTTATCGGATGGACTGATGCTATTGCCAGTAAATCTTTTTCAAAGTTTCCTGAAGAAAGAAATTCACCGTGCTCGTATCCAGTAAGGAACTCAACCTTTGAAACGGCACCGGTAAATTCCTGGAAGGCCTTGTTAAGTATTTCCTCCGGTGGTGGAGTTGCCCATCTTTCAGGAGTTGGCCTGATGGGTATGGAAATATAGGATTCAGATGGTCCGACAATTTTCAGGAAGGAGGCAATTCTTTCTATTTCAGATTCGTAATCAACATTACTAACCATCATCGTTTCAGTGATAATTTTTCCCCCGAATTCCTTGGAAAATTCAATAATACCATCCATCACCGTTTTCAGGTCAAGTGCCGGATCCGGATTATTGACTTTTTTCCAAACATATTCAGTAACTGCATCAATTTTCAATGATACGAGGTCAAAATTCATCATTTCTTCTCGGACGCGCGAATTGTTAATCAACGATGAATTTGTTATGATTGCCAGCGGCACATGCAGATTCCTGAGCAAGGATGCCTCATAACCAAGGTTAATGTCGAGAGTTGGCTCGCCATCTGGAACGAATGTTATGTAATCAATATTTTCCGAACCAATTTTTTCAACCTTGTTTTTTGCCTCTTCATAAATTTCCATAGGTGAATAATATGCCCTTCTCTCAACCTGGAAATTAGAAGTTTTTCCAAGTTGACAATACACACATCCATAGGTGCAAATCTTATTCGGTATATTATTGACACCGAGACTTCTTCCGAGCCTCCTGGATGGTACAGGCCCAAATATTAAATCCATTGTATTATAATTTCAAGCACATTGATATGCTTTGTCCGTGAATTTACACGATTTTTAATGTCGATAGATTCCAGAGAGGCAAGTGGAGTGACTGCCCGCCTGATCTCTTCTGTAGTGCATATCACATTGACATGAGGACCAGCCTCTCCTCCATGTGGAGAGCTTCCTGGTTCCAGGATTCGATGTCCTTCCTGGTACTATTCCCCGGTATGGTCAACTGCATCCTGAAATCAGAGACAATATCGGATATGGCAAATATCTGAAAATAGCCTCAGGGCCAGAGGAGTCCATTTGAAGTTCGAATGTTCACTCGACTTTGTGGTTCTTGAAATCGAAGGTATTGAAGCAGAGTACCACTAGGCTGCCGAAACACTGCGTCTTTGCAATCGCCCTAACTGTTCCATCTGTACCCAACAACATTAATTCTTCTGCAACCAGGTACTTTACTACATCATCGAGAAAAAATTGTCCGGGATCGCTAACGGCCTATTGCTGCCATAGAGGTACTCACAATCTCTTTAACAAGTATATCCACTCAAGTATACGCGGGATCATCGTCTCCAAACGATTATCCCACAAACTGGATGATGATTGTATTTGCTCCTGCCGTTTGGTCACTCTCTTAAATGTCATCACACAATGTGTGACGCAGTAATCAACGAAATTTATTATTGTTTTAGGAAGATCAGATCAGTCTCATATTCGCATAGATTATTATCTGCTTATATAATTCCGGGCGCAAGTGACACAATGAAGGAATTCAGGCTCATGATGGCCAATTATACTGGATCCGGTCAGGTTGGCAGTTTCAGAAATCCGCGGGATGATTCCTCTCCATGAAATCTTCATATGGCGTAATGGCCATCGCATTTTCAACATTCATAGCATTTATGGGCATAGGTGTGGTTGACCCGCTCTTGCCCCTTATAGGCCGGGATATGGGGGCAACACCATTCCAGGTGGAATGGCTCTTCACCAGCTACATAGCAGTGATGTCCCTCTCCATGTTCCTCTCTGGGTACTTTTCAACTCGTTTCGGCAGCAAGAGAACACTCCTGGCAGGACTGACAATTGTGGTTATATTCTCGACACTCTCCGGTCTGTCCCCGAGCATAGGAGTATTCGCGATTTTCAGAGGGGGATGGGGACTTGGCAATGCCTTCTTCACATCAACGGCCCTATCCATCATAGTGGGGGTATCCGCAGACAGGCTTGACCGTTCCATAACGATATACGAGGCTGCCCTAGGTCTTGGGATAGCTTCGGGGCCTCTCCTTGGAGGGTTCCTTGGGTCCTATTCCTGGCGATATCCTTTCTTCGGCACTGCAACTCTGATGGCAATAGGATTCATTGCAACAATGATGTTCGTAGCAGAGCCGCCCAAGCGTGAGAAGAAGAGGACGCCAATTGAAATTGTAGAGTCACTTAAGAACGGGCCAGTCAGGCTCAACGCACTTATTGCACTGGGATACAACTTCGGCTTCTTTACAGTTCTTGCTTACACACCACTGACACTTGCAGGCCTCACGACAATCCAGCTGGGGTTCACATATTTCATGTGGGGGATCCTAGTCGCTATTTCATCCGTTATCCTGGTCCCGAGGATCACAACGCGCATCAGCAAGATAAAGCTTCTTGAGATAGATCTGGTAGCCTTTGCTTTCCTATTCCTGCTCATGGGAGTCTTTCCTGGCTTCCGGCTTGAGACTGTTGTTGTATCCGGAATCTTGTGTGGAATCGCAAATGCATCATTCACATCCCTTGCCATGGAGATCTCGCCCTTCTCGAGATCTGTTTCCTCTGCAGCATACAACTTTCTCAGGTGGGCGGGTGCGGCCGTTGCTCCTGTCCTGGCTGGGTTTGTGGGTCAAACATATGGGCTCTCTGTGCCATTCTTCGTGGTCATAGCGGTTGTGGCAGTTGCCGCGGTGGTCATTTTTGTCTATGCCAGAGTGCTTTCTGAATCCATGATCAGAAACGGCAGACAGCTGAACACTTCGCCAACAGAATCGCAATAACCGAAGATTGAATATGTACCTGAAGATTGTCAGGACGCCTGGTGAGACTGAACATTAAAATCTCTCATATATCAGCCAACTTTCAGGTTCAAGTAGAACTAGTCCCCTCGCTCTCTCCTGATAATCTCTGCCCGCATAGTTTGTGGTTCTTCATTGTGAATGTATGGTGTAGGTGTCTTCGTCCCACCACGTTATAGGCTTGTGTAGGTGTCTTTCCACAGATAACCTCATCCTGAAATATGTAATATACCGCCTTGTTCCTGTGCTGCACAGGAGAGACCGCACACTCATTAATTGCATTGACGAGTACTGCTGGAGGGAAAAGTGGAGCGTCAAGAATATTTACTCTACGATGAGAGCACAGATTCCATAGGTGGCTGCGAACATCTAGGATAGTGTCAGCACCACGAACAAGAAGTACCTGTGAGAGTACTCATACTTTGGTGTGATTGTATAGATTTCGAAATAGCCAGAATACCCCAAGACAGCGTATCTAATAGCAAATCCTACTGCGCTTGAGACGATATGGGGAATCATTTTCATTGCAAGCGTTCCAGCAGCTATGGAAGCGACGCCTTAAAAATAGGGTATAAACGTGGCAATTAAGATAGAGAATTTGCCGTGATCATCGAACCATCTCTGTGCAACTTTCAGATCGTCTTCATTTATTTCATCAGCATGAGCGCTTTCAATAGGACTGGTCTTCCCTCGAACCTTCCTGCCAGGTACTCCAACGGAATTATTGATGCGATGGTGCTGACGAGAAATACAGTGGAGGGGTCAAAAACGTTGATAGAGCTTAGGTGGCCATAGAATGGAACCAGAACATTGTACCCCCTTGATTCCTGGAAACCTGGGAATAATTTCTGAATGAAGCATCACTCTGTACCCAAGAATCTCCTCGCCTCCAATCGCTTTAATAAGATGCGTGGATGAACTAAAACGGTAGAAACATTCCAAGGGTAAGAATGTATCATGCAGTTCGGCGTTTTCAAACATCGAAACTTTCGGCTACTGTGGTTAGGAACCACGGTATCGGCAAGCGGATTTGCTGTCGGGAACCTGGTCATAGAATGGATGATCTACCATACCACTCACGCCGCTCTACTACTGACCTTGTTCGGTGTAGTTGAATTTGTTCCAATGTTAATGGTTGGAATTCTTGCTGGTGCTCTAGTGGATCGTGGCGACCGGAAGAAATTGATGATAGTTTCAGATATTGTACGAGCTGGCGCTATGGGCACGCTGGCAGTCACTGTACTTTTTATGGGTTTTGAACTGATTCCGGTTTTGGTTATTGTGACCATCATCTCTGCACTTGGGGCAGTATTTGAACCAGCAGCGGGTGCTTTGCTTCCTTCCATAATAGATGATAAGAATCTCAGCAATGCAAACGGACTCTTGCAGGCTGGCCAGACTATAGCAAGTGTGATAGGAAATCCTCTGGGGGGATTTGTCATATTTCTTGCTGGGGTCGCTTCGGGTCTTATTTACAACTCAACAACTTTTGCAGTATCTGCCTTAGCAGTGGGAATGCTTACAATTCCGTCATCTATTGGAAAAATCCATGAGACGCCTACTGAAGGGAGAAATAGACTACTCGAGGACGTAAAGTCTGGCTTCACATTTCTTGCTTCGAAGAGACCATTGCTCATTCTCACGG
>CAYMEF010000029.1:0-17585 GCA_964389625.1 uncultured Thermoplasmatales archaeon
GAGCTCTTGCGAGCAATAGATCTCGAATCTATCGCCTTGTCCGGGCTAGGCTACCTCGGCAGATTATGGACACTGGAAAAAGACTCTGAGAATTTAATCATTTGTGAGAATGGGATTTAAGCCAGAGACCAACAAGGGAACCAGCCGACTCAGGGCACTCAACAATTTAAATAGCGAATTTTTGGTCTACAGACCCATGAAGATACTGTTTTTGATAGGAGAGGAATTCGAGGATTTGGAATTCTTTTACCCCTACTACAGGGCGAAGGAGGAGGGGTACACGACTGCAGTGGCGTGGAAGGAGAGAGGGAAGGTAACGGGAAAACACGGCTACACTGTGGAATCCGACATATCATTCAGAGAAGTGGATCCGACACAGTATGATTTTTTGGTAATTCCAGGAGGAAAGGGACCTTCCCACATAAGGGAAGACGAGGAAGTAAAGAGAATCGCAAAGGCTTTCTTTGATGAGAACAAACCAATTGGATCAATTTGCCATGGACCACAGATACTGATAAGCGCCGGTCTGGTGAAGGGTCGAAGGATGACGTCTTTCGTCTCAGTGAAGGCCGAATTAACAACCGCAGGAGCTCAATACGAGGACAGGGAAGTAGTCATAGACGACAACCTGATCTCCTCAAGACACCCCGGGGATCTTCCATTCTTCTCCAAGGCAATCCTGAAGGAGATAAGAATCAGGGAGGGGAAACATATTAGCTGAGGTATCGAATCAACCGAATGAGAAGCAAATGGTCAAACTTGAAAAGGACTCCGTATTGGTCGTTATAGACGTTCAGAAGGTCTGGTCTGATCCCAGATTCGGGAAGAGGAACAATCCAGACGCAGAGAGGGTTATATCCAAGTTGCTTGACAAATTTAGGAAGAACGGAAACAGGATCGTTCACGTTAGACACGACTCTCTGAATCCGGAGTCTCTCTTCAAGGAAGGTAAACCAACTTTCGAGTTCAAGGATGAAGTGAAACCGCTGGCGGGTGAGCTGATAATAACGAAACACGTGAACAGTGCTTTCATCGGGACCAATCTCGAGGAAACTCTCCGCAAGATGGAGAATCCACAGGTCTTCTACGTCGGACTTGTAACGGATCACTGTGTGAGCACAACAGTCAGGATGTCAGGTAACCTGGGTTTTCGGAGCTTTGTTATTGAGGACGCGTGTGCGACTTACGACAGGAAAGATTCTGACGGGAAATTGATACCTGCGGAACAGGTACACAGAACAAATCTCGCATCCATAGATGACGAATTTGCCCAAGTGGTAAAATCTAGCGAACTGGATTGAACGGAATCTTCCTTGAGGTTCACTTCTGATTATGCCTCACTCGAATTGCTAAGACTCGACCTTGATTGTCCTGATCTCGTATGGTCCAATTGTTCCTCGGAAATTACGAGAGTCCAGCTTGTGAAGTCTTGCATTCTCGTTATCTGTCTGGTTCTCCAGTAGATCCGTTTCTAAAGTGTTCTTTATGTCGAACGGGAACCCTACGTAGAACTCTCTCGTCTCCCCAGATGGATTGTACAACCTGAGTATTCTTCCCGACAGATTCTCGGCTCGCTTGAAGGAGCCAAGAACTGCCCCTTCAACCAGCAGCTTACCTGCACTGAGGGCAGTTTTATTAACCAAATACACAGGAGTGTTGAACTTTATAGCTTCTCTGGTGTAATCAATAGGGTCCCTGCTTTCAACATACCTATAGGAAAATGAAAAGGAGTTCTTGCCCCTATCCGACAGTGGGTCAGGCCAGAATGGTGACTTGAGGAGGGAGGCGCCGATGTAGCCGTCAGCATAGGAATAACCGTACTTCGAATCGTTCAGGAGTAGAAAGGTTCCACGCTCCCCTTCGACCGCAATGAACCTGTGAACGGGGAACTCGTACTTCGGTCCCTCAGACCTCCTTTCTATCGAGGAGTACGCGGATTCTGCTAAACACCTCCCGTCTCCAGTCTTGAGAAACATCCGAAGCAGCCTGTTATATCCTTTCCAATCGACATCAAACTGGACGTTCACGAAATCTTCCAGGTAAGGCAGTACTATTCGCATTGTTATGCTCCCCGGATTCAAGTCATACTTTGCATCTACGACCTCCCCATAACCGTCTAACGTTGATGTAGAGACATCAGTCGGTTCCAATAGGTGACCGTGTTTCCTTTCCAAGTCGTCCAGTTCCCACGCATCGAAATAGTATGGGAAATCATTGAAGAGGGCGAGCTCGGGAACGGGTAGATACCTCCCGTGCGAGCTTATGGACGTCAGTTTACCAGACGCCATATCAATATGCCACCTATTATGTGGATTCGATACAGTGTTAGAAGGGCTTTCATTTGTTTTTTCGGTCCTTCTTAGTTTGAAACTGTAGATTCCCATCCCCTTGTTGAACTCTGCATAGAATCCATAACCATTGCCACTGTTCAAAACACTTGCCTCAGCGCCGTTCTCGTCTATCACTATTGAATTTTTGGAACTCTCGTCTAGCGACACCCATCCTCCGGTCTTCCAGCAGTAGGGAGAGAAAATTGTAAAGTTACCTTTTTCAATATCAGCTGGGCAAGTTGTGAGAATGTATTCCTTTCTTAATCTATCCGATAGATCGTTGAGCTCAGAAATGGAGACCCTGTACGCCTCATCTATAGCCGACCCAGGAAGCATATCGTGGAATTGATTCTTCAGCAGAATGTTCCATTCCTTGGCGATATCCTTCTCGGGAGAGGATGACCCAAGCGCGCCAACAGCTTCGGCCACAAACAGTTCCGTTTCAAGTCTCCTGTTCATCTTCTTGATGTCACCGTGAGTGGTGTAAGTCCCGCGATGTGCTTCCAGATAAAGCTCACCTTGAATGGTCGAAATTCTGTTCCTGTTCTTCTTCACTTCAGACAGCCAGTGTTCCAGGGGGTCCCTACCGTAATAGAACGTCCTCCTCGCTCTGTTTATGAAATTCATTCTCTCTAGCATCTCCTCCGTGGGTCCTCCTCCACCGTCCCCGAAACCGTAAATTATCGGTACGCTCTTGACGATGCTTGTAGATTCAGGATTCTTTACAATCGTGTCGTTGACGCTATTCATGTCGATGTCAGAAATGTAGTCTCTCATGTGTGCATGCGCCAGTATGGTGCTTCCGTCAGGTCCCTCCCACTGAAATATGTCGTGCGGAAAGCGAGTGGAATCGTTGTAAGAGAATTTAGTAGTAACGAACAGCTCGAACCCCGACTTGGTGAGTATCTGAGGAAGCTGCTGTGTGTACCCAAAGGTGTCAGGTAGCCAAGCGATATTGGTGTATCGTCCAAACTCCTCCTTGAAGAATTCCTGCCCGTACAGTATCTGGCGGACTAGCGACTCTCCGCCAATTAGATTGCAGTCAGACTCCACTACCATTCCTCCTACCGGAATCCACTTGCCTTGGGAGACTAGCCTCTTGATGTCCGAATAGACCTCCGGTTCAATTCTCTTTATTATTTCGTAGTGGGATACCATGGATTGGACGAAGGTGTAGTTGTCATATCTCATAAGGTTCCTGACAGTGACAAAGGTTCTCCTTATCTTTTCTTCAGTCTCCGCCAACGGCCAAAGCCACACGAGGTCGATGTGTGCATTCCCCAGTGGGACTATTTCTGGCCTATCCTCGTCTTTTCCAAGCTCATCTAGTTCTAACAACAACTTCTCGATTGACTCCACTGCCTTATTTAAGTCCACGGCTGTTATGATCTGTTCAGGACCTTTCAGATCATCGATGTGAAGGTAGGGATCAAAATTGGTCAGACCCTCACCAAGAACTTTTGAGAATAAATCCGAGTGCACTAGGTAAGATAGCGGATGGACCGTGAGCAGAGGGAGACTCTTCAGAGCATCGTCCAGTCTGTCAAGCATTTCCCAGCGCTGTTCAATCATAACCGTATCCACTGCAACCTGGAAGAGATTGTACAGGGAGTAGAGTCCTTCTTCCCTTTCGTAAACCACACACCTTAAAGGCAGCCTGAGAACCATGTGCTGACCAAGTTCTCCAGATTCGGTCAAATCTACTTCGATCCTTTCTGCGTCAACAGGTATCTTGAAGTCTTTGTGACGATGATCGAGTCCAAACTCCTTCTTGCCGTTCAGGGTCAACATCCCGCTACCTTCAATGTCAAAATACACCCTCTCTCCCTTTGCAAAGTGGTTTATGAGGACACCCGAGAGTCCATCATATTCGTGGACGTTTCTCTTTGTGAATGTTGATTTTACCTGAAGTTTCAAAAGTATGGGGTTCTTTACAGACGCAAGAAGAATAATGTTGAGCCTATTTCTGAGTTTTTCTGCACGCTTTTTTTCTCGTTCAAAATCGGGTGAGCCTTTGTCCATGACAATCTCTCTTTCTCCAAAGTAAATCCCCATCTATAAACATACACAATCTTGTTCAAATAATAACAATGCGCACCTGGATTAAGCCGGGTCTCATTATTGCAAATAGACTTCCGGACGAACCGTTTCAAATGGTTCTATAACTCATCACCATAGTAGAGGTGAATCCCTAACCAGAAATTGTATGGATGGAATTAGTGGCACTTTTCCTCTCCAAGGGAAGGATATCCAGACACAATTAACAGAAAACAATCAAATTTTATGTACTTGACCTAATTTCTCCAAGAAAAGTTTTAGTATCATCTAAATATAAAATTTGATGATCTAATGTTCTCATCTGGAGAAATAATAGAAACTTCAGTCATTGGTGCCGGAATCATGGGAACTGGAATTGCCATAACTATGGCACTAAGCGGCATTAGAGTTTTTCTGAACGATCTCTCTGAGGATCTGCTCAGTGCATCAAGAAAAAACATATCCGTTCTTCTCACCGATTTGGAAGATAGAGGGATAATTGCGAGCGCAGCAGAGGTGGAGGAAAAGATCACTACTGCAACTGATCTCAAGAGAGCTGTCGAAAATTCAGACATTATATTTGAGGCAATCACGGAAGATCCTTCGGTAAAGAGAGATTTGTTTGGAAAGCTCGTTGAGATCGTAAAGAAGGAGTCAATACTTAGCTCAAATACCTCTGTCATCAAGATTAGTGAGATATCGTCCGATCTCAAAGGAAAAGACAGGATAATAGGAGTCCACTGGATGAACCCTCCTTACGTAACGCCTCTCGTTGAAGTAACTCCTTCCGAGTGGACTAACGAAGAAGTTGTAAAAGTGACTAGAAACTTCCTGGAGATGAAAATCGGAAAAAAAGTGGTTTTGAGCCCAGACGTTCCCGGGTTCATTGTGAATAGATTTCATGCAGCTGTAACTTCTGAGGCCATTAGACTTATTGATGAAGGCGTATCGATAGAAGATGTAGATAGTGTTTGGAAGTACCACCTGGGAATACTCTACGGCATATTTGGTCCTTTGAAAAATGCTGATTACATCGGTCTCGATACTACATACCTGGCTGGTATGTACCTCACCCAGAAGCTGGGTCGTGAAATTGGATACGTTCCAAACTGGCTTCTAGAGAAGATCCAGAGTAACGAGCTCGGTGTCAAGACTCAGAAAGGTTTCTATGATTATGGTAACGAAACGCCCTCTAGCCTTTATGCAAAGAGGGTTCAAGCGATTAGGGATGAACTGAAATGTCGACAGGATCAGAAATAATTGCATCGTCGCTAGAGAAGGAGGGAGTAAAGCACGTCTTTACCCTGCCAGACGGTTGGATTATGCCAATCTACGAAGAACTCGAAAAGAGGGGAATCAAGATAATCTCCATGCGTACTGAACAGGCGGCTGCTAGTGCTGCCGATGGCTATGCAAGAAGCACCAGGAGGCTGGGAGTAGTTGCAGTAGCCGTCGGTCCGGGTGTTGCGAACATAATGCCTTCACTTGCACAGGCACATCTTGCGGGCAGCCCAATCCTCGCACTGGGAGGAAGAACGCCCTTCTCCAATATCGACAAGATGGCATTCGAAGAAGTTAATGTGCACACCTGGGTGGAAAAGTACACAAAGTACTCTCGTTTGGTCCTATCTACTTGCAGGTTGAAGGAGTACATACAAGATGCTTCGCGAGAAGCACTAACGGGACGAATGGGGCCGACTCTACTGGAGATCGCGAAAGACGTATCGATGGGTAAATGCGAGAAAGAGATGGTTTATGAGCCTCCAGAAAGATACCGACCCGCTGGAAGAATTTTCGGTGATCCTGAAGCCATTGAAAGGGCAAAGGGGCTCATAGAAAGATCCGAAAGACCAGTTATCGTAGCGGGAAGCGGTGCTTACTGGTCGGGTGGGTGCGAGGAAGTAGTAAGGCTTGCAGAGACAATCCAGGCACCTGTTGCTACTGAGGGACTTGCTGTTGGCTGCATCCCCACCATGCATCCGCTCTTTGGAGGTAACGCTAACGTCGGTATTTTCACAAGATACTCTGATCTTATAATAGCCCTTGGAGCGAGGTTTGATGAATTTCTGGGCTTTGGAAGAGATGAGACATTCTTCAGTGATGAAACGAAGGTTATACAGGTTGACGTCGATCCTTCGGTAATAGGTAAAAACAGACCCGTAGAGGTTGGAATTTGGGGGGACGCGAAGGCGGTTGCCTCTCAGATCTCGAATTCTCTATTAAAGAGAGGAAACGAACCTGGGAAGACGAGGGAGTGGACATCCAATACCTCTTTCATAATCAGGTCATACTACGGCAAGATGGAGGAAGAAGCACTTTCGGATGAAACTCCTATCAGGCCCCAGAGACTCATGAGAGATCTTAGAGATTTCGCGGGTGAAAATGGCACCTTCATACTAGATGGAGGAGACACCACCGCGTGGGCATTCCTCTATCTCAGGTCATATCGCCCGGGTCAGATAATATGGTCCCACGGTCCATTTGGCATGATAGGGACGGGGATCCCAATGGGGATAGCAGCGAAACTCGGCAATGCGGACCGGGACGTTTATGTGATAACAGGAGACGGAAGTTTCCTAATGGGGGCGGTCGAGATAGAAACTGCAGCCAGGTATGGTGTTCCAATAATTATCGTAGTCATGAATGACGTGGTTTGGGGGGATGTTTATCACAACAGAATCCTTGCAACTGGGAAAAAAGAGAGCGGTAGGTTTGCACTGCTTGAGGAAAGAAAATACGATGAATTTGCGAGGAGTCTAGGAGGATACGGCGAGACCGTTCGCGACCCAAGAGAAATAACTGCAGCGCTAAAGAGAGCCAAGGAGAGTGGGCTCCCTTCAGTTGTCAACGTACGGGTATCGAAGGAGTTCAACAGTCCGTTAAGTCAGATTCAAGGGTTCCTTAAGAGGGATTAGAAAGGTTCCATACCTCCAGTCAGTAATCCATCGTGCACGATACAAAATGGAACTATGGATGACTGAAAATTGGCGCACTAGACGGCAATTTTAGCCAACTTAATTGTAGACAATTATAAAATATATCATTCACCATAGCATTTGCCATGGTCGGCACACAGGATCTTTTGGCATCCCTTTCTCAGATCGAAAAAATGGACGTTGACCCTTATTCTGGAAATCTCTTCACCTATGTATACGAGACCGGAGACAAGAAACTTAGGAAAATCCAGCACAAAGCACTAGACATGTTCTATGACAGAAACGCCCTCGATTTCACTACCTTCAAGAGTGCTGCCTACTTTGAGAGGGAGATCGTGAGGTTTGCAAAGTCGATCTCTCACGCAGATGAAAGTGTTCTTGGAACACTTACATACGGAGGAACAGAAAGCATCCTGCTTGCCGTGAAATCTGCAAGAGACCTTTTCAGAAAAAGAAGAGGAAAAGATGTAGTTCCGGAGATAGTAATTCCTTCTTCTGGTCATCCTTCTTGGGAGAAGGGTGCAGAATACTTTGATCTCAAATTAAAGATCATCCCGATCGAACGCGAGAGCAAGAAGGTCGATCTCGAGAAGCTTAAGGCTGCAATCAATGAAAAGACCGCTCTAGTTGTGGGATCTGCTCCCAACTTTCCGTATGGTACAGTAGATCCGATAAGGGAAATGGGACAGGTCACTAGAGACAGGGGAACTCTGCTTCACGTTGACGCTTGCGTTGGCGGCTTTATACTTCCATTCTTAGAGAAACTTGGAGAGAAAGTACCCGTTTACGATTTCAGAGAAGACGGAGTGACCTCGCTTTCAATGGATACTCACAAGTATGGATACTCTCTTAAGGGATCTTCTGTCCTGCTATTTCGGGACCAGGAGATGAAGAAGTATTCCAACTACATAAACATCTCATGGCCTAGCTACATCTTCGTCAACACTTCTATACTGTCCTCGAGATCGGTAGGTCCAATGGCAAGTGCCTGGACAGCAATAAATTATCTCGGTATGGATGGTTACCTATCTCTAACCAAGAAAGTTCAATCTGCTAGGAATTATTTGTTCAAGGAACTTTCGAAACTGGGTTTCAAGTCTACTGCACCATTGGAATCAAGCATCCTATCTTTGTCAAACGAGACAGTCGACCTTTTCAGTTTCGTTTATGAGATGCAGAAAAGGTCCTGGCACCTAGAAGTACAGAAGGCAATCAAGGATCTCGTTCCCTACAACATTCACATGACACTCAGCCCTGTGCACGATAAGATATCCAGAACGTTTATCAAAGCAGCAAGAGAAGCGGTCAACTCCCCTCAAGATCCGGATTTCTCAAAGCTGATGGAGGGAATATCGGCTGGAGATCTGACGGTCCTAATGTCCATGGTGAAAGACGGTAACATTAACCCTGTAGTACTCCTGAAACTTCTAGAGCAAATACCAGAGGAATCTGCCAGGGAGATGGCTAACGAGATAGTCAATGAGGTGTTCCGATGAAATTCAGGTTCCTTACTCTCGTTGGACTGATACTAATCGTATTCGTATCGCAGGACGTCTGGGTTACGTATTCCCCAATACTTACAAACGTAGCTCAGATCACGGGAGTATCTACAGGATCGGTTGGAATTCTCGCAATAATCTATCCTATTTTCTTTCTCATTCTGACTATACCCGTCGGTATTCTTCTTGACAGAAATTTCAAGCTATGGCTGACCGTAGGTTCAATTCTTACGTTTGCTGCTGGCACGTTCAGACTATTCTCCCCGCATACCTATGTATGGCTGCTAGCCTTCCAAATACTTGGTGCAATAGGGCAGCCATTCTCTCTCAACTCCTTTGCACTATTTGCGAGTACTTATTTTGAAAGGAAGAAACCGATGGCAATATCTGGGCTGAGTTTCTCCGTGTATCTCGGAACAATCTTTTCGTTAGCTGCTGGTGAGTACTTCTATAACAATGGCGGGCTCCATATGGTCTTCCTACCGACGGCTCTAATCTCAGTTGTTGGAATAGTGCTGTTCATTGTCGGAATCCTCGGCCTCGAAACTAGAAAACCCGAGGAAGATGTCTCCGTCTTCAGGGAGATGAAATATGCAATCAGACAGAAGAACCTGTGGATATTAGGTGTCATCTTAGGTCTAGGAGTCGCAGCTTACGACAATCTGTCTACCTGGTTGCAACCTGTGATACAGACAATAGGGATGGGCCAGGTCGCAGGTACAGTGGTCGCTCTAACCCTCATTCTCGGACTTGTTGGTATATTGGTTATCCCGAGCTCTATCACGAAGAGAGACCTGCGTACGATATATCTGAGAATAGTCGCTATAGCAGTTCTCCTCATATTTGTCGCACTGGCATTTGTGGCTTCCAAATGGACTCTGTACGGGCTCCTGCCAATCAGCGGGTTCATTATGCTACCGGCCTATCCTATAATTATGGAGTGGATTAGCAGGTTCTACACCAAGAACCGTCAGGGGATCGCGACGGGATTCATGGCATTCGTTAGCAGGATATTCTCAGTGGTGTTCACTCTATCTGCCCTTGTGGTTATCGCGTCTGTCACTTACTATTTCCTCTTCTTGGCTGCTCTAATATTTGGTGCGGTACTCTTTACCTGGTTCCTTCAGAGCGACAAGAAGGTGATACCAGCTTAGCAATAGTTCAGTATCCCATTACAACCTATGCTCAGCAATCCCTGCAGAGACAACTCACTCGATATGCAGCAAGATCTCGCTGGTGAAGTAAGACTTCGATCTCGGAGATTTTCTAACTTACTAAAATCAGAATAGGTAAGGGCGTTTCCGAAGAATGGGGAAATGAAAAACAGATCCGGGGAAGGGCAGATCCAACATCAGGCCTAGAAACGAAGTTTGGACGGTTTGTAGTGGACTGGCGGGGATTTGAACCCCGGACCTCCTGCTTGCAAAGCAGGCGATCTTCCGCTGATCTACCAGCCCTCTTGTTTCACTTTCATCTTGCGCTCTTTGGAGACCTTGATTTCCCTGAGAGTCTCCTCATCTATCTGACCGTCGTACTCTTCTGGCTCGTTTATGCTGGAAGCTGGAACGAACTTGCATATGAACACTTCCTGTCCCGCATGATAGATGCTCTCTCCTCCTGAGATTACTGCTTCGCTCCTGACAGGTAAGACCAGGGGTGCATCGAAGTGGTACAACCCTGCGATGTAGGCCTTCTCTTTTGAACTCGAGAGGTGAATCCATCTCCGGTCAGATGGGAGAATCCCGTTCTCCTTAAGGATCTCAAATTCTTCTTTGTTTGTTGGGTAGTAGAGAATGTCAGGAATGCCATCGGTTGGAAGATCCGTGAGGTCAACGTCTATGGAATGACCGTAGGTCGCCCTAAGATACCTCTTGTTGTCGCTCAGCTGGTACCTGCCTTTCTGGTCTGTCAGTATTATTGCAAATAAGTGAGAGGGTCCGACGAAGTGGAATCTCCTGTAATAGAACCTTATCTCCTGGACCATCTCATCGATGTTCACATACCCTCTCTCCGAGATCTCCAGATGGTATCTCTCTGGCTTGTGTCTTATGATCCCAGTGATGATCCTTCCCAGCATGTCCACTTCCTCATCAGAGAGAATGAATTTTCCCTCTTCACCACAAGATGGACAGTCGTGTCCTCTGTAGTAGCCGTGGACCATACACTTGCGAATCTCGTTACTGGGCACGAGCAGAAATAGTGACTGGTGTTATAACATTTTTGCAAACTGGTATACCAAGTCTATCTATGCTAGAACGGTGTTTAATGGATATATGGGGGAAACGCTACGGCTAAACTTGCTGGTGACAGCTAGCTCGGCTCTCTCCTCTTTTCTCCGCATCCTTTTTTGGAAATCAGTGGGGTTAGAGTAATTCGCCACTCGAGGTAACGACTGGTCAAACGACCTCTGTATTCTCGAAGCCATCCACTTTCACAACTATAGAAAGAAGGAATCCTTCATATTCCAGGTGTAAGGGTGCATCACGGATTGCTGAGAAATAGCGTAGCGTCCAAAGAGACACCAATCGAAGGCCTGTCAAGGCGGAAGAGTGTGAGAGACCAACTATTGAATAAGATGTGGGGAGAACGGAAGAGAAGGCAATCGAATCCATCGCCACTGGATGTAATTCTTCCTCTAAGGCGATGATACAGAGCCAAAGACCCTTTTGAGAAGAGTGCCTGTCAAAATGAGGAAGGTCCGATTTGGATAATAACTTCATATATAATATCAGAATTTCCAAGTTACAAATGGATGAATACAACCTGTTCTTCCTACTGCTGATTCCGATCCTCTTCATTCTCGGTCTTAGGATCAAGGCATTCAGCAGGGAGGGAGCCATAGCAGCCGCTATCGTAGGCTCCTTGATTATAATAGGCGGAGGATGGTTGTACTTCGTGATGCTATTCCTCTTCCTCGGTCTTTCTTATATATCTACCTTGTCCGGGTTTGAGAGGAAAAAGAGCTGGAGTCTTCAGGAAGGTCTTAAGGGTGAACGGGGCGCAAGGAACGTGGTTGCAGCAGGCGCTCTACCGGCTGCGATATCGCTATTGAACTTCTGGAATTTCGGTCCCACACAAGTTTTCTTCATCTATATAGTTGCACTTGGAACGATCCTCTCAGATACGGCTGCCTCAGAGATTGGGTCCCTCGATGAGAACACATATATGATCCTTACACTCAGACCAGCCGAGACAGGCATAAACGGAGGCATATCCAAGCTCGGGACCACGGTATCATTCATTTTCCCCGTATTCTTTTCACTCCTCGGTTTCATCATTTATGGCCTTGCTGGTTCGATCCCACTCAACTCATTGAAGGATCTCATTCTACTCGCAGGCTTTCTGGGATTCGTCGGATGCCTCTTCGATTCCGTCCTGGGAGAAACGCTTGAGAACAGGGGGTACCTTACCAAATTCTCTGTCAACTTCTTTTCAGCGCTGCTTGCAACAGTCGTGGCAGTCTTGTTATTGGTTCGGTAAATTTATTCTATTAAAACGAATAACAATTGATGAAGATACTCTTGATAATTGCAGATGGACTCGGGGACAGACCTTTTGAATCATTCGGCGGGATGACATCTCTGCAGGCTGCTAGAAAACCCAACCTCAACTTGCTTGCAAGTGAAGGGATGATCGGCCTAATAGACCCGATAAAACCGGGGATCGTACCGGGTTCAGATACATCTCACTTGAACTATCTCGGTTACGATCCCTTCAGGTACTATACCGGAAGGGGACCATTCGAGGCCATGGGAACGGGACTGACTCTGAAGGGAGGAGACATCGCATTCCGTGCAAACTTTGCAACTGTTGATGACAAGGGCGTAGTGGTGGACAGAAGAGCGGGCAGGATAAGGGAGGGTACCCCAGAGCTCGCAAAGCACCTCAACATGAAGATAGAGGATGTGGAGGTGCTATTCAAGGAAGGGACAGAACATAGGGCCGCACTTGTCCTCAGGGGAGAGGGTATATCCACAAACGTTACGGACAACGACCCTCACGCGGAAAATTTGATGCCTAAGGAGATACACGAAACGTCTCCAGACGGAAAAAAGACGGCGAGGATCCTGAACGAATTCTACCGCAGTTCGCGTTCAATATTGAACGAGCAACCGCTCAATAAAAAGAGGAAGGAGGAGGGTCTGAGACCAGCCAACTCCGTCCTCTACAGGGGAGGCGGAATTGTACCGGTTCTTCCCAGATTCACTGAAAAGTACTCAATGAAGGGGGGATACGTTGCAGGAGTTGCACTCGTGTCCGGTATATGTAGACTGGTTGGTCTCAAGGATTTTACTCCTGAGGGGGTGACTGGTTCCACGGATACGAATGTGAAGGCAAAGTTTGCGGCTGCAGTTGGAGCCCTGAAGGAAGTTGACTTCGTACTTGTGAACGTCAAGGGTACGGACATTGCAGGGCATGACGGTAACGGTATAGCGAAGAAGGAGTTCATAGAGAAGATAGATGCAGCATTCGCAGATACGATTATGAAGATACGTGACGAGATTGTTATCTGCTTCACAGGAGATCACTCAACGCCCGCCAGTGAAAAGGAGCACACATCGGATCCCGTCCCGATACTGCTCCGTTACCCCGGATGCAGAAGGGATGGAGTGGGAGAATTTGACGAGATAAGTGCTAAGGACGGCTACCTAAGACTCACCGGAAGCGATCTGATGAACGTTCTCCTGAGCTCGGCAAACAGAGCTGAAAAATACGGTGCCTAGGACATAGCCTCTTGGAGGAGCTTCTTTACCTCCTCGTCCCTGTTTTCCACTGTTAGTAAGATGTCCCTTGCCCTCTCCTTTTCTCCGGAATCTATGTATATCCTCGAGAGGACGACTATCGCATTCCTATCCCTCTGATCTATCTTCATTGCGACCTCGCAGGATTCCTTAGCATCGTTGTTCCTTTGCAGCTTTAGCAGGATCACCGCCCGCTGAGTCCAGTACGAAGGTACCCTGTTGTCCGCCTTGATTGCGATGTCGATGGCTGCCAGGCTCTCGAGGTTCCTGTCCATAGAGAAGAGGAGTCTCGATTTGTCGTAGTAATAAACCGACTTCTTGAGCAGGCCTATTGCCTTGTTAATGTACGAGAGGGACTCTTCCTTGTTCGTATCGAAATTGGACAGGGAAAGCCGTCGGTAGGTGTCAGGGTTTGCAGGGTATTCGTCGAGTAGAAGTTTCTGGTATTCTGACGAGTTCTTGCCCTGTCTCTCGAGCAGATCTACGAGCAGTATGATCGCTTCTATGTTCTTCTTTATCTCTATCGATTTCCTCGCATGCTTTTCGGCCTCCTCAAGATACCCGTCCTCTGAAAGCTCCAGGGCGGCCATGTACTCATCTGTGCTCTTGGCTAGAGATGGAAGAACCCTGTCTTCGCTCATATTCAACGATTAAATTACGATGATTTAACGTTTCTGATGAACGAAAAGTAATATTACCAATCCCGATAGGTATAGCATGAGGGTCCAGTTGATCGGTTTGGGTTCAATTGGAAAAAATTTGTTGAGGCTTATCGGTCAGAAGGGAACGAATATCAGGCAGGCGATTGGTGAAGATATAGATGTGGTATCCGTCAGCGACACCACAGGAACGGTCATCACAGATGGCCTGTCACTGACCAGCATAATTCTGGCAAAGGAGGGGGGAGGATTGAAGATGCTAGACTCCTTCGAAAAGATTAGCGCCAAAAATGCGATATCTGACCTTGAGTCGGACCTTGTTGTTGAGATTACTCAGAGCACAAAGGACGGTAAACCCGGAATTAGCCACATCCTTACCGCCTTCGAAAACGAGAAGAATGTTGTTACTGCCAACAAGAGCGTTCTTGTCTCTGACGAAGATCTCTTCAAGACCGCAAGGGAGATGAAGAGAACGCTGAAATACGAAGCGACAGTTTGCGGAGGGATGCCAGTTTTCAACCTGATGGATTACTGCATGAAACCTGCGAAAATAAACTCCGTCGAGGGGATATTCAATGCCACCAGCACATTCGTCATCTCACAGATGGAGGCAGGAAAGAGCCTGGCAGCCGCGAGAGGCGAGGCCATTCAAATGGGAATAGCTGAGAAAGATCAGAGAGACGATCTAGCGGGCATAGACTCTGCAAGGAAGGGAACGATACTCCACAGAAGGATATTCGGTTCCACCGTTGGTCTCAAGGACGCAGCAATAAATGCAAAAGAGAGCCAGCTGGAAAAGGGGCTCAGGCAGATCACAGAGGTGACACCGAGGGGAGTGGAAGTGAACTATAGGAGAGTCGATCAGAGAGGGCCATACTCTAACGCGATTGGTCCGGCAATGGTCATACGGTTCAACACAGACATAGCGGACCACCTGACGTTGTCTACAGATCACGATGGACCCCTTGAATCAGCAGCAACTGTATTAAATGACATCCTATTGTCGCGGTCGGAAAAGGTAGCCAAATGAACAAGGGTTATGTAACATTCATCGGTGTCCTTGCAGCCCTCTGGGTGATCACCCTCATAATAGACGTGATAATGACGTTCGCGCTGTATCCTTCGAGATTCAGTGCCATTGCTCAGGTGACAGAGGGGGGTCCAATACAGAACAGGATCCCGATATACGTCATATTCGGCCTTCCGGAAGCTGTTGGTCTGTTCTATCCTCCTTATTACTTCTGGGCCGTATGGATAGGATTGGTAGCCGTCGTGGTCGCAGCTTTCATAATAATAGCTCTCTACCGCTCATTCCCAAGATTTGAGAATTCTTCGCTCTACAGGATATCAGAATTCTTCGCACTCAATCTCTTCCTTTCATACCTGTACATATATTTCATTGGAGCCGTTGGACACCCGATCAAATCTCCAATCTCACCCAGTCCAGCAAACTTTGTGGCAAATTTCTTCTCGCTCACGAATGCGGGGCTCTATGAGGAATTGATAACAAGGGTAGTCTTTATCGGTATTCCCCTCTTTGTTTACTATGCTGGCACATCTCACGGGAACAGGTCTAGAACGAAGCCCAAACGCCTTCCCTGGTGGAGGATTATTTGGGGCGGTGGATACAAATTCGGAAAGCCAGAGATAATCGTTCTGGTGATATCGTCTGTCATTTTCGGAATCGCCCATGCAGGGTCCTGGGATGTATCTAAGATCCCGCAGGCGGCTCTTGGTGGCTTGTTCCTGGGTGTACTCTACATGAGGTTTGGATTGTATGCGGATGTTCTCTTTCACTTCTCCATAGATTCTCCGAGCCTGCTGCTTCCAGACATGTATGGCAACCCCCTGGCAAATTTGGGCACTACTGGCTTCTATGCGATCGTTATACTGGTCTTCATAGCTGCGGGTTTGATCGTGTCGGTTGTATACATCTTTGAGCTGGGCAAACTCGTTAGGAGACGCCAGAGGCTACAGCCTACTGCTATGCAGGAGTCAACAGAAACGCCGAATTCAACACAAGAACGGTCTAATACAAGAACGGATGTAGTATGCAGGAACTGCGGTTCGAACAAAGTGACGTTCTTCTACGATGATGTGTACAGGTGCGAAAGCTGCGGAACGGTGTTCAAGAGGAATCAGTAGTTCGCCATCTCGTCGACTCGCATAATCTCCCTCATGACTGAGGTTGCGTATCCTCCAGGAGGGAGAGAAAATTTTGTTCTAGAATCTTCACACATCACGTCCTTCACTCTGAGGTACAGGTCCCGTCTTTCCCCCCTCGAACTCAGACCAAAGGGCAGCTTGAAATCCGTGGTTTTCACCCCTTCCTGCCTCACTATCTCGTTTTCGATCTCGCCCATTCTACCCCCTGCCGTTTCGGTGTCGTAGCCAATAACCAGTCCAGTAGGTGAACCTTCGCCCTTCTCAAAACGCGACTTGAGCTTATCAAAGTTGAGGCCATTGACTCTAATGAACTCATCACCAAGGTGGAAAATATCTCCGGGTATGAGGTCTCCCCCGATGCTCATTCTCTTGCTCAGAATCCTGTTGAATATGTACCCTTGAAATGCATGTATGAACATAGAAACCAGGTTATCCGGGAGCTGCTTTATTGCTCCAGAATAGTCTCCTTCATGGCCTGCTAAGTGCTCCAACACCTTCCTTTCGAGGTCTAATGACTCGGGTAGGCGTGAGAGGCCCATTTGGGTGTCAGGATTGTCATAGTATTCCTTTCTGATTTCCGCGAAACGATCTTCACCGGGGAAACCGACAAAAACCCTGACCGCCTCCCTGTAGTCCCCTTTTAGAAGTTCCTTTCCAACGAGGTGGGTGACTGGCCTTAGCGGTCCGAACCTCTGTGGACCGTAGAAATTCGGAACGACCCCCTTCTCCGCAACAGTCATGCAATTCGAAAGGAAGCTCGATCGATCCGAATCAGAGACCCTGATTTCAAAGAGGTTCCCAGAATGGGAGCCAACTGTGAGTGGAGTATCCAAATAGAAGTGCTCCAACACTTCCACGTCGTCTAGGAAGAATTCTCGGTACTTGATTCTCGGGATGCTGAAGTACTGCACCTTGACACTCCTTCTGTCTTTGGTTCCTGCAAAGTATACCCTCTTGGGGGAGACGCGATTGCTCCTGGCCAGGAACCTGATGAGCCTGTTGTGCTCCCAGTTCTTGGCCCTTATCTTCAGAACGAGCACCGGTCCGTCCTCCTTCTTTTCGAGTTTGCCAAACTGCTCTTCGACGTAGAAATCCTCAGATTCCCTTCTGAGCTTTCCCCCAGACGGCTTCAAGTCATAATAGTACCCGGAGACACCGATGTGAGAGAAATCCACAATTGCGAGAGCGCATCAATATATTAATGTACTCTTTCCAC
>CAYMEF010000030.1:0-17085 GCA_964389625.1 uncultured Thermoplasmatales archaeon
CATCTAGGATACAGCAGTATGTTGCTGGAGACGTCAATGGCAATTACGATATCGAGCTAAGGCTCGTAGCTGAAGAATCGTGCCAGATAAGGCATACGGCACTGGAAGCCGCAAGGGTGAAGTCAAACAGGATACTGATTAGAGACTTTGGAGAGAAGGGTTACTTCATGAGAGTCAGACCTTTCCCGCACCATGTAATAAGAGAGCACAAGATGGCTACGGGTGCTGGAGCGGATAGAATATCAAGTGGCATGAGTCTTGCTTTCGGCAGACCTGTAGGGACCGCCGCAAGAGTAAGAGCGGGTTCCACGATAATTATAGTAAGAATACCGAAGTCTGGGGAAGAGAAGGCAAAAGAAGCTCTTAGGATGGCTTCGCACAAGATACCGACCCCGTCAAGGGTAGACGTTATAAATCTGGCTAATCAGTCTTGATCTTAATAATATTTTTGAATTCTTTTTCTATCATCGATAGCTCAGCCTTGCCTATGACGTCCTTGTTCAACGATAGTATAAGTATTCCACTCTTGTTAAGCACCTTGTCCTTTATCACTGTCAGGAACCTGATTACGTTCTGAACGGAACTTGAAGTGGAAAAGATGTAGTCAAGGCAGTCTATGTAGAACACGCTCCTCTCGGTCAGGTTGTTGATTATGTATTCCTGCATCTGACTCAACTGGGTCGGATTGAAACCTCCCACTGCTTCGTCATAAGTTATTGGTGCAAGTTTGACATTCTTGAATGAGGTTAAAGTGCTCCTTGTGTCCCTGCTCATCATGATGACGGGGAATCCCTGAGATGCCACACCGGAAATGATCTCGATGCCCTTCAGGTTCCTCTTCTCATAGATCAGGTAGGTCTCGCCATAGACCAGCTTGACTGCAGTCTCCGTGTCATCTCCAGACTGTTCTTGCTCCAGCCTCTTAATAAACTCGTCACTGATGCCATACGTCCTGGCGGCCAGAATCGCAAACCTTATCCCGTCGCGGTATCCCTCTTTGTATGCCTTGTTTTCGCTCATTTCTTCTGCGCTTCTAGATAAGATACAACTTCTTGAAGGATTCGGGCAGCGAGCATGGAGGTGTTGCCGTTGTCGAAGGTGGGAGTGATCTCGTTGAGGTCAAGTCCCACCAGATTTCGACCGGTTGACTCGAGAATGTCCATCACAATCATCGGGTTTATCCCGAAGGGTTCGGGTGTGCCGACTCCCGGGGCAAAAGATGGATCAAAACCATCGAAGTCTATCGACAGGTACACTGGTGCGTTCGAAAACTTCTTCAGAAATGACTTCATGTTCGAAGCATCCCTGTTGACCTCAAAACTCGTAAAATACTTCTGGGGGATTGCCTCCATCTCTTCCTTGGATATAGACCGCGAACCTATCGAAACGACGTTTTCCTTGCCTACGACTTCGCACGTTCTCCTGGCTACGCAGGCGTGGGAATACTTGTGCCCCATGTAAGAATCTCTATAGTCGGTGTGAGCGTCGATGAATATCACCTTGCTCTTAATCCTCTTCACTGCGCCGTAAGTGATGCTGTGCTCACCCCCAAGCATTATCGGAAACTTACCATCCGTGACTATCCTGTCGACGACCGAATAGACCTCTTCCAGCATTTCGTCTGGTTGGTGATACTCCTCAATATCTCCAAGGTCGAAAATACCCGCATTCTTTAGGTCGACCCCTCGGTAAGTGGAATAGCTCTCAATGTTGTACGATGCTTTCCTTATCTCGTTGGGCGCGAGTTTTTCTCCAGGCCTGAATGATACTGTAGAGTCGAATGGTACACCGAATATAACGTACTTTGAGTCTTCGTAGCTATCTGACGAATCGCAAAATTTTAGGGGGGAGGGCATCTAGACTCGCATTAACTTTCTCTTTCCCATAGACTCCCAGTACTCGACCTCTACCCCACTAATTGCCTTTTCCTTGAATTCATCGGGTATCTGTATACTAAACTGCTCGAACGTCTCCATGTCCATGAAGAGCCCCTCCGTCTGGGTGACACTAAGCACCTGGGCTGTTTTCTTTTCTATTATGGGAACCTTGACCTTGTGTTTTGTTGGATAGACAACGCTTCTCTTTGTGTTGTCAAAAACTCCTATGGCTACTATCCTGGCCTTCGCTTCACCATGTTTTCCTGGCTTTGAGGTAGTGATTTCTACGATCTTGCATGGTTCCTCATCTATCAGAATGTACTTGTTTTCCTTTAATTCTCTAACCTCTTGATCCTGCCAAGTCATTTATTATCTGTGGGTTAAGGTAGTGCTTTATATATATGTTATCCGCTTTGTCCAACTCTGGGATCTTCTAATTGTGTGGAACTAGTGTTGAATGATCTTGTGCTCTGTCCTTTAATGAAAACGCAAGAGAACGTTCACGGAAAAGCTGCTAGAGCACGAATCGCATGAGGAGTTTGAAGCAGCATTATATTTCAATGAGGCATGAACACGCATGACAAAAGTCTTGTATTTGGTGATGAGTGGAGGGGAAGCCCCCACCCGATTTGACTCGGCCATCTATTCCGCAATGAGGCTCACGGAGGAAAAGAGGTTTGAGAGCCTCAAGGTCCTGTTCCTGGGCGAGAGCGAGGTTCTACTCTCCAAGGCAACGGGTGACCGAGCAGAAAATCTGAAGAAACTTATCGACATGGGCGTCGTGGACTCTGCCTGCGTTGGAATCGCAAAGAGCAAGAACGTAGCGTTGGAGATACAGGGAAAAGGAGTGGCTCTTGAGAATTACAGAGACAGGATTGCTTACTATCTTGAGAATGGTTATTCGGTCATCTCTTTTTGAGCTGTATCTTCCTATCTCCCAGTTACTGCAACGTTGGCGGATTTTCCACGACTTCGCTGGTAATAGTGAACCTGACACCGCCTCTTTTCATAATGATCGAAATGTTGCAGTACTTCTCCTGACTTAGGGATACCGCCCTCTCCAAACTCTCCTTCCTCACTTTACCATAGGCGATGTACTGCAGGTTGACATCCGTGAATACTTTTGGATGCTCAGTCGCCCTAGTACCGTCGACCCTGACCTCCAGCCCTGTCACAGGTTCTCTCTTCTTCTTTAGTATTGAAATCACGTCCATTGCCGTGCAGCCGCACATTGCCTGAAGCAGCATCTCCGTTGGGGAGGTCCCTTTTTGCAATTCCTTGTTTTCTGCATGGTCTAAGATCGTGTAGTGACCTGAGTCCCCTGAGGCTATAAAAGTGAGTCCATTGACCCATTCGACTTTAGCTCGCACGTCCCCTTAATGAAGGATGGTATTTATCGTTATAGAGAAGTGAAAGACGAAATGTGTTCTATTGCACTCTGGTTTGAGGTAGCACTACTCCTTCCAGGAATTCCAGGACCATGGAATTGAACTCCTCTGGCTTAGAGAGACTCGGGATATGGTCTGCCCCTTCCATAACCTTGAGTTCCGATCCTTGAATCAAGCGATTTATCCTCTTGCACTGCAATATTGATCCGGGAAGATCCTTGCTGCCAGCCAGAATCAGTACTGGCATTTTCAGTGAGGACAGCCGTTCAAAAGCAGGTGGTTGGGGATAGATCTGCAAATTCGGTTCATAGTTTGCAGATTTTCGGGCATTGTCTTCTGCAATACTCATGAGTTTTTCTCTCACCTTGTTAGTGACTTGGTTAGTCCACAGGTCGACGTCTATCGCAGCAGCTCCCCTGAAATTTCCCTCCTTGATCATTCTGTTGTACTTGATCTCGTACCCCTGGTACTGATCCCAGATGTGCTCTTCCTCTGCATTTTCTGGTTTGTATCCGCTCACGCCTGAGTCCATCAGGACGAGTGCTGAAACGCTTTCAGAGTATTCGACTGCAAAGTCTAGAGCGATTCGCCCTCCATTAGAGACTCCGATCAACGTCGCTTTCGTTAGCCTCATCGAATCGTAAATTCTCTTGAGGTCCCTAGAGTCCGAATACTTGCCATCCGGCTCGCTAGAGTCTCCATAACCCCTGACGTCGTATCTGATCACTCTGTAACTCCTGGCGAGCATTTCAAATTGACCGTCCCACATCCTTCTATCGAGATAACCTGCGTGTATCAGAACTATGGGAATACCTTCTCCAGCACTCTCTACATATAAACTTCCATTGTCCACACTAACTGTTTGCGAATTCATCAAGTATGAGATTAAGTGGACTTAAATAATTTCTGTTACGCCTTTATGGCCTTTTCGTCCGGTTGCTACACAACCATGGATAAAGTGAAAATGATCCGCTTGTCCTCCAAACAATCACATCGTATCAAAGAAATGATTAATACAGTAGTTCTGATTGCGACCCGTGAACTGGCTCCTGATCGTTTCCATACTGATTGTTGCGTGGATAGCAGTGTTCTATCTGGCGACAACCAAATTCAAGAGCCACGTTGCTCCATATGGTCCTGCACTCTTGATAAAGACTCAGGCTGGAGTTAGGACCATTGAAAGAATATCAAAGCACAGATTCTGGGATTACTACATCTCATTCTTTTATTATGCGCTCCCATTTATGTCTGCAGCCGCCGTAATACTCCTGATATACGAGGCCATACTGGTCCTCTCCATCCCGAAGAGCGCAGCACCCTCTCTATCCTATTATCTGGCGCTCCCTGGCATAAATCCCGCAATACCCATAGTCTGGGGTATTGTTGGTTTGATTGTTGCAGTAGCTCTCCACGAAGCATCACATGGGGTTGCTGCAAGAAGGTTTGGTATCCCCGTGAGAAGCACAGGACTGTTGTGGTTGATCATCCCGGTTGGTGCGTTTGTGGAACCCGATGAGGAGGAAACGAAGAAGGCTGAGCCCAAGGTGAGGGCAAAGATATTTGCGGCTGGACCTGGAACGAACGTTACCCTCACGGTGGTCTTTCTTGTGCTCTCAATTCTCGTAGCTTACTCCTTTGCTCCTGTTCCAGGGGCACCAGTGCAGGCTTCTGTGAGCTCCGCTTTTCAGCCAGGGGACATAGTACAGTCGGTGAATGGGGTGAACGTTCCGAATGTTTCTGTCCTCATGAACATCTCAATGACTCCGGGAAACTATGTCAACGTAACTCTTCTGCGTGGGGGACACCACATAACCGAGAATGCTATGTTTGGTGTCTACGTTGTATCGCTCGTTAAGGACTATCCCGCCTACAAGGCCGGAATCACTCCGGGAAGCATCATCATCTCTATAGGGAACCACACCGTCACGAACGCAACCAACCTGAACAACATAGAGGAAAGCTACAAGGCGGGGCAAACCGTAACTGTTAGGACGTTCAACGGGACAGGTTACAATAACTACAGCATAACGTTTGCATCGAGATACGCTTACTACGTTTCGTCTGGCATCTCCAATCCATCGGTACCGAAAG
The DNA here is from genome assembly GCA_964389625.1 of uncultured Thermoplasmatales archaeon. GTDB lineage: Archaea > Thermoplasmatota > Thermoplasmata > Thermoplasmatales. Next base: position 5,357 of record CAYMEF010000030.1, read on the forward strand.
ATTCCCCATTCATGGGGATAAACGTTGCGCCGTTCGGTTTGGAGCTGTTCGACCAGAACGGATACCTTGCCCTGATGAAGAATCCTGCCTCTGGAGGAGCTCTAGGTCTCTTTCAATACATAGGCCTCCCCTTCCATTTCGAGCTGCCCCTGCCCTCAGTCCTGCAATCTTCTATATACGCCAATCCGGTTATGCTGAACTTCGAGTACCTCTTCTACTGGCTCTTCTGGCTCAATTTTGCACTTGGCCTAATGAACCTTCTGCCGATCGTACCTCTCGACGGCGGTTATGTATTCCTCAACACTCCGTTACTCCAGAAAAACAAGAAGGCAAGGGATGCCATCATGACAGCAATCAGTCTGTTCGTGCTCTTTCTCATATTGTGGGAGATAATTATCCCCCGGATAATCTAGATCAGGCTTTTCTGGAACTGGTTACCTGAACCTCTCGCCATCGAGAGATCAAAATATGTGATTGGAAGTTTCGTACCGTCTGCAAAGGAAAGTGATTCGCGCTTGAACGAAACGAAATTAGGACAGAGGCTGCACTTCGTGGGGGCATTCCTCAGGAAGTTGCACACACCTTCTGAATTGTAAAAGCAGTAACGTCCTATCGACTCCACTCCTTAGCAACCCCTATTCCGATAAAAACTTTGGTCAGCAGGAGACGTCACTTGCCTATGCTCCCTATGAATACGTCTGTCTGGTACTCGATTGTAACATAACCATCTTCTTCATGCCTCTTGAATGCGACTTGGAAGTCCCTTACCATCATTTCAAACCTCGGGTCGGACTCCTCCATCGCATAGGAATGCGGATCGATACCTGCCAACTAGTCCCTCGTACGTAATGCGTTGATCGTTACTGAGCTTGAAAGTTTTGAAACCTTCATCAAAAAAGTTGGTAAGCACACCTTGACTTGTGTTACCGCTACCGCTTTCGTGATAGTCTTTGCTGTAGATCTTGGCGAGCCGCTCGTAATCGACATTTATTCCTTCACCCTGCACTACCCGCGTGTTCCAGACGAGAGCAACTTTGCCGTTTGGTTTGAGTATCCTCGAGAACTCAACCCTTGTTTTCTTAGGATCAAACCAGTGGAACGCTTGGCCCACAGTTATTAAGTCCACCGATGAAGCTCGAAGCGAAGTTCTTTCGGCAGTTCCTTCCAGCACCTTGCATCGACCGTTCTTCCCTAGTTTCACGTCTGCTACCTTTCTCATTTCTTCGTTGGGTTCGATGCAGACCACTCTGCAGTTGGATTCTAGCAGTAGCTCTGCCAGTAATCCTGTACCAGACCCGACGTCCGCTACGTATGAATCCGACCCCAGTCCAGCCTCCTTACAGAGAAGTTTCAGCAGCTCCAATGGATATCTCGGCCTATACTGGTCATAGCCGTTCGATTTCTTGTTGAACCTTTCCCAGTTGCCCATACCAGTCATCCCTCGTAAGTTCTATACATAAACAGATCGATGGCGACTATTTCTGTGACGAAAGCACTATACCGCTCTTGTCCCGAAACCTACTCGCTTCATAACTCTTCAGTATACTTTCAGTGATTTCAAGGGCATTTCCTGTGTAGTCGAGAGGAGACAGCTTCTTGATCTCCTTCCCAGTTCGCTTCTCTATCTTCTCCCTTAGCTCTCCGCCCTCAGCTCTGACCTCCATAGAGGCCTGCCTGACGATTTCGTGCGCTTCTTGTCGACCGAGACCCTTGTTCACAAGTGCCATGAGATATGCCTCCCCCAGTGTCAGGTCATCGCTCATCACATTTCTCAGCATTGCGTCGGAGTTGACCTTCAGACCCGTGAAGACCCGCGTCATTTTGTTCAGTATATCGTCTATCAGGATCGAAACGTAAGGAATGATGAACCTTTCTGAAGCGCTGTTGGTCAGATCTCTCTCGTGCCAGAGTATTGCAGACTCGTGCATGGGAGTGACGAACCCCCTTATTATTCTGGCCAATGAAACTATGTTCTCCGATGTCACCGGATTCACCTTCTGTGCCATGGTACTCGAACCAACCTGCTTCGCCTCGTTGAACGGTTCCTGGACCTCTCCGATCTCGGGTCTCTGCAGGTTTCTTATCTCCGTGGCAAACTTGTCAAGGGATGTTGCTATGTTTGCGATCAGTGAAACGTATTCCACATACCTGTCCCTGCCTACGATCTGGGTAGCACCCTCCTCTGCCTCGATTCCCAGATTCTTCATCAGAATGGACTGCACCCTAATTGTTTCCTTGCCGAGTGCCGCCCCAGTTCCCACTGCGCCCATGAATTTTCCAACCACGACTCTCTTCCTTGACTCGTCCAGTCTCTCGAGGTGTCTCATTACCTCGGCTAGATAGACTGCAGTCTTTAGCCCAAACGTGATAGGCAGTGCGTGCTGTCCGTGAGTCCTCCCAATCATTACGATCTGCTTGTTCTTCCTTGAGAGTCCAAAGAGCGCCTCTGAGAGTTTGACAAGGTCCTCCTTCAGGATAATGTAGAATTGTTTGAGTTCGAGTGCATTGACTGTATCTGTAATGTCATTGGAGGTGGCACCCAAGTGTACAAAACCACCGCTCTTGCCTGATACAGATGAAAGGACCCTAACCATCGCCATGACGTTGTGACCAATCTCCCCCTCTATTCTCTTTACCTCTTCTATTCTGACGTTCTCAAGATTGGCATGTCTCGATATCTCCTCAGCTGCCTCTCGTGGAATGATCCCTGCCTCAGATTCGGCTATAGCAAGAGCTGCCTCAACTTTGAGCATGTACTTCAGGTTCGACTCCTCTGAGAATATTTCCTTCACTTCGTCCCTGCCATATCTATAATCGAGGGGAGAAACGATCATAGAGAAATATTGGGATTTAGAATAACTAGATTTCTGTCGTCATAATACCCTGTCCTTTCGTCCTAACCAGAGTCGCTGGCATTCATGGTTTCGTCGTTATGAATCAACTGTTTTAAACCCTTCCTTCTCCAAGACGACGCTCCTCTTTGGATATGCGAACTTTATCCCCGCTTTGAGGAACTCCTTTCTTATCGTATAAAGGAGATCCTTGGACATCTGGAAATTGATGCTCTGATCCCTAGCCCTGCTCAGCAGTCTCAGGTAAACTCCGGGGATGGCATTTGCATCAGTAGATGAAGAATTCGCATCTCCGATGTCCATCAAGTGGACGACTGGAAGGTTACCGGCGGGGAAGAAGTCGGGATGCGCCTTGGCGGCGTCTATCATTATTTGTGTGGCCCTGTCGACGTCCGAATCATATGTGATTGTGACGTAGACGATGCACAGCTTTGATGAGTCCACCAGGTCATAGTTTATCAGAGTGGAGTTCAGGAACATCTGATTCGGGACGACCAGTCTCCTGTTGTCCCACGTCTTCAGGATTGTGAATGTCAATTTTATGTCTTCGACCCAGGCCCATTCACCCGCATAGGAAAGCGCATCGTTCACATTGAACGGCTGAGAGGTGGAGATGATTATACCTGCAAATATGTTAGCGAGGCTGGATTGTGCTGCCAGTCCAACCACTATTGAGGCGAACCCGGCTGCGACAAAAATGGATGCTACTGCGACCCCTGCTTGTGGGAATGCAGCAAAGGTAGAGGCAGCCACCCCGATTACCACAACTATTCCAACCATAATTCTCCTGACAACGAGGAATATGGTCTGCAGCCCCTTCTCTCTGTCTGGAATGTTCCCTATAAACCTGCGCAGCACGATGTTCAAAACGTGGGCGACCAGGTAGGTTGCAATGTAACCAAAGAGCAACCCGACTATTGAGAGGGAGCCTGCAACTATTCTGGGACTGATGGGCGAATACGCTATGATGAAAACGAGAACCGGTAATGCGAGTGCATAAATTCCATAGACCAATAATCTGTCGGCTGCCCGCAGATCTGAAAATTTGGGGACGATCTTTCTTATGGCAGCGTTGAAGGAAGTCACAGTTGTAGCAAGAATCACGAGTTCAATGAACATCTTCAGGAAGGGAGCCCTCAGATAATCTGGCAGGACGGTTGGATGATAGGTGGTGAAGTAGATCACAGACGAGAGGACCCCGGCTCCGATAAGGGAGGAGGAAATTGTACCCAGGACTATCAGGTTGAGCGAATGCCTTCCGACCTCTGTCTTCAACTTCTTCCTGCCAATATTCCTGCCCACCAGATAAGCGAGCACACCCAAAGCGATCCCGGTAAGTGCTATGGCTACTACCGCTAGAATACTATATTCTGCAACCATGATCCATCCTTTATCTTGGTGCCATTGTAGATTTGATTGTTAATGTTTTGCAAGGCCGAAGAGATACACCTTATTTCCACCTTTCAGACAGAACTTCAATGGAGGCTTATAGGACCTGCAGTATGGAGAAAATGCCGAGCCCTACTGCTAGCGTCATGAAAGCATACAGGAATATGGTCCGGGGTTTCCCTATCCTGTATTGCCCCATTATTTTCTCGCTCGAACCTATCATTATGACCACAAGTAGAGGAAGGGATAGCGCTATCGAGCTGAGGACCATGACGTCGAGTGCTAGATTGATGAGGTTTTTGAACAAGAGGGTCAGTATAGCTGCGGGAATGATCTCCAGTAAATATACACCATAGAACCGCTTCTGTTTGCCCACTTTCGTATTGAATGTCCCCCTCCACCTGAAGATGTCGGAGACTGAATATGCCATGCTCATGGATATCACGAACATGGCCAAGAGTCCTGCTACCCCCAGCGCCAGTGCGAATATTATTGGGCCGATTGGTCCAATCTCGTGTCCTAGTCCAGTGGCAACAATGACTACAGAATTACCGCTTACGTATCCATCCTGCGCTAGTTTCCAGGTGAATATTACGACTGCAACCATCAAGACCTCTGACGCAACTGCCCCCTGAAATGTACCCCAGCTCTCCTTTTTCATTCCCGATACTTTGAGCCCGCTATCGACATCTGCTGCCTGGTGATAGAATAGCATCCAAGGCATTATGACTGCACCTATATTTGCCGCTATAAGAAAATAAAAAGAATTCACTGGGATTATAGGCGAAAAGTCTGAAATTCTTACATTGTGTGGGTACACAAAGAAGTCCAGAAGTACGAATAGGAATAGAAGGAAGCCGATAGCTACAAGGAAAACTTCAATCTTCTTGTATCTCCCGGTGGTGATAACCACGGTATGAACAATTACAACAAGAAGTACAGTGATTGCCACAGGGATACCCACTAGTGTTCCGGCAATCGCAATACCAGCAAATTCACCAATATAAGCAACGAAATCTATAACCGCAGTTCCACTAACCGCAGCCACCGTCCACCCGTGTCCGAAGTATTCTGATATAACCTGTCCAAGTGTCTTTCCGGTTACGGCACCGATCCTAGAAGACGTGTCCTGAACGAAGAAGAGTGGAATTATCAATACTATAAGGAAGATTATCAAGTGGGCCCTAAACTGTATACCTGACTCAATCGCAGTTATGATGCTCGGAGCATCAAGATCCGCCAGCATTACTACCCAGCCGGGGCCCAGTACGGGTAACAGCTTTCTAAGAGTGGGATTCATTGGAATTTACCGGGAAAGAGTTTTGGCTAGATCCAGAAACGACGGATCTTTTTCCCTTGAGTCTGGTCACCGGATGTGACGTTACTGATTTCGGGTAGAGCCTGATTGTTTTTTCCATATCGGAAGGTATTTTGAACTCACCATTCTCCCCAACTAGATACAGGCTCTCTCCCCCTTTCTCCAACTCTACCAACTTACCAGGTGTTGAGCCCGTGCTTAACAGCTTTTTCAAGAAGCTGTATTCCTCCAGGACGGGTCTGACGAAGTAGTACTCCCCCTCTGGGGCATCCAATCCACTGATCTCTGTCATGATCTGGTCGGGTCTGACTGGATTCCCATGAGGGCAAAACTCAGGTGAACCCATTTTCCTGTAGAGGTTTGCAAGCATGGGCTCGGTGAAGTCGTGCTCAAGGTCCATCACAGAATTGTGGACCTCATCCCAGGGTATCTCTAGATAAGAGTACACAAAATACTCGGTAATCCTGTGTGCCCGCATCATTTTCTTTGCATTCTGATAACCATCTCTGCTGAACTGTACTCCACTCTTGCCTACAGTGAGCTGATTCTCCCTCTCAAGTCTGTGGATCCCTTCCCATGCAGAGGGGAGAGAGACCCCTAACCGCTCAGCGATCCCTTTTTCGTTTGCAAACTCATAACTCTCAAATAACTCCCAAATCGCCAGGAGGTAGTCCTGACCATTGTGTTTCACGAAACCTAATTAGGTCACCCTAATTAAACATTCCTTAAAGAGTAGGAGATTTGTTAAACTTCCGCTTGCGACGCATAATAGACGGGACTGAATCAGTACTTCTAAGGAATTTTTTACCTTGGCATAAATTATAATATTTCTTAGGCGTTCATTCAGAAGTGAGACCCCACATCAAGATCAATTTTGCATGCTCGTTAGACGGGAAGATCGCACTCAGGGGTGGAAAGGCATACAGGTTTTCAGACTTCGATGATCTTGTCAGGGTCCACAAGATGAGAGCCGAATCCGACATAATAATTGTCGGAAAGAACACGATCAATCTGGACGATCCAAAGCTCGTAGTAAACGAGAAGTACTACCAGTCCAGTAAGATCCCCGACGCAGGTATCCTTGATTCTAATCTTACGGTCAATGGGGGCGCCAGGGTCTTCTCATATAGGAGAAACGTAGTTGTCTTTACGAGAAGCGGAGTGGGAGAGACTAACTTTGTTGGAAACAGGGCTGCAAGAGTAATGATCAGGAAGAGTCCCGAGCCTATTTTGAGGTCAGATTTTGTGGTAAGAGAGCTAGGAGATATGGGTTACAGGAACGTTATGATCGAGGGCGGAAAATCTGTGATCTCTTCGTTCATAACTGAAGGCAACTGGGATGAGATATCGATATTCTACGCACCTATCCTCGTCGGCGAGGACGGCATTCCAATGTTCAACACGATCCATGAGCCTCTGAAAATGGGACTTTCTGAAATATCTAAACTGGGGAGTGGTTTCCTCGTTAGCATCAAAAAAGGATTATAACTCATATGAATTCATTGTCTATGAATGGGAAAAACAAGATCGAGTGGGCAATGAATTGGATGCCCGTTCTGGAAAAGATTAGGAAGGAGTTTATCTCTAACAAACCTTTCAAAGACCTGAAGGTCGCGATGGCGCTCCACCTGGAGGCCAAAACGGCAGTACTCGCGTACACCCTCAAGCAGGGAGGTGCCAAGGTCAGGATATCTGGGTGCAACCCCCTCAGCACCGACGATGAGGTGGCAAAGTCCCTCAAGGAAGACTTTGGGGTGAACGTTTACGCAAAGCGGGGACTTACCAGGGAAGAATATTATGAATACATGATGAAGACGATCGAAGTGGAGCCCGACATAATCATTGACGATGGTGGAGACCTCACGGCCCTTGCCCTGAGGGACAAGAACATTTATAAGAACATAAAGGGCGGGAACGAAGAAACAACAACTGGAATAGTAAGACTCAAGAATATGGAAAAGGCAAAGGCTTTGAAATTTCCAATGTTTGACGTAAACGACGCCCTGATGAAGCATCTATTCGATAACAGATACGGAACTGGGCAGAGCACCATAGACGGCATTCTTACCGCGACGAACCTCGTTGTTGCGGGAAAGAACGTGGTGGTTGGGGGTTATGGGTGGTGCGGAAGAGGTATCGCAAACAAGATGAGGGGACTCGGTGCAAATGTCACCGTAACGGAGATTGATCCCTTCAAGTCGATCGAAGCACACATGGATGGGTTCTTGGTGAGGCCGATGAAGGAAGCTATTGGGTACGCCGACTTTGTAATTACTGCGACCGGAGTCAAAGATATAGTGACCCCAGGACTGCTCAAGAATGCCAAGGATGGCATAGTTTTGGCCAATTCTGGGCACTTCAACAATGAAGTTGCTGTAGATGATATGGAAAAGAAGTTCGGAAGGGGAAAGGAGGTCAGGAAGAATGTTACCCTTTTCAACGTTGGCGAGAAAAAAGTCTACGTTCTCTCAGATGGAAGGCTCGTCAACCTTGCGTCTGGTCAGGGACATCCAGTGGAGATAATGGATCTGTCGTTCTCCATCCAGGCCCTAACCACTCAGCACATTGCCGAGAATCCACCAAAGCAAGCCAGAGTGTACCCCGTGCCGGAAGAAATTGATCTAAATGTTGCCAGAACGTACCTCGAGTCATACGGGATCAGGATCGATAGGCTCAGCAAGGAGCAGATCCGTTACATCAACTCTTGGCAGGAAGGCACCTAGATTGAGAAATGATAAATAGACAATAGCTGATATGGCGATGTGCCATTCGAGAAACTAGCCGAGATGATACTTCCAAGGGAGGTCATCGGCGGCCATGGTGCTATAGAAAAGATTGGTGAGGTGTTTAATAAGCTCACCAGTTCTAAGAGAGGGCTGATAGTAACCGGGAAGATAACATCGACGTTGGCTGCTGATCGCGTCAAGGGACTGCTAGAATCATCCGGTATAGAGACCAGCCAGGTTATAGTCGATTATGCTACCGTTGAGAACGTGGAAATGGTGAAGGAGAAAACGAGGGATTTCCAGGCCAAGATATTGATAGGAATAGGCGGAGGAACGAAGATAGATATTGCGAAGAAGAGTGCCTTCGATCTTGGACTAGACTTTATATCTGTTCCGACTTCAGCGAGCCATGACGGTGTTGCAAGTCCGAGGGCAACGATCAGCAAGAATGGACTTTCCTCCTCTGTGGAGGCCATGATGCCTGCTGCGATCATTGCAGACACCGAGATCATAGTCACCGCACCGTTCAGGTTTCTTGCGTCGGGTGCTGCGGATGTACTTTCCAACCTCCCTGCTCTGAGAGACTGGAACCTGGGTCACAGGTTGAAGGGTGAAAGAGTGAGCAGCTCCGCGTATGCAATATCGGAGTTTGCTGCACGTGAAATAATCAATAACGCTTCACAGATCAAACCATTCGTGGAGGAGAGTGTGTGGCTAGTTATAAAGCAGATAGTGTTTTCTGGTATAGCGATGAGCATAGCTGGAAGCTCGCGACCTGCATCGGGGTCGGAGCACATGTTCGCACACTCCGTTGATACGATTAAGAAGGGAAATGGCCTGCATGGAGAGCTCTGCGGCATAGGCTCAATCATTGCGATGTACCTGCATGGGGCAGACTGGATGCTGGTGAAGAATACTCTCCAAACGATTGGGGCACCTACTACCCTCGATCAGGTGTCGCTTACCGAAGAGGACGCTATTCAAGCGCTGATGATGGCACACAAGACGAGACCCGATCGTTACACGATACTTGGAGAGAGCGGTCTCAGCGAGAGTGCAGCGAGAGAAGCTCTTCACATAACGGGAGTTGCATAATGGTCATCACACTCGTTCCAAAAAACCTCACAAAAGTTGGCTCAGCATTTCAGTATTTTTCACCCGCTCAGGAGTGCAACGTCTGCAACCTGAAGAACGTATGTCACAACCTAAAGCCCGGATCATACTACAAGGTCACTAAATTCAGAGAAAAGGAGCACAAGTGCTTCATACACGAGGGTGACAAGGTGTATACAGTAGATGTCGAAGAGGTGGAGAGAAGCATAATGATTCCCAAGAAGATTGCAAAGGAGGGAGCGAAGGTTACATACAAACGTCCGGAGTGTGACGACTACGAGTGCGACTTCGCTGGCATATGCATCCTCAGCTACATGAGGGACAAGTCAAAGATCACTGTGAACAGCATCCTTGAGAACAAATGCCCTAGGGGCTATGGTCTGGTAGAAGCAAAGATAGAATGAGCATCCTTGTAGGTATAATAGGAAAGCCGAACGTGGGAAAGAGCACCTTCTTCTCGGCCCTCACTGAGACTCCTGTGGAAATCGCTGACTATCCCTTCACAACGATCCAGTCTAACAAGGGAGTCAGCTATATTAGGTCTAGGTGCCCGGACCTCGAACTGGGAAAAAAGTGTCAACCAAAGTTTGGGAAGTGCGTCAATGGCACGCGGTTAGTCCCGGTAGAGCTGATTGATGTCGCAGGACTGGTACCGGGCGCACACGAAGGCAAGGGGCTGGGTAACAAATTCTTAGACGACCTGAGAAGAGCCGATGGTTTCGTACAGGTCGTTGATGCTACGGGTTCCCTCGATCAGAATGGCAATTCCATGGGAAAGGGCAAATTTGATCCTATGGCAGATGCCGAATTCGTCCAAAACGAGATAGTGCTGTGGTTGGCAAGCATCATCTCTGACGGTCTCATCAGAAATCTTAGAAAACTCGAGAGCGAGGGAGGGAAACTGGACGTTATCATATACGAAAAGATAACCGGTCTCGGGATCGACCAGAAGGACGTAACCACCGCGTTAAAGAATGCAGCAATCCCAGATAGCCTGAAGAACTGGGATGACCAAGTAACCATTCGCCTTGCGGAAGAGATAATAAGGATTTCAAAACCCGGCATCATAGTCGCCACCAAGGGAGACAAGATCGATGCAACGGAGTCGGCCCAGCTGAGGAGCAGGGGGGCCCATGTGGTCTCAGGGGATTACGAACTTGTCCTAAGGAAGGCTTCTAAGGCCGGCCTTGTAGATTACTTTCCTGGAGACAGTTCATTCAAGATCGTCGACGAGGGTAAACTGAACGCGGCCCAGAAAGATGCTCTGCGGAAGGTCGAAGACTTCATGGCGCACAATGGCGGGACAAAGACCCAGAATGCCCTCGAGTACCTGATTTACGACGTACTCAAAATGATAGTGGTCTATCCCGTGGAAGACGAAAATCACTGGACGGACAAGAATGGCAATGTCCTTCCGGATGCGATACTAATGAGGCAGGGTTCAACTGCAATAGACCTCGCATTCAAGGTGCATTCTGACCTAGGGGAGAGGTTCATCAGGGCAATAAACGGACGGTCCAAAAGAATTCTGGGGAGAGACCACGTACTGGAGAACGGAGACGTCATAAAGATAGTCGCTGCCCACTAGTCTTCTCGAATACCTCCAACAACTCGTTAACCGTCAATTCTTCCGGCCTCTTATCTCCTTGCCAGTCAGAGTGGACTGTGTTCCTTAACTTTTTCCTTCTCTGAGAGAATACGACCTTAAGGAACCCATCGAAACCCGGCGGTATTTCCGTCTCCCTGCGAGCTAGTTTTAGAACGGTGCTGTAGACCTTTGGGGATGGAGTAAATTTTGAGGGCGGTATGTCAAACTGCCTTTCGACCCTGAACTTCAGTTGCATCATTATGGATAGCCTAGAATAGTCCTTAGTCCTAGGAACCGCGGTAATCCTGTCTGCAACCTCCTTCTGGATGGTAACAACGCCCTCGTCGAATTTGCTGTTCCATAATTTTTCCAGTAGGGGAGACGAAATTGAGTATGGCATATTGGAAACGAAAACGTCAAACTTTGGCCAGTCGATCCGAAGGGCGTCTTCGTTGATAACCATTATTCCAGGAAAGGAGGCTCTCAGTTGGTTAGCAAAATTCTCTTCTCTCTCTATGATTGTGAAAGATTTGTATCCAATTATGAATCTCGATAGCTGCCCGAGACCTGCTCCGACCTCGAGGACGTCCTTCCCCTTCACGCTCACCAACGAAACTATCTTCTCGGCGATCACCGGGTCGTTCAGGAAGTTTATTCCTGCTTGCTTGCTTCTTCGCATCTCTACCCAGAAACGAACAGCCTGTGCCTTTCGTCCTTGTTCTTCAGTTCCCTTATTATCCTTT
>CAYMEF010000031.1:0-16061 GCA_964389625.1 uncultured Thermoplasmatales archaeon
TGGCCTGCTAAGCCATTCCCTATGGGATCGGGGGTTCGATTCCCCCTCCCCGCGTTCCATTCGGTTTGATTATTTCCATTTTCCATAGGTATTTCAGCCTCTTCTTGTTACTGAGTAACTTTTTGAACCTTAATTCCGCATAATCTTAGCGTATAAATTCAATCCAAGGGTATCTGCCAACCTGCCTGATCTCTCTGGTACCTCCGATAGCGTTCTCCTTGCTCCCCTTGTTATAATATATACCCTTGAAAGTTCTAGTAGTACCACCTTCGCCGATATCTTCGGGTGCAGATCATGAGATTTCAGCATCTGCAGTATGCTGAAATATACTTATAGTGAAAGGATCGATACGAAGAAATATCCTCACAGGGCAAAGGTATCCTGAAGGTATGCCTTGTCGTTCTCGAGTTCATTCTTCATCGCATGGAACGCCTGCTCCACCTGACACGGACCCCTCTAATTTGTACCACTTTTTTGGTTCGTTCGAGGAGAGTGTCATGCTCATACATTCCCTTCTGAGACTCTATCCATTTCTCTCTGAAAGCTTTCTTACGAAACAATCAAGTTCCCTGACGATTCTCCTGCGATCCGTGGCTGTATTGTACAGCAAATACATCAGTAGGTTTGTGGGGCTGAGGGAAAGCCAAGTCGACGACTTGTGAGTAACTAATAGTATTCTCGTTCCAAGGTTTAGGCTTACCATTGACAATTAATTCGAACCTCCCATTTTCTTCAGACATTTATATATCTCCTTAGATTTGTAATCGAAGCGCAGCAATAAATATTTTCTGAGTTCTTCTTGTGCTAGATTGCTTTCTTCTTGAATGACTTCTCAGTAGTTCAATTGTAGTTGACTGTATTCGCTTAAAACGTTAATCAAATCCCGACCGGTCCATTAAATTATCAAAATATGGTTTTTTGAATTCTCAGAAAATTAGCCCTCAGTTATACAATCTCATCTACTATTTTTATCTCCTTAACTTTTCTGAAAGCTTTATCGTGAGTTAGGAGAGTTGTAGATCCAACATCCTTCATCGTAGCTAGTATTACGCAATCTCTTGATCCGAGGCCGAAACGAGCGTAGGTTGAAAGGAAGTGTATTGAAGATTGTAAGATGTCTGAGGTGAAATCAATTATCCTGAGAGTAGACAAACCAGCAATCGTTTTCATCTTTTCGTTTATCACCTTGGGGGGAAGGCTCCTGAAATAATGTGCAACCTCCATTAGGGTTACAGTGCTAACTACAACACCTTCTTGAATAGTACTTTGCATTGCTCCATTCACCCTCTCATGTTCGGGGAATCTTTCGTCAAACCAATAAATCCAGTAGTTCGCGTCTATATATGACAGCGCCAGTAATTATCACTTCCAAATGTTTTTAAGTTCAACAGGGTCCGTCATGGGTAATCTTGAACCTTTCTTAATGAAACCTTTCATTTTGGTCTTGAATTCTTCTGGGGATATCGCTTTTTCAATGACTATTTTGTCCGATTCCACATGCAGTCTTACCTTTGTTCCGTACTTAAGACCTAGGGAGTTTCTGACATCCTTTGAAATTACAATCCTTCCCTTCTCATCAACGACTGCTTCTTGAGTCATCCCACTTCAATTCCCACATTCAAATTCTATATTAAACTATTTCCTCGTTCGTAACAGGTCAGTGATGTGTGCACACTTTCCTGGATGAGCATACTTTCTGGCGATCAGTTGTGGTACTTCTATTATGAAACTCATATTCCTCAGCTTCTGAGTATAGAATATGGAGAATAGCCTATCATATGCTCTGGTTCCACGTGGTGATCTCGTTCCTCCGGATACCTTCCTGTATATGATCGATGGCCTGAGAGACCTCTCCGCCCTATTGTTGGTTGGTTCAACTTCAGGGTCTATCACAAAACGGAACAGCCGCTCCCTCCTGCGCTTTAGAATATTGTCAACGAACTTCCTCGTCCTTAGGTGGTTGTATCCTGTATCCAGAAGGAATGTGAGTCTTTCGTACAGATGTTTTTCACACTTTCGGAACTATGGCCTATAGTTTGTGCACAGACTCACAGATAATTGCTGCTTAACGCTGTGTTTTTAGGAAAATAGTAAAGTATAAAATAAGGGTTCAAAAACATATGCCGTTGACTATAGATCACTTAGAAAGATACGATCTCAAAGCCTTCGTCAATACACCTGCCGATATATTCTCCAATAGGACCCAGATCGAGATCACTTGATAGTTCTGCCTCCAAACCGTATTTTCTTGCTGTGTTTATGCACGCCTTTGGTTTCGTGCTTCCGAGCAATGAGTATTCCCTTCTCAACTGATCTCTGTTTGCCAGTGTTCTTTCACTGGGACCCCAGAACACTACTCTGACTTCGTTTCCTTCTCCCATCTGATTCTTTGCAAAATTAAGAGGCATACTTATAATATCCTTATCCCCGCTCATCACTATCAACAACATCTTTGCCATGAAATCACCTTTACTCTCCAGATCCCGTAGCCTGTATATCTTGTGTCTTTAATGGTCTATACAGAAGCTCCCATATGAAGAATACTGCAGTCGCAGCGGCAAATATCCACAGCGTCTTCGTGAATCCTATGTACCTGACCGATGCCATATACCCGACAAGTGGCATGAGTACGGACATGATCATCATGGACGAACTGAAGAATGATGTCGATGTCCCTATCTCCTCGGGCTTGAAAGTCGTGTTGGCAATCTGTATTCCAAGGGTCCATGCAATTCCGTCTGGTATCGCGGCAATCAAGAAAGCGAGCACGAAGAAAGCGATTGAAACTGCACTGAGTGCAAGGAATATGGCAGCGAACAGTGCAACAGTTACTGCAAAGACCATGTAGGGTCTCCTGTTCCGTATAGGTGATTTCAATCTTATTATGAACCTGGTCACAACATCCCCGACAAACATAGCAGCGAAGAGGTAGAATACTGTCGTGGCTGAAAGCCCCAGCACGCCACCGTATATGACGCCATACGAGAATATTATGTAGAATGGTATTGTGTAGGCAAAGGCTGCAAGCACTGCCCAGTTGTACTGCCTGTTCTTGAAAAGGGACGAGATGCTTGTGGATCCTTTATGTTCCTTTGACTCCATGTATTTCAGGGAGTACTTCCCCCTTAGCAGAAGAACAAACGGTATTGCAACAAATGCCATCAAGGCAAATATGAGGAATATCTCCTTGATTCCGAGGTGCAGCAGGTAGCCTGTTGTGAACGGGGCTACTATCAAAGCCAAAGCGACCCAGAATGAAAACGATGCCTGTTCAACCTGTCTCTTTGATTGGTCCATTGAGGCCATGCCAGCCATCGTCATGAATGAGTCCATCACAAAACCTACGATGAAACCATCTATGACCATAAGGGTGTAGACCTCAGCAAACCCTTTTGCTATGATATAAAGTGGCATAGTGATGCCCAACAACAACAAAGAGATAACCTCAACGTTCCTGAGTTGACTGGGCCTGAGTTTTCGCATGACGAAAGCCGCAGCCGCAAACGCCAGGGTAAACAGTGCAAACCCCACTCCAATCTCAAATGAAGTCATTCCGAATGCCAATCCTAATGACCCTATTGATGTCTGATAGAACTGAAGCAGATACCGACCCAGAAAAGCTGCAATGATGATTAGCCATTCCGCTCCGCTGATAAGGCCAAAGTCCAGGCCAACTTTCCTGAGTTTTCTTCCTTCCTGTGATTTCATCTGACTCATATTATCACTTACTGACTGTATAGTCATATAGTATATATTAATTTCTGACCAGTCAGTAATATTTAAATCCAATAGGGACATCACACACCAATGAGGGGAAAAAGCGAAAATACTGAGGAAAAGATAGTTGAAGCTGCCATAGTGGTGTTCGGAAGCAGTGACTTTGACATTGCAACCACGGACCAGGTGGCAGAGGCAAGTGGAGTAAGCAAAGGCACAGTATTCCTGCACTTCAACAAGAAGAGCGATCTTATCGAAAAAGTTGCCCTGAAGTCTGTACCATATGACGTCATAAATAATATAGACCTCAAGAAGTTTGACTCTGTTTCCCGGCTCTTGGACGCCATGGCTACGAGTTTCATGGAAAAGTACAGGGACCCCAATCTTAGGTCGCTTCTGATAAAGACGTTAGCTGCAAAGGAAAGGTACCCGAGGGTGAAAAGGAAACTTAAGGAGGCATGTATGGACAGAATGGATGATTTCTTCTCCAGGGCGGAGGAACTTTTGGGGAGGAAGATTCCCCAGCCAATGAGAAGGGCATTCTTTGGTGCACTGCTGTGTTACGTGGTATGGTGGGGCGACAATTCTATGAACTCAAGGGATTATGTGAGATCACTGGTAGACAATTTCATCAAGTGACATCCCCATACATGGCGTCATAATTCCTCTCGCGTATTCTCAATTACTGAAGTGCGCCTCCTAACGGCCAGGCATCGGAATATTAGGGTTCGACTGGGTTTGTTAGCGGGCTTATGAGCACATCACTCTATGGAGGCAAGTCTCCACTAACAAGTGGTACAAATATAACTGGACCAAAACACGTTACCATCAAGAAGAACTACGAATCCTATGCCCAGAGGCTGAAGGACAAGGCTAAGGAGAATTCCGACGAATCGAACAGGAAGGGAAAAACAGGTAAGAGGAGGCTGTTCGCCTACTCATTCTTCTTGATGGATCTTAAGACCAGGATGTACGTAGCCTATGATTCAACCATGAATTCTGAGAGGGATGGGTACGATCGAGCACTGGCGATGCTCCGTTCGGTGGGGGTATACAGCTGAACTCGCTGAGGAGGGGCAGGTACTATTCTGCTCCTTCATACGTGGACCAGTTCAAGGGAACGAAGATGTACCTGATACCGAAGAGGAACGCGACGCTCAACGGATCAGCGGAATGGAAATCACTCATGAAGGAGTTCCTCCTGAACACCATGCCCTACCTGGAACAGTATCACAAGAGGAGCAACTCAGAATCTGGATTCTCTGCAGACAAGAAGATGATCGGATGGAACGTCGCTCAGAGGAGGGATGATAGGATTGACAGCCCCATATTCTGCACTGGGTTGTGGCACAACCTGTTCAATATTGGGCGATCCTAGAATAAAGTCCCACACCTCGTTACATTATAAAATATTAATATGAGGATATGATACCTCAATAAAGTGATAAAATGAAAAAAGCAGGAATAATGATTGACGACCGTTTCCACGATCTTGAGATGTGGCTTCCATATTACAGATTTTTGGAGGAAGGTATCAAGTTCGATATACTGGCATGGGAGGACAGAGAATACAAAGGGGTCTATGGGCTCGATTCGGTCAGGCCGACACACGTACTGGGCTCTTCAAACGTTGATTACGACTTCGTATACATCCCTGGAGCAGATTCTCCGGGCAATCTGCTGAAGCATCCTGGAACTGTGGAATTTATAAGGGACATGTCTTCGAAGGGAGCATCTTTTGCCACCATATGTCATGGCCCTCTAGTGCTTGCTGAAGCCGGCCTATTGAAGGGCATGGAAATTACAGGTCACCCCTCGATCCAAACAGAGATTGAAAAATTTGGTGCCAAATATGTTGATAAGCCATACGTTAGGGTTTCTGATAACATCATATCAGGCAAGACACACTTCCAGATAGATCAGTTCATTCCGGAAGTGCTCAAATTTATCAGGGAGTGAAGAAAGTGAAAGGCATCGGACTGAGGACCATCCTCTTTCCTCTGTTCGTTGTCTTTGCGCTTATTCTAGGATTATTCCTGGGAATGCACATACCGTCAGTTACCGGCCCTATCGCGACTTATGGAATACCAATAGGCATTTTCTTCATGATCTATCCTGCAATGGCTAAGGTGCGGCTTAAGGAGCTTGGGAACAGCCTCAAGGACGTAAAAACGATCGGTCTCATGGTATTTCTGAATTATGCTATAGCGCCATTCCTTGTCGCGGGTCTCGGTTATTTCTTCATTTTCTCTGTTTTTTATCATTTTGGTTTGCTAAGCATCACGGTTGCAACGCAGGTTTATGTCGGAATAATCCTGCTCGGGGTTGCACCTTGCATAGCGATGGTGATGGTATGGACTAACCTTGCACATGGAAACATACCAAAGGCAGTTTCGTTCGTTGCATGGAATTCCATTATACAGGTCGTAACGACCCCCCTTCTTATCTATTTACTTGCGAGGACATCTGTTGTAATAAGTCCATTCCTAATACTGGAAAGCGTTCTTCTGTACCTTATGCTTCCGCTAGTGGCTGGGCTGACTACTAGGAGAATTCTGCAGAAGAAGTCATACTTTTCAAGGCTCTTGAACAGCTTGGGAACTGTGCAGACACTTGCGCTCCTGTTCACTATTGTGGTGATATTCTGGAGCGAGGGAAGTGGCATCCTGACCTATCCCTCGTTGGTCTGGATGGTTGGTATCGTGATGCTGACATTCTACTTCATGCTCTTCCACGTTGGCTACTTCGCCGCAAGGATGTCAAGATATGATTATCCAGATTCAACTGCAATCGGGTTTACTGTCTCGGCGAGAGATTTCGAAGTGAGCATTGCCATCGCTGTTGCAGCGTTTTCAGCGTATCACTTTGTTGCAGTAACCACAGCGATAGGCCCTCTTCTTGAAATTCCTATAATGCTATTACTCGTCTGGGTTCAAACGAGGAGGGAGATAAATATTAACGCAACAAAAATTGCAGTGGGGGCGATAGCAAAATGAGAAAGAATGATGTTTCATGCGAGATGGAGTCCATACGATCGGCAAACGATGACGAATATTATAAAATAAGGCAACTTCTTGGTGCGCTTCTCAACGAATTAAGACCTGTGATACTGCTGATTTTGCCGCGAGGGTCAATGTTGTTTAAGAGGGAAGCCAAGAATCTGGAAATAAAAAGTTCCCCCTGCATTGGAGGCGAGTAAATGAAGAGAGACGAACCTAATTGCCCCGTAAAAAAGATAGAAGAAATGGACACGGAACAGTTTGAAAAAATTACTGAAATGCTAAGTGCGGTAAGCAACAAAGCAAGAATTGCAATACTTAGCTTAATGATGAGGGAGGGTGAATTGTGCACCTGTGACCTTCAGGCTGCCCTGAAGATTCCGCAGTCTACGGTAACAATACACCTTAAGAACCTCTACAATGCAGGATTTCTGAAGAAGAGGGAAAAATGGCGCTATACTTACTATTCAATCAATTCAGAACATGCAAAGTTGGTGGAGGACATATTGAACTGCAAGGCCAGGATGGACCAAACCAAGACTCAAGTGCCTAGCCTTATTAAGGCGTGAATCTTTTATGCTCAACATTCAGCGAAGAAATTCATCAGGAAAAGGAGAGGAAATAGACGGGATCGTCTGGGACAGTTCAGTAGGAATAAAGGAGATGATGGATCATGAATGAAAAAGGAACGTGGCACGGTGTCGACAGAAAGGGACTTAACTGGTCTCCTTCCATCGATTATAGCAAATGCACTCGCTGCGGACTTTGCATACTGACATGTGGCAACGACGTATTCGGGTGGAACATGGCCGAGAGCCTGCCTGTAGTAACCAATCCGGGAAAATGCGTTTTAGGTTGTACAACATGCGGGAAGATATGCCCTGAAGATGCTATCACCTTCCCAGATGACCCGAAGGTATTCATCAGAAATGTTGTAACAAAATACAAGGTTTTCTTAACTGTCAAGAAAGAACTTGAAGAAAGGCTGAATAAATTCCCTGACCACGCTGTTCACACTCCAGATGGCCTGAATAAAGTTGGGATGAAATAAAATGACAAGTCAATTTTCCGAATGGCATAGTATAAAGAGGGAGGAGATTGACTGGCATCCCACCGTAGACTCAAGTAAATGTGTTGGTTGCGGCCTATGCGTTGTAACCTGCGGTGAAAAGAGGAATGTGTATGGATACGACAAAGAAAGGAAGAAGGCTGTTGTACTCTTTCCAGACAACTGCATGGTTGGGTGTACAAATTGCATGGTAGGCTGTCTTTGGGACGCAATCTCGTTCCCAGAAGCAAAAGCGGTAAATGAAATCGTCAAAACTATTCCAGCGGAGACCCTTGCTAATGAATTCAATATCAAAATAAACAAGAATCCTTCACTTCGAGTTGAGTGAAGTCGGCATAAGTCATTCTATAAGTTTCTTAGTGACTACTCCTTCCAACGCCATTCGGGTAGATACAATCTCATCTAGCCAAAAACAGTTCTTCCTGACGAGTGGGGGCAACGACTTTCATGCACTTCGCCGTCACCTGATTCTAATAAACTTCCAAAAATAAGTAAAAGAAGAGGGAGAAGTGGATCACACCGATATAACCGTTTCTTTCTATTTTTCATCTTGAGACTAATGCCATGTTCCTCATGAGTGAAGTGACTGCGCCTGAGAAACTTATAGTTGAATACCAACCTATTGACACGTATTAGCGTTGTACATTTGTGGAAAGGAGAGAGGTAATGTTCTTGGAGAAGAAGATGCCCTCGGAGGAGCTCGACAGGACGATCAAGACTCTTGAAAAGAACACAAGGGTACTGAAGAGGCTGTACTTCATAAGAAACAGATACGGTGGTGACTCGGTGGAGGAGGCAGCAGACAAGGTTGGAGTGTACAAGATGGTCGCATACCAGTGCCAGAAGAGATGGAATGATGAATGTTATGAAGGACTGATACCAAGGTTAGCAGGGGGGAAGCATTCAAAGCTATCTAGAGAGAGTATGGAGGAGCTGAAGGACACACTCATGAAAATGGATGACTGGACTACCGAGGACGTCCTGAAACTGGTAAAGGACAGCTTCAATGTAACGTTCTCACTCAAACACATCAGGACAATACTCAGAAAGATGGGCATGCACTATTCCAAACCCTACCAGCACGATCACAGGAGACCAAAGAATGCAGAAGACGATCTAAAAAAGAATTAGGTATCGTAAGCACCGGGGAACAGATCATAGGGTTCTTGGATGAATCATCACCGCAAACGACAGCAAACACGGTGAGGATGTGGCCATTCAGAAAGCGGGAAAAGATCAAGAATACAACAAAATACAGGACAAACACGTTCTGTTTCTACGCAATAAACGGAAAAGGTGTGATAAGGTTCTACGAGAATTCAAGGAAGGAATGTGTTTGTTCCTTTCTGGAGGCAATGAGATCACACAACACTGGTAAAGAAGTAGTTCTGATCCTGGACAATTTCCCATCCCATCGATCGGAAATGGTCAAGAAAAGAGCGATGGAACTCAATATCAGATTGGTATAACTTCCGCCATACTCTCCAGATCTGAATCCCATCGAATTCCTATGGAAGAGTGTGAAGCTTATTGTTTCCAGAACGTTGATCGCATCGGAAATGCATCTGAAGTCTCTGATTGAAGGGACATTCGAGGAGATCTCAATGTTCGACTCGTATTCAATCGGATGGATCAGGAAGTTTATCCAGAAGGAATACAATAAGTATCATAAGTCAGGTATTTAACTATAGAATTATTCGATTTCCGAACTTTCGTAAGTTTGCTCCTCCGGTTCAGGATTCATACACTTACACGAGTCCACTCCACACCCTAATGTGATTTTCCCATCTTTTCCTTGCTCAAAGTTCCACCCAGTCTGAAGTTGAGAATTCCTCACATGGACCCACACTCCGTTGAACTTTGCTATCAGGTGACCGCAGTGTTTGCATTTCGCAGTTTCAATTGACAATATTCCCACCTACCTTCTATTGTGTGAGCAGTACTCCTGGATGGAAAGTATCCGAGTTGCTTAAGACACGTTCATTATCCATTGGAGGAGAGACCCAACTTTCCCTAGTTGCATACTTAGTATCATATTTCATGCACACCACTTCATTATATAGAAAACGCGTCTCGTTTGCTCATTGTTCGTTTCTTCGAAGCGACCATTAATCACCTTCCAAGACTTTGTTTTAAATGTGCCCCACAATGTACGGTAATGTTCGGATGTCCTCCTGCGACTGAGATACCTTTCGTCCTTGAAATATGGAATCCTATTCGTGGGAATATCCGCCCCAAATCGTTATCGTCCATAGCTAATAAAAGGCTTAGAGCTTATAAGTTTTTTAAACAAATACGTGTGGGATTTATCTGCATATCTCTTTTTTTTTGCGTTTGCCTTAACTCTCATTCCCTCATCTCTAGGGTTCATTCTCCTTGTTAACAACTCAGCGTGCTTTCCTCTTTATTCAACAGTGAAAAAAGAGTGGCACTGTTTAAATAAGCTTTTTCCCTGAAGAGTTATGAGAGTCATTGTTCCTGTACTGGAAAAAAAAGATGGGGACTCCAGAATATCACCTCACTTTGGCCGGGCTCCATACCTGGCGGTCATCGAGCTAACTAATGGACAAATTAATTCCCTGTACTTTGTGCAAGGGGAGGGCCCCCACGAAGAAAATAGATCTGAAGGGGAAAAATTGAAGGGCATGTCCATTCACGGGAAAGTCATAGATTTAAAACCTGATGCCATAATAGCCACTCGTATTGGACCCAGAGCAGTAGACGATTTTGGCAAAGCGGGAATTTCGATTCTACCGATTGAGGGCAAAACCATTTCGGAGATTGTACCTAAGATCCAGAACCATCTACGATGATGTATCTCTATTTCGACCTGATCTTATCAGCTACGAAGCCACTTTAACATGTCAAGGGCCTTAAACGAAAGGTGTACTTGGTTACGCAAAAATGTAGAGGTTCGTCGATTAATACTACACTGTTTGTCTAATATGTTTATAAATTTTGAGCATCTAATCAACTATGAAGAACAACGATTCCGTTTCGGTTGCCGAGGTGCAACAGTTTACAGACTTTGACTTTGAAAGGAAACACAAGCACAAGAGATCTGCCATTTATTACTGCACTATATGCAGTTCTTTCGAGACCCCTCTGTGGGACGAGATGAGGGATCACTTGGAAACAAGGCACAACGAGCTGGTTAAACCTGTATCCTTTAGAATAAGGTGGGAATGAAAAATGACCGAATTGGACATAGATGATATCGTAGACAGTGCAAAGGCACAAATCTCGCTGGCTAAGATGTATCTCACTATGAAGGACTTCGAATCTGCTTACGCGCATCTAAGAACTGCTCAAGCATATCTGACAGAGTCTGCATCTTCCAACTCGTTGAAATGGAAAGAGTCACTGACTAACCTAAACGAACTTCAGACCATATTGAAAGAAAAGAAAATTCGACTAGGACCGTCGAGATATCGAATCCCATTGTTTTGAAAATTTCTAACTCAAAACCAGATAGTACTGCGCACCTCAGCCTAATTTTTTAAGCAAAGTCGGAACCTATACGAATCTACGATATTTAGACTAGCTGGGATACAAAAGAGAACTTGACCTACTGGATTATCCAGGTACTACTAGTTCCATTGTTATCTTTTCGAGTTACTCACTTGTGTGATAGCGTTATGGTCCCCGTTTAAGTTAGACAACTTGATTGAAGAGAGTAGTTGTAGTGATAGTGCCAGTAGGAGAAGAGGTTTAAGTCTCCCTTCTCATCTGGAGTTGACTGCACAATGGCAGGTAAATAAAATAGGACCAAGGAGGAAAAGGCAAGGATAGTCATGGAAGCACTGTCAGGTACCACTCCTATAAGTGAAATATGCAGGAACAACAACGTGACTGCATCCGCCTTTTACAAGTGGAGGGATTCATTCATTACAGCGGGAACAGCAGCACTAGAAGCAGGAAAATCGTCGACGGACATCAAGAACCAGATGGAGGTTGAGAACCTGAAGAGTATCATAGGTGAACTGACAGTGGCTAACGAGACTCTAAAAAAACTATGAGTCCATAACCAACATACACAACCTCGCGATATATTTCAGATGGATGTCCAGCCATCTTCAAGACTCTTCAACGATGATGCATAGTCATTTCTTGCTGTCCTCATCAAGGACTGAACTCTTCGCCTGGAATTGAATTCCTTCCATCTCTTCAGGTATTCATCCCTATCAACATTCATTGCCATGGTGATCAGGTCCTCTTTTGATACGTCAGGAGGTATCATGAAGCTGCTCCTGCCGTACTGTGCGATGAACGAGTCCCATGACATAATACTCCTCATCCTGCAGTATGCTGTCTTCTGGTGCCTTATCTTTTTTTCAAGACCGTTGTCAGTTCTCGGGATCCTCTGGTCGTCAAAGCAGAAGAACAGTTCGTCCCAGTGATTCTCTATGGTTTCCGCCATAGCGCTCAGGTATGAGAACGCTCCCCCCTTGGATTCCTTTCCCTTCACCTCATCGATGAAGGAACGGAGCGATCTCTTAACCTCAGTGAAGCTTGAATTATCAGGCGGATCATATGCCACCTTAGAGAAGTTCTATCTTCCCAACCTTGCTTCCTTTAAGTACGCCTTGTTGGTTTGTAAATACCTTCTGAAGAACCACTGGACGAATGGGCCTTCGCTCATCTTCACCTGAGACCTCTCTAGTGCCGTATAATAACTCCCCCTGTTCCTGTATTCTATATTCAGCATTGGATACCCGTTTCTGTGCAAAACGAAGTTCATCAACAATCGAGACATCCTCCCATTACCATCGGTGAAAGGATGGATCGTTACGATTTTGAGGTGGACGAGACCAGCAAGTTCCACTGGATTAGCCTCCACCCTGTTCCTATTATACCACTTCAGAAAATCACTCAGCAAAGCATCTATCTCTATAGGAGCTGGAGGCATGAATCTGCTCCCGCTTATAGCGACCTTATGCCTTCTTACCTTACCCGCTATTCCGGGTTTCGTTTCCCTAAAAAGTTCGTAATGCCATTGTAGAATAAGCGAAAGACTGATGTCTCTCTTAGTTTCTAGCATTTCGTAGAACACCTTCTTGTGCCGCTCAACCTCCTTGACATCTTCAATAGGCCTGTTGGGCGGGGTGGTTCCGTGCAATAGAATGTTTCTAGTATCATTAAAACTTAGAGTTGATCCCTCGATCTTTTGAGTGTCGTAGGTGAATTTTATCATGAACGACTCTAGGTATTTCTTAAGCCCCTCGGAGGGCATCTCCTCCTGCTCTTCGGCGAATCTCGTCTTAATCTTCAAGAACTGGGAATACCACTTCTCGCTGTAAATTTCTTGAAGGAATCTCTTCTCTTTTTTCTCTATGTCATTTGGGACCGATTTCCCAAGGTACTTCTCTTTTTTGACTGTCTTTCCTCTAACTCTGTACGAGTGTTCCAGATAGTAGTACGTGTTTCCATTCCTTTCCTCTTTTCGTACAGTGACCATTGCGCGGTTATACCCCTGCAAACATATAAATATTATCTATATGTAGGAATTGCGGGGACATACATTAATAAGAGACATTGGGAGAAGCCTCGATACCTATACGGATTGGATTACAAATTTATGGGGCATTTGTCACTCAAATCTACTCCGCACCAAAGCGAGCAAGTCCGCTTTTAAGACCGGACAGGCCTCGCCTAATTTCTTAGCTGATATTTTCTGGATTCATACTCGTGTACTTCGCCACAATGTAAAATAAGGCTTCCTGAAGCAAATAGCCCCGGGCAGATTCGAACTGCCGTCGTCGGATTCAAAGTCCGAAATGCTTGTCCACTACACCACGGGGCTTCGATTACTTCATTTCAAGGTGAATAAAAATCTATCCTGACTTGTAACTCAAAAACTCCTTCCCAAGAAGTTCCCTCGCAATTATGAGTTTCATTATGTTTATTCCGCCCTCTGCACCTACGTAATAAGACATCACACCACCCTGTGCAGCTCCAAGGGAGAGGTCCTTGGTGTATGCCATGGCACCGTGCCATACCATAACTTTGGTTATTATCTCGTGCGCGGTAGGGGGTCCGGTCATCTTCGCGAGTGAAACCGCAAGATTCTGTTCCGAGAGAGGGACCTTCTCCTTATTCCTGTAGACTCTGTCCAGCAACCACCCAGCCTTCTGGGTGAGTAACCTTGACGACTCGAGTTTACCGTAGAGTTCCGAGAGTTCGAACTGCAGCCCCTCCTGTTTTCCGAGGGGTTGATCAAATAACATCCTAGTCCTGAGGTGCTCCCTTCCCATGTCAAGGGCTTCCAGCGCAGCACCGTTGCAGGCAGCTGCAACGTAGATTCTGGCCACGTTGAATCCCTCCATTATGATGTGGAATCCCTGACCAACTTCGCCCACTCTGTACTTGTCTTCCAGTTCCAGGTCGTTGAAGGAGAATCCGCCGGTAGAAAGACCCTCCCTCGCGATGTTGTTGAACGTGGTTGTGGATATTTCTGTTCTCGGCTTTCCATCAGTCCCCTTGATCATCAGAGCAAAAGTGGTGAATGCCTTTGGTCCGAGGCTCTTGTCGCCAGTTCTGAGAAGCGTAAGAAATCCGCCTCCGCCTGGAAGGTTGAGCGTTTCTCTGACGCCGCTTATGTAGACCTTCTCCCCTGAGACCGACCAACCGTTTCCTTTCTTGACTGCTTTTGATTTCTCGTTCATGACGTCAGACCCCCCGGATGGTTCGGTGGACCCAATTCCAAGAAACGTCCTGCCCTTAACTACTGAAGGGAGTATCTCCTGCTTTGCATCTTCTGATCCGTATTTCTCTAGCATTGCTGGCCATCCATTAAGAAGGAGGACATAGACCGGGAGTGCCATTGACACGTCCCCCCTGGCAAGTTCTTCCACAATCGCTGACATCTGTGAGATCGTTCCTCCTGCACCTCCGTACTTCTCTGAAACAGTGAATCCAATGAAGCCTGCATCCGCTGCTCTCTGAATAATTTCGTCTGGAATCTTGTTAGCGTAAGAGATCCTGTCCCTCTTTGGGATTATGTATTTTTGTACAAACTCCCTTGCGTTCTCCCTTATGAGTCGATCTTCTTCTGTTGCACCAAAGTCCATCGTAATCAAGAAGTGATTGTTTCTAAATATTTGAACTATGAACTTTATCAGATGAGCTTATGATAGAACGGAATCCTTAAAACTCGGAAAAAGAAAAATCACAGGTCCTACCTGACCTTGGTTGAGATCTTGGAGGAACGGGTCTTGAGTCCCGATATGTTCCCCGATCCGGTAGGACCAATTGGCTCAATTCGATGGTGTTTTTCCAGCTTTTTGGGTCTTAGTATGCATACACCGTTCCCATCATCCAGCCTGGTAGATCCATGGCTCCGCCCCATCCATTAGGCCCTGATCCGCACGCTACCTCGCACTGCCAAGTGTATGTCCCGGGTTGAAGGATGAAGGATGTCTGTACTACACTCGAGGGTACGATGGGTATGTTCAGGACGACGTTGCTCCCGTTAAGGACAGTGAAAGTGTGCGCAATATCAGTTGCTGGAACTGATGAGACAGCTTCACTTCCATTTACGACTATCTGGTTGTTGACTGCCGTCGAGTTCACGTTTGTGTTGTTAGTTATCGTTACTTTGCCGTTGACCGTGCCTGTGACATTCGCATAGATGGAAGCAACCGAACCGTTCCCATCATCATAGTTAATTATGGTCACCTCTACCTTCTGGTTTGCCGGTACAGAGATGTTTGACGCTGACTTGAGCGTTCCATTTTCCAGAACAAAGTATGCTGGTTGAAATCCCACAGTCTGATTGTAGAAGTTGTTGGTGGTAATTACCATCACCAGCTGAAATGGTTGTGAACTCCCTGGTACTTTTCCTTGGGTCTGTTCTATTGGTGAGATTGAAGAAAGATGACCAACAAATAGCCCAGTTGCTAACCCAGCACCTGCGATTGAAACTACTATTGCAACCACTACGATGCCGTTTATGGTACTGCCATTCATTTTAATCCCCGTTAAATAATTACAAGAGAGGATATCTTTTATCGTGCACATGAATGTGCATTCCTGGATGTGTAACTTTTGGGGTCCTGAGAAGAGTTGACCTGAATTTCATTGATGGAGAGTGGAATTTGAGGAGTAACCCCAAATCTGGAAGGCTACAAAACAATCACCATCTAAAATAGGTACAAGAAATTA
Organism: uncultured Thermoplasmatales archaeon; assembly: GCA_964389625.1. GTDB lineage: Archaea > Thermoplasmatota > Thermoplasmata > Thermoplasmatales. Next base: position 15,949 of record CAYMEF010000031.1, read on the forward strand.
AATTCCGAATAGATATTCGCCTCGAGGCGGGGGTTGCCGAGCTAGGTTAAAGGTACCAGACTTAAGATCTGGTCTCGTAGGAGTCCGGGGGTTCAAATCCCCTCCCCCGCACT
>CAYMEF010000032.1:0-15171 GCA_964389625.1 uncultured Thermoplasmatales archaeon
ACGGTGTGTTTGTAACGCATTCGCACCTGGACCACGTGGGCATGCTCCCGTGGCTGAACAAGAATGGGGGGGCAAACGTATACGCAACTCCTCCGACTCTGTCGGTCATACCAATACTGCTCTACGATTCTGTCAAGATAGCCAACATCGAGGGGAACAAGTTGCCGTTCGAAGAGTACGACGTGGACAGCATAATCGAGTCGTTCACACCCCTGAACTACGGAGAGACCATGGAATTCAAAGACAACGACATCACATCCCATTCCACCGGTCACCTCGTAGGGAGTTCGATGTACAGAGTGCAGAACGACAGAAGTGTCGTGTTCACTGGCGACATCCAGAGCATAGACACGCACCTGACGTTCGGCATCAAGCCCTTGAGCACTGACGTACTCGTGGTCGAGAGCACGTACGCCGGAAAGGAACACCCGCCTCGACCAAGCGTTGAAGAGAATTTCCTGTCGTCGATACGGCAGGTTGTTGAGAACGAGGGGGTTGCAGTTGTTCCCTCCTTCGCCATTGGGAGAGCACAGGAACTGCTGATGGTACTTGAGAACACCGACTATGAGATCTGGCTTGACGGGATGGCCAGGACCGTCTGCAATGTCCTGCTCAGCTTCCCCAAGTACATAAAGAACTATCAGAGATACAAGAAAATGCTCAGGAGGGTGAGACTGGTGAGGAACAAGTCAGACAGGGAGAAGGCGCTGAGGGGAGATGTGATAATAACCACCAGCGGAATGCTCGATGGAGGACCAGTTCTGAATTACATATCGAACCTGAACGATCCGAAGAACGGACTCTTCCTGACTGGATATCAGGTGGAAGAGACTAACGGGAGGATGCTCCTAGAAACTGGTAGCATCAATCTCGCAGGTGTCGCCACCAGGGTCAACATGGACGTCAAGTTCTTTGACTTCTCCGCGCACTCCGGGCACAATGAGCTGGTGGAGTTCATCGAGGGGTCCAAACCAGACAAGGTCATACTTATGCATGGCGAAAAGAGGGAGGAACTGGCGAAAAGCCTCACGTCTTCAAAGATCATACTGCCCAGGAATGGAGAGGAATTTGATATCTGACCGGTATGCTTAGGGAAAAGGTACTTGAGCTACTCTTCGAGGAGGAAATTACACAGAAAGAGCTGACTTCCAGGCTCAGGGCATCCAGGTCAAGGATGTCTGAGGTGTTGAAGTCACTCGAGCGGCAGAAGCTCATCATCAGGAAGAGGTTTAGTGAGAGAACTGTCATGGTTTCTATCAACCACTCGACGACCCTTAGGATCGGCATTCTCCGTAGCTCGGAATATTTCCACGTCATTTCGACTCTACTAAAACTGGGGAAGAGCATACCGTACAGGATAACAGTATACGAAAACAGTCTTGAAGCACTGAAGGAGCTGATGACTGGATCCGAAGACGTGGTCGCAAGTCCACTGATATCCGGATATTTTTTCAATCTCATAGACAGGAGCATACGACCTGTCGCAGGCGTTGCTTCCGGTGGATCCGGGCTCATTAAGAGAAAGGAACACGGCAAAATTGGCACCACCCCCCTCTCAAAGATGGACAGAGAATCGAGGGAGTATGGAGGCTTCGAGCAGGTCTACTACAAGAGCGTTGGAGAAATCATAAGGGCGTACAAGAAGAGAGAGATCGATGCTGCCCAGATATGGGAACCCTTCCTTTCCATAAACAAGGGTACCCCCGGACCTTCTGAGGGCATGTGCTGCTGCCTCTTCGTGAGAGGAAAGACGGTGGAATCAATAGAAACTTTTGTGGATGAATACCTGCGAGATGTTAGAGAAGGACCATCCACGCAGACTAGAGATGACATTGGGAGTGCCTTAGGTAAGCTGATTGGGGTCAAAGCGAAGGAGGTACTGGATAGCATCGGGTCATATCGTTTCACCACATATGTGAGCAAGAGTGATCTCGAGAACCAGATAGTGAGCTTTGGTCTACCCCTGGTCAGGGAGGTGGATAACTTTCTTGAAGGAATCCCCAAGATTTCCATATGAGATATACCCCTGGCAGGAGATGATTTTTCAGAAACTGGAGCACAGCGGAAAGCAATCCACCATACTCGAGAGTCCCACAGGCTCAGGAAAGACAATAGCCGTCCTCTTCCACGCAGTGTCGAAATTCCCAGACAGAAGGGTCGTGTTTCTGACGAGAACAAATTCACAAGGTGAGAACCTGCTCCGGGAGGCGCGTCAGCTTGGACTGTCAAAAGTCATGACATTCTATGGAAGGGGAGAGATGTGCCTCTTCAAAAAACAGGCATCGGAGATGTCCAAAGGAGACCCGGAGGAGCAGAGCAATTTCTGCAGGTTGCTTGTGGAAAAACACAGGTCCGGAAAAGGTGGATGCCAGTTCGAGACGGACTATGATGGTGGCTGGAAGAAGGAGATCATGTCTCAGGAAGATTTTCTGGAGGTCGGTAGAGAAGAGTTCTGCCCGTACTTCGCTCAGAAAAGACTTGCCACCACCGCTAACATAATCGTAACCTCGTACTCCTTCTTCCTGAACCCATTCATAAGAGAGAGGTTCCTCGGATGGATGGAGGCGGATCTGAAGGACATAATCATCATCGCTGACGAAGCCCACAACATTCCGGACCTCACTAGAAACCTGCTCTCCTCAAGACTCACATTCAACTCTCTCAAGAACTGCTCCAAGGAGATAGACCAGTATGGAGACCTCCTGCTCAACAAGGTAAACGCATCTTATCTGGTGGATTCTATAAGCGAGGCCCTGGGGACTCTGCTAAAGGAAGGCGACAGAATCGTCACCACCCAGGAGGTAACGGAAGCGTACATGGATGCGTTCCAGATGAACTCTCTAGAAATCAAGAATCTCCTGGCCCTCATGGCCAACTTCGGTCTCGCCATCAGGGAGTCCAAGGGGAACGAGGGAAAGCTCCCGAGGAGCTACATCTACAACACTTCAATACTCGCTTCGAGGCTGATGGATGACTATGAGGGGTACAGGGTCATGATATCCCACAACGATGAGCCCTCCGGGATCAACCTGATGGACCTCGATACTTTCGAAACGCTCAAGTTCTTTGGAAAATCGTACAGGTCATTCTTCATGTCGGGAACCATCTCCCCTTTCAACAAATTTATAGACGAAACTGGCCTCGGTGACCCCGAGAAAGTAGTCATCAAGGCGAACTACCTTGAGAGGAACATGAGGGTGCTATTCGTTGATGATGTCACATCAAAGTATACACTCAAAGACGAGTCGAAGGAGAGGATGAAAGGTTACATCAAGGACATAGTTGAGGGAGTCAAGAGGAACAAGGTCATATTCTGCACCTCATATGACCAGCTGTCGTCCTTCCTCGAGATAGAGATGAAGGGCAGGATATATTTCGAAAGAAGGGGGATGAGCAACGAGGAGTTCGTCGCTCTCCTAACGAACTTCAGGGAACGGGGTGGGAACCTCTTTGCGGTCGTCAACGGAAGGATTTCTGAGGGGATGGATCTACCTGGAAAATTGGTAGAGATTGCTGTCTTGACTGGCATCCCCTACCCGCCTCCATCCCCGGAAACATCGGCCATGGAACTCTACTACGATATGAAATTCAAGAGGGGATGGGAGTACGCCTACGACGCTGTTGCCAGCACAAGGATGAGGCAGGCGATCGGAAGACTGATAAGGAGCCCAGAGGAGAGAGGGGTGGCGGTGATACTCGACTCTAGGGCGAGGAAGTTCAAAGATGCCCTACCCAACCTTTACCTCAGCAAGAACGTAATTTCTGACATCGAAAACTTTCTGGGTCAGTAGGGAACGTCCTTCATCTTCAGCTTGTACCCAACTATGTTGACCGCCCTGTGGATTAGGGGGGTCACTACAAGTATTGCAATAACACCTTCCCACGGAAACATCGTAATCGCTTCGGACCAAAAAAAGGCGTAGAAGACGACGAGTGCTAAGAGGGCAAATGGGTACTGGTCTAGAAAGAGAGACTCCGCCCCTGGTTTCCTTCCCAGCCTGCGTTTCACAAACGACCCCAGTAGATCGCCAAGCATCGAGGAGAGTGAAAGCACGACCACCATCGAGAGAGCCAAGACGAAGCTGTTCGAAAACACTAATTCCTTTACGTTCAAAAAAAGGAAGGCGTAGTTCATTATCAGTCCGATCAGGGATCCCGCAAATATGCCCCCCAGGAAGCCCGACCAAGTTTTGTGATCCCCCAATATTCTCTTTCCGTTCAACGACTTTCCCCCATCGATCACGAACCTCCCTCCAGTAACGACTGCACTGGGGTTGGCTATGAATGCTGGTATGAAGAGAATCAGGGACGAAATAAACGAAGGGATCACGTTCTGCCAGAGCGTGGCAAAATATAATGATTTCCTAGGAGAAATACCAATGTTTTTCTACGGTCACAAACTTAGCCCCCAAAGATGGAAACAGCCAAACCCGCCTGGATTCTATTGCAAAATGGCTTGGGCTTGATAGTGGGATTCCTCACAATGCTTCTGATACTCAGAGATGCGGGTGTCAGTTCGTGGGGTATCTTTTCAACAGCACTGTCTTTCGGTCTGGTTTTCTCATTCATTTCGGATATGGGTATCAACACCGCTCACACCAGGATGATCGCGCTAGGAAAAGATAGGAACGAGTACAACAATGCGCTAATTTTCTTGAAGATGTTGCTTACGGCAGTTTACCTAGGCGTAATCTTCCTTGCACTCTTCTCCTGGACCACGCTCCTCCACCAGAAATTTCAGTCCCCATACGTCTACATCAGCATCCTCATCCTCATTCCCTATTTTATGGGGCTTCCATACATACAGGCAAACCGTGCTTATTTCACAGGAACACAGGAAGCATTTAAGATGTCTCTCCCTGCCATTTTAGAGTCCCTGTCGAGATTCGTTCTGGTTGTAATGCTGCTGTATCTCAACTTGTTTCACTTTCCAAACTCAAGGTCGGGAATTCCCGAGATGGCACTCTTGATTGCGGTTTCGTACTCCATCTCCTATGCCCTCTACGCGGTGCTCAGCTTCGTAGTGGGTATTCCTTGGAATTTCAAGTGGCCCCATAGGGAAACAATCAAGAAGTACCTTAGGTATTCGTATCCTCTAGCCTTTGTCTCTATCGCCACGGCGGTATCGGCAAACCTGCCCCAGGTTCTCGTCTACATTGCTTTCGGATCATTCCAGTCCGGTGGGTTTGCAACCGATTACAGGCTCATTCTTATGATGACTGGTTTTACAATGTCCGTGACAGTGCTCATCCTTCCATCCCTGACTTCACAGATAGCGTACAATGGAGACTATGGCAAGACTTTGAGTCTCTCGGTAAAGTACCTTACTCTTTTTGTGACCCCTATGACGGTCTTTGCAACTGTATTCGCCGCTCCGCTGTTGAACCTTTGGAATTCTGCCCTTATCACTTTCGCCTACCCCCTCCAGATAATGCTCATTGGTTCGTGGTTCTGGACTATGGCTATTCCTTTTTGGACCCACTTTAATGCTGTTGCGAAGACTAGTGTGACCGCCGTACTTACCAACATCGGCTATGTTACGTGGATAGTGTTGAGCATCGTACTGATTCCAAAGACCCTCGCGGATGTCCACCTCGCGGGGATGGGAGTGGATGGAGCAGCCTACGCCTATCTGTTATCGGGTATAGCCCTGCTCATTGCTTCTTCAGTTGCACTAGTACTCAAGGTGAAGATCCCGGTGACGTATCACTCGCTGAAGAGCGTTTTGATGGCCCTGCTGCTGGGTGGTTTGTTCTTTTATCTCCTTCGAGACCATAGCAGGCTCCCTGCGCCAGTCATGGTAGGGCTCTTTCTGGCGTACGTGGCGGGTTACCTCGGACTATTGCTTGCAGCGAGGGCAATTACAAGAGATGAACTGATGGACGTCCTGAACATGATGAACCTCAAGAAATTAGGCCGGTATGCGTTGGACGAGATTAGGCAAAAAGAGGAATGACGTTACGATATGGTTTCGAATAATTAAAGAAGAAATCTCAATAGTGTTTTATCTTCACCTTATATCTTAGGGTTGTGCCGGTGAAGAGCATAGAGCATACAGCGGATTTGAGAGTCAGGGCGGTGGGGAGGTCATTTCAGGGTACGCTACTCGAACTCTCGAACCACATGTTGAGGATGGTCTACGGCACCTTCACGGGTACGGATTTTCATTTCGAGTCCTTGGTTGAGTGCAGTTCGGATGAGAGCTGTGTCGTAAGACTCTTGAACGACTTGATCTACACCGCCGAATCACGGGGATTGGCTATTAGAGTCAGAAGGATCACGGTCTGTGACAGCGGAATTAGCTGGGAAGGTCTGGGAGAGAGCTTGGGTAAGGGAGAGCGAGGGTCTATTCTTGTAAAGGCTGCTACTTATGACAGACTTGTGGTGAGACGGAAACCTCCGCTCATTGAAATAACGTTTGACATTTGACATAAATGACGGACGATAACTAAAATACGGAGATTGCATAACATCCTATGGCCAAGGACGATAACTTCATCTTGGAAGATTCGAAGAAACTGATGATCTCGGACGAAATAATTGTCCAGGCGATTCAGGAACTGTACAAGGAAGAGATCAAGGAAAGGATCAAGGAGAAACTGAAGGAGAATCCAAGAATGGAGTCTGAAATGAAGGAAGCGATCAAGGAGTACACCAGAGGCAAACTACTCGAGGCAAGCGCTCAGGCTAAGATGTTCAAGGTCATTGCAGAGCTCGGACTGATTTCGGTTCCTGAGTCTTTCAGGGACGAGATGGTCAAGTCTATCCTGAAGGCTATAGGACCCGAGCTTGATACTCTACTCAAGAACACGCTCTGAATGAAACTAACGGTAAACAGGGTACTGCTCCTAGTTCTTGGAATAGCCTATCTGGTTATCATCGTACTCAGACGAAGCATTTATTCAGGCGGCCTAGTCGACTGGAACACGATAGCAATCCTCTCGTCTCTCATAGTTGTGAACACGGGTCTGATGTATTCTGGAGGATTGAACTTCTTCGCCTACAGAATAATGAGGGTAACGAATGGAAGGAGGAAGTTGCTCATCGTTTCCATTCTCCTGACAGCCACTTCGGCGATGTTCCTTACCAACGACGTATCACTCCTGGTTCTCATTCCGATCACCATAGCCATTGGGAAATTTACGGGCAAGAACCTGGATGACGTGATAATCTTCCAGGCGATTGCAGCGAACGTCGGTTCGATGCTAATGCCCTTCGGCAACCCGCAGAACATCATCATGTATCGGCTCTATTCGCTCAATCTCGCCCAGTTTGTAAAAACCATGTTGCCCATCTTTTTCGTTTCCTTAGTACTGCTCATAGTGTTCTCACTCCTGTTCAAGGATGAAGAGTTCGTACCGTACCAGTCGGCCGAGAGACCCCATTACTACTATTTCTTACTCTACATATCACTACTCGTTGTCTCGATCGTTGGGATGTTGTTCAATGCCTCGATTTACCTATTCTTGACTGTCATCGCAGTGTCGATCATATCACTCACAGTTTTCGAGCCCAAGACTATAGTGAAGGTGGACTATGTGCTGATCGTCGTTTTCATACTCATCTTCTTGGTTATGAATTCCATAAGATTGTTCGTCAGTATACCGTCTGGAGGGAACGGGGTGTCCACCTATTTCTACTCGATATTCCTGTCTCAGTTCATATCAAACGTTCCAACGACTGTGTTGCTGGGGAAGACATCTTCATTCGCAGTTCTGTCCTATGGAGTCAATGTGGGTGGGAATGGAACTGTCGTCGCCTCCCTTGCCAACATAATCGCACTCAGAAACCTCTCTGGCAAGAACTTCAAAAAGTTCAATAAATACTCTTTCTTGTTTCTGGCGGTCACTGCTGTGGCTGGTTTCCTGATACTTTTCGGATAACATTTATAATGAAAGGTCATAGCATTCCATGCAAATCCTGCTGAAGGACGGCATTCTACTTACGGAGGATCACAAACCCAAGAGGATGGATCTATTCGTTGACGATAACTTAATTTCCGAGGTATCCGAAAGGATTCGGGTAGAGGCGGAGTTCGTCGTAAACTGTGCGAACAAGATAATTTCGCCTGGGTTCGTAAACATGCACACTCACGTTGCAATGACCAACATGAGGACCCTTCTTGACGATATGCAGTTCTCAAAATTCTTGGACGCAGGCTTCAAACTCGATGCGGCCAGGACGGACGAAGAAGTGTACTATGGGAGCAAACTAGGAATAGCCGAAATGATAAGAAAGGGAACGACGACTTTTCTCGACATGTACTATGGCGAGGACATGGTAGCTAGGGCGGTACAGGAGGTCGGCATACGTTCTTTCCTGGGTTGGAGCGTGGTAAACAAGAGCATGACGACCCAGAAAGGAGAGCCGCTGAAGAATGCAGAGCTGTTCATCTCTAAATTCAGGGGAAACGAGCTGATAACACCTCTACCCGCCCCCCACGGGATCTACTCCTGCGACAGGGACGATCTGATAGCTTCTAAGGAGCTCGCTGATCGGTACGAGCTCCCTTACACCATCCATCTCAGCGAAAACAGGAGGGAGGTGTACGACATAGTCAAGAAGGAGAAGAAGCGACCGGTAGAGTATCTCGACGGACTGGGCTTCTTGAGCGATCGATTGATCGCAGCCCATACAATTTATGTCACACTCAACGAGATCAAGATAATGGGTAAAAATGGAGTGACTGCCGTGAACAATCCAGTCAGCAACATGAAACTGGCCAATGGTAATTTTATCCCGGCCCTTGAAATGATCCAGCACGGAGTGAACTTGACTATTGGGACCGACTCAGCGGCAACAGGGAATTCGCTGGATATGCTGGAGAACGGAAAGCTTGCCTCTCTTCTGCAGAAGAATTACAGGGAGGAAGGGGTCGTTCTTCCACCATCCCAGGTAATAGATTTTATGACCAGAAACCCATGGAAGGTACTGCGTAAGAATTCGGGCGTGCTGAAAGAAGGTGCTCTGGCTGACATAACAGTTGTTGGAGGAGAGGTTGGGCAGATACCACTCAGGAAAGACAATGCGGAGAGCATTCTCATTTATTCAGCGAACGGGAACGATGTGGTACACACCATTGTCAACGGGAAGCTGTTGTATTCCCAGGGAAGCTACTATGGTATAAACGTGGAAGAACTCAGGAAGAAGAATGAGGACATCTACGAACGCTATAGTTCACTAATGAACTCGTGAACAGTCTTGTTTTTCTCCTTTGCGATTCTCGCCACCTCGTCTTTAAATCCTGAGGAATACTGGGAAGCCTTTTTCGGCTTCCAAGCAAGTTCGCTGTTGAGATTCAATTTAGAAGCGGTCGATCTGAGGACGTATTTCCTGGATCCGTTCTGGATGCTAAGCCCGTAGGGAATTCTAGTAGCGATTTCCACTACCTTCCTGTGGAGATAAGGGTAGGCCATTTCCTTTCCGTGTGCATTCGCTATCTTCATCTCCATTGGCAAAACGTGATCTAGGACTCTCCTGACATCCTCCACCGAGGTATTCTCACGCTCATACTTCTTGTAGCCCAGGAATAGTTCATCCGCACCCTGACCGGATACGATGACCGATCCGAGCGAGTTCAGTGTTACGAAGAAGAGAGGGAGTTCTATGAGTATCAACAGAGGAGATTCCTCATCAGTGAGCTCCTTTAGCATCCTGATCGCTCCAACAATTTCATCGCCTCTGTAGCTGAGAAATTTTAACGGGAGTCCGAGAATGTCTGCCGCTTTAGGTGCCCAAATAGAATCGTGAGAGTCATCCGTTCCACAGGCGTATAGTTGAACCCTCTTTCCTTTCTCTATCGACAGATGCGCCAGTAGAGAACTGTCCAGTCCTCCAGAGAAGAGTACGCTCAGACTCTCTGGCAATTCTTGAATGGCACTCTCGAGCGCTGCCCCTAGTTCGTCTTCCCATTCCATGGTTTTGTCCGGAGGTAGAGTGAAATGTCTTCGATCTTTATCCTGATCTGCTCTCTTGTATCCCTGTGCCTGATCGTTACATCCCCGTTCTTGGCAGTCTCGTGATCGATCGTGATGCAGTACAGGATACCAACCTCATCGTACCTCGAGTACCTCTTCCCGATAGACCCGGAATCGTCGTAGAGCACTGAAAAGTTCTCCTTCAGGAGCCCTTCAAATATGGCATTTGCCTTGACATCCATTCCGTCCCTGTTCATAAGTGGCAGGATGGCCGCTTCGTAGGGAGAGATGGCGTAGGGTATCTTCAGGCAGACGTAGCCGGAATCATCCCGGTAGGTCAGATTGTGGTCCAGAATCGTATAGAAAATCCTGTCCAGTCCAAAGGCAGGTTCCACGACCACAGGAACAAAGCTCTCCCTGTCAACCGTCACCTTCTCTTCCTTTTCAATTGTGTATCGAGAAAGATCCACACTTTCGCCATTTATCATGAATTCCTTCTGCCCCCCCTTGACCGCCGATATGACGTCCCCGGACTTCTCTCCAAAATCAGATTTGATCCTTTGATAATCTATTTCCTTCGTGATCTGCGTAACCTCTTTCTTGGGTATCGACCGCTGGGCGTAGATATCCTTCCCGGACGATACGATGTGGTTTGTGAGATCAAACGTCCCCCTGTGGGAATTTCCAGTGATCTCGATCCACCCCATATCCGTCTTTGCCTCCGCATCCCAGGTTTCCGACGAGTAGTGAGCCCGCTCCTCGTTATTGTGCTGTCTGTACCTGACCCTCTCGATATCGATTCCGACTCTGGAATAGAACTCCAGTGCCAGTCCCATAAAGTAGGCCATCGGATGGCTCTTCACTACCCCCCCTTCGTAGGCCTCCTTTGGAGAGAGCTTCAGTTCTTTTCCTTTGTTGGTTAGAAAGGTCACCCTGAGATTCCCCTCGGGTTCGTGAATCCATCTTTCATTTTGAGGATCGAAAAAAGATTCACACTCCATCATGTTGAACTCCCTCAACCTGAAGAGTGCCCTCCTGGGAGATATCTCGTTCCTGTATCCCCTTCCGACAGTAATTATCGCGAATGGGAGCTTCTCCCTGAAGAATCTATAGTATTCCTTGAAGTTCACGAACATACCTTGCGCCGTTTCTGGTCTCAGGAATAGAGGCTCAACGCCTTCTCCCTGCTCGACCTGAAACATGAGCTTCTGTATCTTGACCTCTCCCAGTTGGCCCTGGCATTTTTCACAACGGATCCCCAGCTCATTTACCTTGTTCTGGAGCCACTCCTTTTCCAAAGTTACTGCAACCCCTCTTCGTTCTATAAGGTCGTCTACCCTGTACTTCGTGTGGCACTTCGAGCACTCAATAGAATAATCGAAGAACCTGTCGTAGTGACCAGAAGCTTTGAGAACCTGAGTGTGAGTGATGGAGGTACCGTCGAACTCGGCAATGTTGCCTTCAGTCAACATCGCTTCCTTCCAGATACGGACTATTTTGTCCTTGATCCTGGACCCATAAGGTCCGTAATCGTAGAATCCGGAGAGACCGCCGTATATCCCGAATCCCTGAAAATAAATCCCTCTTCTCCTTGCAATTTCTTCTTGGTCCACTTCCCTCATTTTATCAGAGAAGATATGACGTCAAAGTCATAAACCATTCCGCTGAGGTCGTCGTCCACGTCTCTGACGGGCAGCTGAGTGAACTTGTTCTTCTTCATGATCTTGGCTGCATCATATGCCGAGGCACCCTCGAATATAGATATAGGGCTCTTGACCATGATCTTCTCCACCTCGACATTCGGTATCTCCAGGTCCCTTATGGTATAGTAAAATGTGTAGACATCCCTGAGACTCTCCCAGCTCCAGGCATCGTCATCTTCTCCAATTCCAAGCTGAGTTGACACAGTCTTGGAATCCAGGTTCGCTCCGTTGAGCAGATCCCTCTCGGTGACAAGACCTTTGAGGTTTCCGTTATTATCAAGCACCGGAAAGGCTGTCATCTTTGTCAGCTTGATTACCCTCTCGACCATCTTTGCAGTTGACTTTATGTGAAGTGGCACTGCAGTTCTCGTAATAAGTTTTGAAATTGGAATATCAATCTTCTTGGCTATGACCGCATCAAGGATATCGTATGGAGTTATTATTCCAACGACCTTCTTGTTGTCCACAACAGTGAGGTGTCTTCTGAGGATTTTTGTGAATAGCGTGACCGCCTTTTCCAGAGGGTCCTTTGATGTTAAAGTAGGAAGATCCGTCCTCATGAGAAGAGAAAGTTCGTCTTCCTTCGGTTTCTCCAGTATGTCCCTCCTTGAGACGATACCGGCATAATTCGTCTTTGGATCTACGACTGGTACTGCCGCGACGTCCTTGCTTGCCATTATCTGCATCGCGTCCGAGACTGAGGCTGGCAGTTTCAGGGTAAAAGGCTTCTTGGTCATATACGTTTCAACGGTGAAGTTCATTCGCATTCCCTCAGGAGTTTCGTGTTGTAAAGGATTTAGATTACTTTAATTTTATTGTTTTTCTATGATTCTTTATGATATATTTCATCGCAAGTCGGTCTAGTCGAAAACAATTCTGTCTATATGGGAAGTTATTTAATATTATTCACTCTGAGAAATATTTAATCAATGAAACCGGTATATTTGGCGGCTTATTGGAATCGTAGAATCGAGCGGCAAAATAATATAACAAGCTATGTTATCGTTCGTTCACGCTCCGGTGGTGTAGTCCGGCCAAGCATATCGGCCTTTCGAGCCGACGACTCGGGTCCAAATCCCGGCCGGAGCATCTTTAGGCGTGAAAAGAGGGTGCTCTGAAAAGGAGGAGTGGAACTCCCGTTCATATTTCATAGACCCATCTCTTAATGTAATCTATTAGTTCATCGAAAGTTATGTCCTTTTTGCCAGAGTATATCAGAGATTTTAAAACTCCTTCGTCGGTGGGAGGCTTAAGGGTAGCTAATAAGACTTCCAAGCGTGACTCAACCATATGGTTCTTTTTGTCGAGATGTTTTGTGAGTAAGAACAAGTCATAGATATCCTTTATGTAGCCTCTTCCTTGATATGCATCTATCTTACGGTTCATTAATTCGGTTGGGCTGAGGCTCAAGACCATCATAGATGAACCGTCGGTTCTATAATAAGGCACTATGACGTTTTCTCCATGACCCGTTATGGACTCCAGGAGAAGCAAAGAACTGTCATTTCCGATCTTAATGATGGAGCCTAGTTCTCTATCGCGACTAATCAGTCGTAGCCCATAGTCCGGAAGTTTTCTGATAAATTTCTCCAAAGATTCTCGGTCCATATAAATCTCTATTTCTTCTGAAAATCTATTTCCCTCGAAACATCTCCATATTGCTGTACCGCCATGCAGAATTGATTGTGAGTCTATTTTGTTATATATTATATTCATGACGTAATCCTGAAGCTGGGCCAATTTTAGTCGTTGTCCTCCGATGTAGTTTCCTATTGGATTCATAATCGATTAGTCATAGTTATATGATATTGTAACTTGCGCTTATTCGCTATCTTGTCTCTATGTATCACAGCCATAGACAAAAACCGCTGTTGGCAAATGGGACTGTTGTGTAGTTGTCACAGGAACCACGAAATGCTAATTTGATAGGAATGACTAATAGAAATTGATGATTTTGAGCGATTTCTATGTGTCCCTAATTGGTTATGCTCTGGGACTATCTCTTGCAGCCCCACCTGGTCCCGTCAACGCAATAATCATGAACGAATCGTCAAAATCCGCACTTCATGGAACGAGTGTTGGGGCAGGAGCTATGACCGCAGACTTTGTTTTCCTGATAGCGCTTTATTTTGGCAGACTGGTTATTCCGATCTGGACGTTCAAGTATCTCTACATTCTCGGAGCTGCAGTTATGGTGTACCTCTCAATATCGGTTATTCGATCAAAGATGCCCTCGAAGACTCCCAAGGGAAATTACCTGGTTGGTTTAACGATGGGAATAACAAACCCATTCCAGATCATCTGGTGGGTCACCGTAGGATTGTTCCTGATTGAAAGATTGACCCCTATATCAGTTGCAGGATTTTTCCTGGGTATACTTACCTGGATAACCGTGTTTCCGTATACGATGAACAGAGTGGGTAACAGGTACTCGCCGTTACTAAAGTTTTTTTCGTTTGTCATTCTGTTAGTGTTTGCCGTAGTGATGCTCTTCTATGGTGTGAGCTCTTTTTTCTGAGTCAATGATGATTGATAGGGAGGTTCCTTCCTATCCTCAATGGAGATGGTACCATCATTATCGAGATTCCAATCTACTGGCTAAGGAATTCTTCAACGAAATGAATTCTGGGTCTGTTATTTCATCTGTGCTCATGTTTTCTTCATCCTCCACGATCTGGTCTTGATAGATATCGTTGTCAGAGTGAGGTGCGAGATGAATGTGCAGATGAGGAATGTGATCGCCATACACATAGATGTAGACCAGTTTTGCATTCGTTGCCCCCTTGATGGCATTGCACACTTTCCGCAGAATTGCTCCAAATTCTTTTGTCTCTTTTCCGTCCAGCTCCGTAGTGCAAGGAATGTGTCTCTTTGGCTCCAAATAGCAGAGACCTTTGACGGCATTGTATCTGCTTACGGTCAATCTCTATCTCTCGCTTGACCATACTTCTTTTCTCTTGAACTCGGCATCGGTTCGTCCGTCACAAATTTTGCATTCCAGGTTCATTGCATCTCGATGAAGAATGGCTAAATGGAGTTTCTCAACAGTTCTAATTATAGCTTAAAGGTTTAATATTCCCAAGTTAATACTCTTCCGATACAAATGCCAGCAACAGAGCAACCGAAAGACTGGTTTTCTAAACTTGACGAGCAATTAACTAAGAAAGAGAAGGAAGTAATGAAAGAGAGCTCGCTCACCACGGGCAAGAAATCAGAATTCAACAAAAAGATACTCACGGATCTGTGGCAGACCTGGGTGAGGTTCAACAAACAGAACATCCATTTCATAATAGACCCGCCACCGAACAAATGGCTGGAATTCACCAGTTATCCCGAAAAGTTCCAACTGAGCAATGAATTCTATTTTGAGAACGTCAGCAACATAACGTTCAAGGATACTGCCGGAGAGGTCGAGAGGGTGGGAGACACGCTCAAGGTCATGTACAAGAAGGAAGAGAACGAAAGCGTTACTGCCCTATTTGAGTTTTCAGAGGGAGAGAAGTACGATAGATACACCGGTTGGCACAGGTATTTCACCCAGTACATCCTCT
>CAYMEF010000033.1:0-15084 GCA_964389625.1 uncultured Thermoplasmatales archaeon
TAATGCCTTCACCATCTACCAATACGTCTCCTGACGTGGGCAGCGTAACACCTGCAGCGATTCGGATCGTTGTAGACTTTCCAGCGCCATTCAACCCCACGAAACCGAGAATCTCTCCGTTCTTGATTTCTAGAGTGAGAGAATCAACGGCGGGCCCTTCTTTGGGCGAATAAATCTTGGTGAGGTTTTCGATCGTTATCATGCATGGCAACTTCCAGATTTTTGCATCTCCCTAATCGGAAACATATATATAACGATATCGAAATCGATAACCATTAGGGAGCATTGGAAATCGGGGCCCACCGAGATCGAATTTTCAGATACTTCCTAACTGCTATTCCAGCCCATGCTACTTCAATTACACCGAAGGGCCAAGTACCGGCCAAGAATCCATATGCGGAAGTTCCTATGCACATAACACCGAACAGGAGAGTATAGTTTGGAGACCTGTCTTCTATGAGGTAGAATATCATCATTACCGTCAGGACGATAGAACCGTAGACGTTGAGAGCAGACAAAACATCCATGGCTCGCCAGAATTGCATTAACAAAAAACAGTTTTGTTCATTGACTGCATACAATTGAGAGGAATAACCAAACTCCAGATTTGTGTCAATCCATTAAACTCTGTTGCGCTTGTCCGAGAATTTCATATAAATCAAAAACATTGAGAATTATGGATTTTGTTTCCCAGTACAAAGGTCAGGTCGATCAAGCGCTAGAGAAATTCTTCATTGCAAAGATGACTGGAAGAAAGGGGATTGAGAGGGAAGCGATATCGAAGTTGAGAGAGTTCACTATGAGAGGGGGCAAGAGGATAAGGCCACTCTTCATGATGCTTGGATACTCGCTCAATTCGGATATCGACAACAGGATAGTCAGTGCATCGGTCTCGCTCGAACTAATGCAGTCCTATCTCCTCATACACGACGACATAATCGACCAGAGTGAGGTTAGGAGAGGGGGGCCCACCTTCCACAGGATGTTCGGCTATGATGAGAGAGTTAACGAAGGGGTATCCATCGTATGCGCAGACCTTTCAGACGCCTTCTCTCATGAAGCACTCTTGGAGGTCGATTTCACTCCCGAAAGATTGAACAGCGCAATGAAGTTGATGTCTGAAATCGTGGAGCAAACGGGAGTTGGGCAACTCATGGACATCACTCTCTCCCTTGGGGACGATATCACACTCGACGACGTGACTGCAATACACAAGTACAAGACCGCTCAGTACACCGTTAATGGCCCTATGAAGATGGGTGCCATCCTCGCGGGATACAGAAGACCCGAGAGGATAGACGGGTATGGCATACCTCTCGGAATCGCATTCCAGATCCAAGACGACATACTTGGTATGTTCGGAAACGAAAAGGAACTGGGAAAGTCTGTGGTCAGTGATTTTGAGGAGGGAAAGAAGACTCACCTGATACTCAACACCTATGAAATGGCCAAGAAAGAGGAAGTGCAATTCATCAAGGAGAGACTGGGCAAGAAAGGAATCTCCAACAGCGATTTCCAGAGGGTCAAGGACATAATCGAGAGCTGCGGTGCACTCGAAAAGACAAGGGAGCTGGCTAACGGATACTACAGTGAAGCGGTCTCATCCATAAACGGACTGACCGATTCGATCCCCCAGAGAAACCAGTTGAAGGTTATGGCGGATCTAATGGTGCGGAGAGTCAGCTGAATTCCCTCACAAACTTTCGTCCCCCACCAATAGGCATGGTCGCATCCATCCCCATTTTTGAAGTGATATACCCTTCATAGCTGCTCGGATCCAGGGAGGACCCCCTTTCCTTCTTGATTATCGTCCCCCTGTCCGCTTGGAACCTTGTGGCCAGTGCCCATTCTATGTCATCATTGTCATATATGTCTATATCCTCGTCCACTACGATGACCCTCTTGAGGCTCTTGTGTCCTCTGAACGAGGCTTCGACGGTCTTCGCGAAATCTTCGTTACTGTTTTTCCTGATTTTGACGATTCCATGAAGCCAGCTCGCTCCTCCTTCGCTCAGCCTCACATCCTTTACGTCCACCCCTTCTTTCCGGATCTCGCTGAAAATCGTAGGCTCCTTGGGAAGGCCCATCAGTATGAAGTGTTCCATCGTAGCCGGTACGAGCGCGTGGTAGATCGGATCATTGACCGTCTCGACGGAATCGAACAGTATCTGTGGTTGATCTTTCTGTATATCGTAAGTGCCGGTGACGTCCTTGAATGGCCCCTCTTCTTTTGTTTTGCCGGTCAAGACTGCGTTTATCACGTAGTCAGAATCAGAGGGAACGGTTATTCCAAACCTAGACTTGGAAAACTCCATTTCGTGCCTCTTCGACCTAGCATACATTGAGGCTGCTACCATCGTTTCGTCCTGTTCGAACTGAACTGATGTTGCAGAAGCCAGCAGGTATTCCAGGGGCGACCCTATCACTATTGAGACTTTCATCTCCTCTCCATGCGAAACCGCATCGTTGTACATCCTGAGCAGGTCTCTTGGTACAAGCCGGACGTAACCGCCCTGGTCGCTCTCAATGAAAGTTCTGTGGATTGACAGGTTCCTCTTTCCATTCTTCTCTGCTACAAATATGCCGGATGTTATGTAATAGCCTGCATCGCCTGGGTAGTGCCAACACACCGGAATGTCGCCGATCTCTGCCCTGTTTGTAAAAAGTTTCTTCCCTTCCTTGAGCTTTGAAGTTCCTGAAAGAGAGGACTCGTAGTTGAGCAGAAACTGATGCCTAGACATATTCAGTTCCCTGTAGACCCTCTCCCTGTCCGCCCATAGGTTTAGTATGGCCTTCTTTCCATCAAGATTCTCCAGAAAAATGGGTCTCTTCCCATACTTCTTGACCAAGTTGGTGATCTCCAACTTCCGGGAGACCTTCTCGCTGATCCTGACAAATTCATCGTTTATGTATTGCCCTATCATACCCCCACCCCCCTCAATTTCAAGTGGAACTTCACGGGGTGACCCTCGTCCTGTCCCTCGGGAAGAGTGTCGTCTCCCTAATGTTGGGAATGTTCAACAACACCATTGTTAAACGCTCAAGTCCTATGGCCCAGCCAGCGTGCGGTGGCATTCCATACCTGAAAGCGTTTACGTAGAAGCTAAAAGATTCAGGTTTTAATCCCTTGCTCTTCAGGTTATTTATTAGTACCTCCGGGGAGTGGACTCTCTGCGCTCCGCTGGTTATCTCCAGTTCGCCGTACTGCAGGTCGAATCCTCTCGAATATTTCTCGTCATAGGGCTGTACGTAGAACGGCTTAAGCTCCCTTGGCCAGCGAGTGATGAAATAGAACTCGTTTATTTCTCCGCCGACGGATTTCAGGACCGGAGTTGAGAGGTCTTCCCCGTCCTTCAGCTCGATCCCCTTCTCGTTTGCCATTCCAACAAACTCGCTGTATGTGATTCTCTTGAACTTGTAGTTTAAGCTGGGTCTCTCGACTCTCAACAACTCGAGCTCTCTTCCGTTCGATTGGGCGACGGATCGATACGCGGTCTTAATTATGTCCTCTAGAACGTCCATCACCGCATCGTCGTTGGTAAAGCTCATCTCCATATCGATGGAAGTGAATTCGTTGATGTGCCTTGGCGTATTGTGTTCCTCTGCTCTGAATGCGGGGGCTATTTCGAAAACTTTGTCAAATCCGGCAGACATCATCATCTCTTTGTACAGCTGTGGACTCTGGCTAAGGTATGCGTTTCTTTCGAAGTACTTGACCGGGAAGAGTTCTGTGCCTCCCTCGGTTGCAGCCGCGACAATCTTGGGTGAGTGTATTTCTATGAACCCCTTCTGTACGAAGTAATCCCTTATTGAGTTGGAGATAGTGCTCTGAACCTTGAAGATCGACAGTATTTCCGGTTTCCTCAGATCCAGAAACCTGTTTTCTAGCCTGGTCTCTATGTCCGATTCTATCTTATCTACTACCCCCAGGGGCAGCGGAGCTTCGGCCCTGTTCAGTATCTCGAGTTCATTGATCTGTACCTCGTAGCCTATCTTTGCCTGACTCTTGACTGCCTTCCCCCTGATAGTCATAACGCTTTCCCGAGGAAGTCCCCTGAGATTATCGAACAACTCCTCGTTTCCCTTCTTCAACAAAACGCCCTGCACGATTCCGGAAACGTCTCTTAACTCGACAAAGAGAACAGAACTCATAACTCTTATGTTCTGAGCCCAGCCAGATATCTCAATGTCCGAATCCAGGTGGTCCTTAACTTCCCCTATCAGTACTCTCATGCTTACCGTTGATTGTCTCTTGAAATATAATCATATTCTGACGGTAAGTAATAGATATCTTGAACGGATATCGAGGCAATGCAGATAGGGGTCCTAGACATTCAGGGAGACGTTACCGAGCACATCACAATCCTCCAGAGTCTTGGCGTTGGTGCTAGGAAGGTCAGGAGAGTGGCCGATCTCGAAGGACTCTCCGGAATCGTAATCCCCGGGGGGGAGAGTACGGTCATCGGCAGCATCATGAACCAAAGGGGGATCCCGAAGGGCATACTGGGTTTGGGACTCCCGGTAATGGGCACATGCGCTGGGCTCATACTGATGTCGAAGGACGTTGAGGGAAAGGAAGGGTTGATTCCTCTATTGGATGTCAAGATAAGGAGGAATGGTTATGGGAGTCAGAGGGAGAGCTTCGAAACCGATCTTGATGTACTGGGTGTTGGCCGGTTCAGGGGCGTCTTCATCCGTGCTCCACTGATTACGGAGGTAGGCGCTTCTAGAGTCCTTGCCAGCTATGACGAAAGAGCGGTGATGGTATCAGAAGGAGAGAACCTAGGACTTTCTTTCCACCCGGAAATATACGGAGACACTAGGATTCACAAGTATTTCATAGACATGCTCTGAGATATGTTCTCTTTGAGCTATTAGACCATCCTGGGTTTCTTCAGAGTTGCCTTCCCTTCTGTGTTTCTCGTTTGGACCGTGATCTCTGACTCGAATTCAACGGACGAGTCGACGTAACCCAGACCTATTCCTCTTGAGAGTGTCGGGGAAAACGATCCAGACGTCAGTGTACCGATAGCTTCACTACCCCTCTTCAAAACCGATCCTGAGCGTGGAATAATTCTATCCGTTGCCACCACTCCCCTGAACCTTTCCCTTATGCTACCCTTCTTCTCGAGGAGTTTCGTTTTCCCGATGAATTCGTGATCCCAGCTGATGATCCACGAGATTCCCGCTTCTATGGGGTTCCTGTCTTCGTTGAAGTCCTGGCCTGACAGCAGAAATCCCTTTTCCATGCGAAGCGTATCCCTGGCTCCAAGGCCAATGGGCTTCACCAGTGAGTTCCTCAGGATCTCTCTCCATAGGTTGACTGCATACTTGTTTGGAACCACGAACTCAAAACCATCCTCGCCCGTGTACCCCGTTCTTCCAATAACTGTTGCACTTTCCAGTCCTTTTTCTGGATACTTCTCCGCAGCGCTCGTGAAAGTAAAATGTCCGAGTTTCAGTGCATCGGGGAAGAGGCCTTTCATTACCTCAGGGGCCATCGGGCCCTGGAGGGCAAGACAGGACATCCTGTCCGAGAGATTCGTAATTCGAACGTCGTAGGACTTTCTGTTGGAAATTATCCAGTTGTGCACTTTCTCTATTGTTGCGGCATTGGGGACAACCAGATATCTGTCCTCTGCCTCTTTGTATATTATCGTATCGTCGATCAAGTTTGCGTCTTGATTCAGGTATGCGGAATAGATCGCTTTCCCGACAGGTTCCTTTGAAATGTCTGTCGGAAAGAGGTAAGTCATGAATTCCTGTGCGTCCCTTCCCTCTATGGTTATGTCACCCATGTGTGATACATCAAAGAGCCCAACTTTGGTTCTGACGTGATTGTGCTCTTCTATTATTCCAGAAAATTGAATGGGCATATCCCAGCCATGGAAATCTACCATTTTGGCATTCATTTTAACGATATCATTGTAGAGAGAGGTTCTCATATTCCCTTAATCCTAGATGGCGTATTAACATTGACGCTCCAGTGGAAACCCAGGGGCCCCCGGGGCATAGTTAAAGTATTTCTAAGGGATGTTCATTCTCTGGAGTGATCAGGCCGCGATAACTCAGCTGGGAGAGTGCAAGCCTGAAGAGCTTGAAGTCGCCGGTTCGATCCCGGCTCGCGGCATAATCTCAAAAGTTTAGTGCTTTCCATGTTCCAACCATGCGCTAAGGCATCTTACGCCTCACATAAAACATCTCTCAAATTTTAATGGAAAAGTAATGCGGTAGAACTAAACCTCAATCCAAACAAATATGGACTGAACGATCAAACGAGGGGTAGACGTGCTGAAGATTAAAAAAGGAACTAACGGAAAGTAACGATGTTCACTCCACTTCCCTGTAGACGTCTGGGGGGATATCGTCGGAAAGAACCTCATCCACCTTGTCCAGTTTTGGAAGTATGTCATCGAGGTTGTCTTCTTCAAAGTGTGCATACTTTATTCTACCCACAGACATCCTGTAGGAACCAGGGCACATCATCCCTTCCTTAACTACCACCGCATCGGGCTGGAGTTTTAGAATAGCCGCCATTGTAATTTCCTTGCCGCCAGGGACTCTCTCGAATCCAGGGTTCTCGTACTGGCTGATCTTTTTCTCATCGGTGTCAACTATGCTGATGAGCTCTGCCAGATCCAGAGGTACCAAACTGTTCTCCTTGCTATGAACGACTGCAATTTTCATTACCCTGATTCTCAATGCTCGAATTTAAGTTTAATGTGTGGGAGCATGCTAAATGTTGTGAGCACAAGAATTCACGTTACGGGAGACGGAAGAGTATTATCCGGAATTTCAAATTACCCTGTCATGACATGGCAAAAGACGATTTCAGCCAAGGCACTGAAAGGAGCAGGCGGGTCGAGTGTCAAGGTTGGCAACGAGATCATATATATCGCATTCGTCGGTGAAAAGCTGTACGCGATAGACGGTGTGTGTTCCCACGCAAAGTGCATACTGGGAGACCTAGAATCGGAGAGGCTTCGGGTGAGGTGCCAGTGTCATCATGCAGAATTCAATCTCGAGGATGGGAAGATGGTAGCGCCTCCCTACGTCGCACCGGGCATACTGATGGATAAGCTGACCCTCAAGTCATACTCGGTCAGGGAAGAGAATGGGTTCATAGAAGTGGACGTCTGAAGGACCTCAGAGTCGGAAGGCTCTCCAAGAGAGATATTAATCAAACAAGTATTATAACGAAAAGGCATCAAGCACGGTGCAGGTTCTACTGGGAGGAACGTTCAGCGTTTTGCACAGGGCACACAAGGAAATGATCGATAGAGGTCTCAGGCTGGGAGAGCTCACAATCGGGCTCACTTCTGACAACTTCAACTTTCAAAAGAAGTACAGGGTCCCTCCTTACAAAGAGAGGAAGAGGGCACTTGAGGAATACCTGAAAACCATCGGGGCGTCACCGGTTATCAAGGAACTGGCAGACCCTATCGGAGCCACTCTGTCCCCGCAGTTCGATGCCATCGTGGCATCGAACGAAACTCTCGGGTTCATTTCCGACATAAACTTCACAAGAAAGGCTCGGGGTATCTCACCACTTCGAGTTGAAAACGTTGGCGAGATACTGGCCGAAGACCTAATGCCCATTAAATCTGAAAGAATAATTCGAGGGCAGATAGACGAGGACGGTCGAAGGAAGTTTCCCGTGAGAGTCACTCTCGTTACAAAAAATCCGACAAAGATCGAAGGAGCGAACGAGGTCCTAAAGGAGTTGTTCAAGAGTTTCAGGCTGGAAAGCATCGAGCCCTCCTCAGAATTCCATCCTCAACCGATGAACCACGAGACATTTGTGGGTGCCAAGAGAAGGGTCGATGGGGTGAGAATGGAATACGACTACGCAGTGGGGGTGGAGGCAGGAATAGTTTCATTCCAGGGTCTGGACTACGACGTTCACGTTTCAGCGATCAAGGACTCCCTGGGGTTCACGAACTACGGGCTGTCGTCAGGGCTTCCCATGAATGCATCTATGATGGAGGAAATGAAGTCTGGCAAGGAACTGGAAGAGGTGACAAACGATTTGATCGGAGTGGACAACTCCGGCGACTTCAAGGGAGCGATATACTACTTTTCCAAGGGACTGAAGGAAAGGAAACACCTTGTGGAAGAGTCGATCCTATCGGCGTTCACCCAGAGAATTGCAGAATCTATCCCAAGAAAAGTCAAATGACTCCTGGAACGACTTCATCCGCTTTGTATTCATTGACCCTTCCATTTCTGAACACAACCAGAGTCCTGTCCTCGACTTCAAACCACCGCCCTCCCATTGCCTCAGTCGAAACCGTGAACCTCTCATCTTCGAGTCTGTAGAAGAGGGAATAGTACCCCGGCTCCTTTCTAACTTCCCTGTAAGCTGCACCATAACTTCCGTCGGTGATTATGAAGTTGATGCTCGTGAACTCCATCTCCCTGATCTTGGTAATTGCAGCCGGGAACCCCTTCAGAAGGAGCCTGAAGTAATGGTAACTATCGCTCTTGCCTTTCTTCCCCAGTCCCTTGATCGTTCCATTGTGGGCAAAAGAAATGTTGTCCGAGATGAAAGGTTGGGTGTTGATTATATTCTTGGTTGAGGAGCTCTTTTTTCTAGCGTGCACGAGTAGAGTGGTGCCGTACATCTTTTCGATCTTCTTGATCGGGTCGATGCTCTTCTGCATCATTATCTCGTTCTTTGAATAGAGCGTATATCCGAAACCGTCGTGGTGAGGGGCGTGCTTTCCCTCGTTGGCCATATCATAGACGAAGTCCATGTAGGGCGTTAAATCAGAATAGTTACCAATGGACAGGAGCATCCTGCACATGGTTTCTTATCAACAACGGATTAAAAACCATTCTGATGAACCGTAGACGAATCCAAATTGCTAGACATCTCAGCGACAAGGCACGAACGAAGCGCACTAGAAAATCATTTTATAACATATATAAATGGGCAACCAATGAACAAGGTCGATCCACAGTTTTCCAAGGAGATAGCGGGGATTAGGAATGCAATTTCCAGAAGCGACAGGACTGACTACGTAACCACCTATACGGAGAGGGAATTCTTCAACGGCAAGACAACGCTCGAGCGTGTTCTGATACTCAGGACAAGGGGGTGTAGCTGGAGTTATCACTCTGGATGCTCGATGTGCGGTTACTGGGACGACACCAACCCGAACATAGGCAAGCAGGAGCTGGAAAGTCAGGTCAACACTTTCCTCAAGGAATTCCCCGAAGGGGAAGTGCTGAAGATATTCACATCCGGGTCATTCTTCGACCCAATCGAAATCGACTCGGCCCTGCAGCTCCAGATCATCGAAATGGTGCTTCAGGGGTACAGAAACCTGATAGTAGAGACGAGACCGGAGTACGTGCGCAAGGTGGTCGATAGTCTCAGGAAATACGCTGGAAGGTTGCAGGTCGCTATCGGCCTCGAAAGCACAAATCCCTCCATCCTGAAGTATTCGATCAACAAGAACTACGACTTCGAAGACTTCAAGGATGCTGCACTACTGCTGAGGGGGAACGGTATATCGGTTAGAACATACTTGCTTCTCAAACCGCCATTCACGACGGAGAGCGAGGCAATAGCCGATTCCATCAAGTCTGCTAGGGACCTCGCACCTTACAGTGACTTCATTTCAATCAATCCAATGAACATCCAGAAGGGTACACTGGTCGAGAGGATGTACAGGGAAGGAAACTTTAGACCACCCTGGCTCTGGAGCGTGGTAACGGTTCTCCAGTCTCTGAGGGACCTGGGCATCCCCGTCGTTTCTCTGGTGACTGCGTCTGGAAAGAAAAGAGGGGCGCACAACGGACATGTCTGCGACAGGAAGGTTTCGGAGGGAATCAGGGCATTCAGCGAGACGCTCAACTACGCATTCCTCGACGACCTTCACTGTGAATGCCAGGACGCATGGAAGAACTTTTCAGAAGTGGAAGACCAGACGAGGGTACCTATGAACGAGGTGGTCTTGGACGATTAGCGAGGCGGTCGAACTCATCTCTAACGCAAGGAAGTTGAGAATCTTCTCTCACCACGATGCCGATGGAATTGCATCCGCGGCCATCGCGGTCTTCGTGGCAAAGAGACTGGGCCTCAACTTTGAGGTGACCATAAGGAATCAGCTCACTCCCCAGGACGTAATCGGCGGTTCTGACGTCTACTGGTTCAACGACATGGGCTCTGCGCGACTAAAGGAGATGAGGGGGGTCCATGGGGTCGTGACTGACCACCACAATCCAGCGGTGCTCGAAACTCACTACACAGAGTCCGGGAACAACATCTATCAGTTCAATCCGCACCTGGAGGGTCTGGATGGAAGCATTTCACAGTCAGGATCCACCACCACCTTCCTCTTTGCCACTAACGTGCTCTCGGAGGTTTCTGCAGTTTCGCATCTTCCGGTTATCGGGTCGGTGGGAGACCTCCACGACAAGAAATTCGGGAGGCTGGTCGATACGGACAGAGAGATAATGCTCCTCTCGAAGAACATGGGAATAATCGAGTTGAAGGAAGACATAAGGTATTTTGGGAGGAGTTCAAAGTCCGTTTCCTACATGCTCAGGTTCGGCAACGAACCAAAGGTCAGGTCCCTCTACGACAACCCAAATGCCGTGGCGGACTTCCTCGTTAGCCATGGTCTAGACAGGAGAGACCTGAAGATGATAAGATGGCTTGACCTGGAGCAGAAGAAAAGGGACGAGATCATCGCGGATCTGAAGGACATTCTGGAGAGAGAGGGACAGGACGCCAACCGTTTAACAGGAGAGGTCTATGAGCTAAAGAGCGAACCGAAGTCCTCTATAATCAAGGACGCAAGGGACTTTTCTTCACTCATCAACGCAACGTCAAGGAAGGGGAAGCCAGAGGTAGGCATCAGGTTGTGTCTATTTGAGAGAGGGGAAGCAATGAAGGAAGCGATGCAACTCTATTCCGCTCACCTGGATTCTCTCAGGAAGGCTTCGAGGATTCTGGAGGGAGTGGAGGCAAAGACCGTCGGATACGTTCTCTACTATGATTTTGGGAATGACCTCGAAAACAATATCACGGGTACCCTTGCAACGAGAATAATCACTCACAAGAAGGTTCCACCGACTTCGGTTATTCTGGTCATGGCCAATCTAGGGCAGATGAAGAAGATATCGGCAAGGATCTCCCTCGAGCTTTCGGAAAAAGTCGATCTCTCCATGCTGTTCAGACAGGCAGCATCGATGCTTGGCGGCTCAGGTGGAGGGCACAGAAATGCAGCCGGAGCCATAGTGCCGATGGGAAAAGAAGGGGAGTTCGTCGAGAGGGTCAACGAACTCGTGAGGAAACTAGTATCTACCTGACAATAGTCTGTGCCTGTTCCCTCAGGAACTGCTGCAGGTAGTAGAACGAACCCGTTCCCTTTCCTGAAGTGCCACTCCACTTCCAGCCAACGAATGGTTGCGAGCCAACCATCGCACCGGTAGACCCGCCCCTTCTCCTGTTCGCGTAGATTACCCCAACGTCAACGTTGTCAAAATAATAATCTATCTCCTTCCTGTCCTCCGTGAATATCCCCCCAGTCAGCCCGTATTCCATGCTGTTTACGAATTCAATCGCATCTCCGAGAGACTTAGTGGGCTTTAGGGCGAGTATGGGGAGAAAGAGCTCCACTCTCTCAATGTTCGGGTCGCCGACGTTGTCAAGTATTGTGTTCTCAACGTAGAAGCCGTCTCTTTCGATCTTCTTTCCACCAAGGAGTATCCTGTCCTTGGGTACCGTTTCCATTATCCTCTGGAACTTCTCATATGCCTCCCTGTTTATTATCGGGCCCGTGAAAGTGCCTTTCATCCTAGGGTCGTCAGTCACAAGCTTTGAACTGAACTCCACTAGTTTTTTCTTGAAGGTATCGTAGAGTTTTTCGTCTATCAGAGCGAGGCTGCAGGCAGAACACTTCTGACCGTTGTACCCGAATGCGGACTTAGCCACTCCCTCGACCGCCTTGTCTATGTCGCTATTCCGGGTTACGATTATTGTATCCTTCCCACCCATTTCGGTGATAGCAACCTTTGGTTTCTTCTCCTGGGATTCCCTGTAGATCTTGGTACCAATGTCCCTGCTCCCGGTGAATACTATCCCATCTACCCCATCATCGGTGTAGAGAGTCCTTCCGACTCTCCCGCCGGACCCAGAGAGAAAGATGAGATTGGTCTTCGGGACACCTGCCCTGTACATCAGCTCAACGAATTTATATGAAGAGAGCGGGATGTCGGATGATGGTTTCAGTATGACGCTGTTCCCAACGATCAGAGGGCCGCTCACCATGCCTACCGTGATTGAAAAGAAGTTGAACGGCGCAACAACAAGGAATACGCCATA
Organism: uncultured Thermoplasmatales archaeon; assembly: GCA_964389625.1. Taxonomy (GTDB): domain Archaea; phylum Thermoplasmatota; class Thermoplasmata; order Thermoplasmatales. Next base: position 12,338 of record CAYMEF010000033.1, read on the forward strand.
CGGTTTCATAACGCTCTTTGAGTCCTCTCCATAGTATGCAGTTCCAGTGAACCTGGAGAACCCCTGGTTCTCAATGAGATTAAGCGCATAATATCTCATGAAGTCGATGGCTTCATCAACGTCACCCATCGCCTCGTATCGGTTCTTTCCATTTTCATAGCTCAATAGGGCAGAATACTCGAATTTCTCCTCGGACAGGAGTTCGGCTGCCTTTAGGAATATCTCCGCCCTTGCAATGTGACCCTTTGAATACCAAGCCCTGTAATTCTCTCTCGCGATCTTGACAGCCCTCTGGGAAGTCTCCTTTGTGGACATCTGGAATGTCCCGACACGAGTCTTTCCGTCAAGAGGGCTGACATGGGTCAGCTTTTCCTTCTCGATAACGTCACCATTCACCAGATTCGGGTACTCCTTATCAAAAAATTTCGTCACCCTTTCTAAGCCCTCGTCAAACCTCTTATGAAATAGGTCTTCTTCGTTTCTTTCAACCATTTTGATATAGGTATTTTCGTTGTCAAATGGCATAATACTAGATGAAACTCAAACTATTAATTTTGTCTCAAAGCGTTAAAACTGTTGCAGTTCTTAAAGGAAAAACGCTAGGGAAGGGCTCTCTTCAGGTGCTTGTAGAGGCCGATCCATTCATAACCTCTGTCTGTTATCCTGTACTCAACCTCGCCATCACCGACCATCTCAAAAAGCAGTCCAAATCTCTCTAGATTCCTTATCACGTCCTTGCCTCTGTCCACAGGAATGTTAACCGCTGCACAAAGTTCAGTTATTTTCCTGGGCTCGGTAACTAGGGTGACAAGCAACTCGTTTATGATATCGTGATGGCATCGATTCATCAACTAACAAGTTGTGAGTTATACTTAATAGTACCGTTCACATCAAACGTCATGCAAGAGATCGAAGATCTCTCAATTGGTGGCTCACTCAGATTGACTGGGCCAGTCAAATTCAAGAGGATAGAGCTTGCAGGCTCTCTGAACATAGATGGGAGTGCGGAGGGGAATGTTCTGGAGATAAGCGGCTCTGGAAAGATTACGGGGCAGGTGAAAGTGGGATCGATTGAGGTCAGCGGAAGCCTGAAGATAGGAGGCTCATGCGAGTGCGATGAACTTGAAATCAGCGGATCTGCAGAGGTTGAGAGGGGTCTCAAGGCACGAAGATTGGAGATAGCAGGTAAGCTGGAGGCGGAGAACATTGAGGCATACAGGATAGAAATTGCTGGCAAGCTGTCGGGGAAGGAAATCACGGCCCACGAGATAAAGATCGAGAAGAAATCGAGGGTGAACGGCACCATAATCTGCAACACTATAGACGTAGAGAAGGGGGCAGAGGTAGGCGACGTATTTGCAGACAAGGTGAATATAGAAAAAGATGCAGACTGCGGGATCATCGAGTGCAACGAGATCAACGTGGAGAGATACGCAGAGATAAAGGAGCTGAGATACGTAAGGACTGCCAACGTCTCGCCGGATGCCAATGTAGTGCGGATAACAAAGATCGAGAAGGTTTCCAGGGAAACGCCAAACTGAGTTTGGAGTTTGCGGTGGATGTGGAATGATATGGGTACAACATGTCGAAAGTAGATTTCACCAAAACAGATTCTCGGATGACGAAACCCAGGAAGGGTAGATTCAAGGGTGGGTTCAGAAATCTCTTCGCATCCACCACGGTAGCAGCATTTGGGGGATCTGTATCCATAGTTGCTGTAAACTGGATAGTATGGACGTATACACACAATCCACTCTACATCTCGTATCTCGGAATCGCGGAGATTGTGCCGTCAATAATCCTAGGGCTCCTTGCGGGGATCATAGCCGATAGGTATGACAGGAAAATGCTGATGGTAGCCTCAGACGTTGTTAGGGCCATTTCGGTCGGATTTCTCGCCATCTTCTTTTATTTTGAGGGATTCTCCTATCTCCTGATAATAGCCGTTATCCTGATCGTCTATACGTTCACCACATTCTTCCTGCCGGCCAGTCAAGCGATCCTCCCGATGCTGATAGGGAAGGACTCTCTCGAGGATGCCAATGGAATGCTCCAGGGATCACTAAGCGTATTCCAGTCGGTAGGTTCTGCCGCGGGTGGGCTAATCGTTGCCATTTTTGGGGTGGTCTGGGGGTTGGGAATAAACTCGATGACATATGGGTTATCTGCCATTTTCCTGTTCAACATCGTGGGAGAATTCAGAAGCAGGAAGGAAGCGGCTGAGAACATCGATAGTTCAATGAGGAAGGAATTTTCCGTAGGCATAAAGTACATGAGGACACACCTTCCTATACTTGAGGGTACTTTCCTAGGTGGACTAACTGGGAATTTCTTCGGAAGTCTCTTCTATCCCTTTTTCGTTGTTTATGTAGGGTTAAAGTTTGGAGGGAGTTCAGCTATATACGGATACCTGGTGGCTGCAATCGGGGTCGGAATGGCCCTGGGTTCCATCCTGGTTGGGCGTATCAAGGGAAGCAGATACGCAGGAGTACTCATCGGAGTCAGCATGTTTTCTGCGGGAGGTGTAATAATTCTCTTCGCTATATCAAACGTTTTATTGATCTCGTTGACAGCGGGAATTCTCGCGGGCATCACTTTTGGGTTGATCAATACTGTTTATTTCTCGACAGTCCAAGCAATAGTGCCTACTGAAGTCCTGGCTCGAGTTCTGAGCATCGACTCCGTTGGTTCTTTTTCGGCTATACCTGCTGGGCTGGTGATCGGAGGGCTCCTTATCCACATTAATG
>CAYMEF010000034.1:0-15066 GCA_964389625.1 uncultured Thermoplasmatales archaeon
AGCACAAAAGCTTCCCAAGCTTTTAACCCGGGTCCGAATCCCGGCACTCGCACTCCGACGGGTCTTCGGCTGCAAATTCTATGGTGGGGAGCATCCCCCGATTCCGATAACTGCAAAGAATAAATAACGCTGTATCGATGCTACTACAGGATGTGCGACACCATCTGTAGCCTGAGGGTAAACAACAGGAATTCCGGGGTAAGTCTGTTCGGGAAGAACAGCGACAGGGATCCAAACGAGGTTCAACTTGTTGAGTTCTATCCGAGAACTACGAGGAACGGAAATCTCCATACAACCTACATCGACGTGGAATACGAGGGCACGACGAACGCTGTCGTGATCTCGAGACCCCAATGGATGTGGGGAGCCGAAATGGGAACTAACGAAAAGGGAGTTTCTGTAGGGAATGAGGCCATATTCTCTGCTCCAAGGCCGAAGGACAGGGCACTCCTTGGAATGGATCTTTTGAGACTTGGGCTCGAGAGAGGAACAGATGCTCGATCAACAGCCAATACCATAATCGAATACCTCGAAAAATACGGTCAGGGAGGTAGCAACGATAGCCTGACAGATGAATACTACAACAACCTCTTCCTGATAAGCGATCTGGATAGCGCATTTGAACTGACAGTCGTTGGAAAGGAGTATCAGCTGGAGAAAGTCAAAGCATACGACTCGGTCTCGAACAAATTCCCCGACTCCGATAAGGGTTCCGGAGAGATGTCACAGGTCTCGGACAACTTCTCCTGCAATGAAGACATCATTTTCAGCAGGCTCGGCTACGGATCTGAGCGATCGACGTATTCATCCCACTGGCTCCGGGATCGAGCCAAGGGAGTACGAGTCGAAGACATCTTCCAACTGTTGAGACATCACAGCGGTGACTGGGCCCACCCGAGGGAAGGTTCCAACAGGGACATCTGCATGCACGCGGGCCCACTCTCCAGAAGATTCCAGACTGCGAACTCGATGGTGGTGGAGAAGTCGGAAAATAGATCTATTATCTGGTCAACTTTTTCTTCAAACCCCTGCGTTTCTCTATACAAACCAGTGCTGTTTGCTGGCAACAACGTTGTTGGGCTTCCCTATGACTCGAGATACTGGCTCAGGTCAGAGAGAATACACAGAGAATATTTCGAGTCACGGACTTCCCCGGTGGCGGAATCATCAAATGCCATTAATGACCTGCAATCGGGGATACTGGAACGGATGAACCAAGTAAGGGATCAATGGTTACTGGGGGAAGGAAACTTGTCTGAGGCATATGAAGAGATCATCAGAGATATCCAGGAGAAAGATGAACTCCACCTTGGTTCCCTTCAGAATAGTATAGACCGTGTCCGGTCCGTTCAGCACACGGGTTTTTACTGGAACTGGTGGAAGAAGAAGGACAGGGCCCTAGGTCTGGGAAAGCAGTAGCCAGGTCGCACTCGTCACCCCTGGTGTAGTACTGGGAATAGATTTTCACCTTATCCTCCCGGACCTCTGGAGGAAATGGTAGACCAGAGCGAGAACTACCGTCCCAACTATAACGATGACTGCGACCTCAATTGGAGAGGTCAGTAGGAGAAGTACTCCGAACAGGAAGAATATTCCAGTAGAAATGGCGAATATGATTACCGCACCCTTGATCAGGAACGGTATGTCCGCTGGCCTGAGCTTTCTGCGGTGCCAAAGGGCCGAATATGCGACTAGTGCGTACATGAAGGAGTCAAAAGCTGCAGCCACGAGAACTATCGTCGAATAGTTCTTCGTTGCGAAAATAGCAACAGTAATGGCCAACACTACCAGGTACAGGAAGATGAGGGACACATACGGTGTGAGAAACCTCGAATGGATCTTCCCCAAGAACCTGGGGAAAGTTCCCTCCCTGCCGAGCGCGTAGACCAGCCTGGAGGTCCCGAGTATTCCAGCGTTGAATGCGCTGAAACTCATAACGATGCTTATGATGCCAATTAGCACAGGCATGGGAGTGCCTGCGAGGATGTACTTTCCGAGGACAATCTGAGGAATGACCGTGACCTTCAAGACGCTCACCGGGACTCTCTCGAAAATCGCGATGGATGCGAGTATGAAAGTTATACCCGTGAATGCGACCCCTATTGGCATAGCTCTAGGAATACCTCTCTTGTAATCGATCGCCTCTTCTCCAAGGGTCGTTACCCTTCCAAACCCGAGGAAGAAGTAAACAGAGACAGCGCTTGCGGAAAAGATCGCAAACCAGTTGATCTGTCCCATAACAACTGGCTGGACGCTCTTCACAAAGACGATGGAGTATATCGACACCAGGATGAGGGAAGCAGCCACAAAGAACGTGATGACCATCTGGAAGTTGCCAGAGATCTCGACTCCAAGTATATTGACAGCGACGACAATCGAAAGTATCAAAACTGCCCAGAACAGAGGAGGAAGGTCGCCAACGAGGTATCCCAGAACGTTGCCCGCCATGTATGCCTCCGCACCAGCAGCACCCAGTATGACTATTATCCACATCACCGAAAGCGCAAGAGCGAGGGTGTTCCCTAGCGGTTTCTTCAGGAATATCCTGTTGCCCGCAGCTGACGGATAGATGCTCACCAGTTCACCATACGCGAACGATACGAGGACGACTATGATGGTAGATATCACGACCGAAAGGATCAGGTCAGCGAGTGAACCAACTATAAGGACCATGATGGTTATGCTCAGGAAGACTGAGGATGCGAGCGGAGTGCCCATCGTTATTGCGACCAGCCTCGTGAACTTCAATCTTCTATCTAGCGTCAGGACCATAACAACCTCGCAACAGCATCCAGTACTATCTGGTCCTTCTCAGAACCATAAGTTTCGACGACACCATCCATGTAGAGGTGTGAGATGTTCTCCTTCCCTCTCAGCATGTCCACCAGCGTAGAGGTCGAACTGACGACCTTTACGTTTCCCTCGTCTTCGCTAGCTGCTTTCCTCATTTCCACCACCCTTCCGGATGTTATTGTCAGGACGAAGCCGAATCTCTGATCTCTGCTCCACATCAGGACGGACGTATTCCATTTCCTTATCAGCTTCTGCACCCGTTCATTCTCGTTGACTCTCCTGTTGAACTCCTCGAGTGCAACTCTCAATTCATCTTCGCTCCCTTCTTTCACGTGATCACATCCTACTCTATTCTTCCCGCCGACTTTACAAGTTCCTGCGCGGCGTTGACGTATTTCATCAGCTTCGGTATGTTGCCTGTGACGACAATTTCTCCCCTCAGCATTGCAGTGACCACGTTGATCTTCCCCGACAGCACTCCCTCCCATATCGATGCCTTTCCCTCGAGTAGGTATTGCCCCTGCTTCTTTTCAACAGAGCCTGGAAAACTAACGGACTTGCACTTGCCGTGGAAGAGCTCGAGCCTCACATTCCTGACCTGTCCGCTGCGAACGTAGTGGGACTGCTCATCGCCCTTGATGCTCAGAATAATGTCCCCCTCCCAGTCAGATGCATATCTTTCATACTCGGCGTTCGCGTTTATGCTGTCCATGAATTTTTCAAACCAGGAATCGGAAAACATTATCGCCTTCATATTAGCCCCTTCTCGTTGAGCCACTTCTGGTACTGAATCCTGGTTGGTAGAATGACCTTCTTTGTAAGATCCCTTAGAATGGTCTCCATCCTTTCAGATGGAGCCTGAATGTTCATTATCTTCTTCATCGGACCCCTGAAGACTATTTCGTCGCTTATGACAAGCTCTACGAAACTCTCCTGCCCCGTGGATATTTTCACCATAGCATCATACGTTTCCACGAAGTAGACGAGCTCTGATCTTGCCTCGTATTCCTTGAGTTCGTTCTTACCTATCAGCCTGAACTCTAGAACTTCTCCGTCGACCGTTCTCTGCCATATCCCTATCCCCATATCCTCTATCTCTATCAGTTCTGTTGCGTTGTAGGCCCCCTTTCCGAGTTGTCTGAACCTGTCGTCCCCGTTCAGAGTTACCTTGAGGGCATCAAAGAATTCCTGCGTTCCGAAACTGAGCAACTCGCTACCACAACCTTTGTTATACTCTAGTTTTCCTCTATACTTACGGTCTTCCTGACCTTCACGTTCCTCTTCTTCAATTCTGGCAGGAACGAACCGGGATTTATCGCTCCTTCTGGTGCATACAGCCCGGGTCTAAGCTTCCTGTCCCCAGCGAGGATTTGGGCACCAATGCTTGCGGACCATCCCGTCAGTTTCTGCATCCTGTCTGCACCACTGAACACCACCGTCGTTTTCTTTCCATCCTTCTCGCCAACAACCTCGACCCAGAAACCAGACACATCAACACCTCCGCTCTTGAACTGTTCCATCGTCTGGTGGACGAATGAGGCCAGAAAATCCCTGGAAGAAACTTCGACGCTACCCACTCTGATGAGTTTGTCTTCGGTGAGGCCCACGTCGGCAAACTGGCTAACAAGATGATTCTGCCAGTCCGGCACAAGGGCTCCCCTGAGAGTTACGTTCTTGACCCCCTTAAGGTACCGTGGTATAGTAATAGGTTCTGGGTGACCCACGAAGTAGGTCTCCAGTCTGGAGATCGGCTCGGGGAAGTCTATTTCCCTCCTGAATTGTCTCGCAGGAACGTATTCCAGTTTTCCATCGAGATACATCGGCACTTCACCCGTTACGGCGTGGAATACGTGAGAAATCACAGCGATACCCGAGGCATCGGCAGCACTTCCGCTCCACCCGATGTTGATGTCTGTAGTGGAATCCAGGCTATCGTAGCCTGCCCTCGAGAGCACGTTCGTGATTCCCGGCGTCCATCCCATTCCGATGAGAATCCTGGATTTTCCCTTTGAAATCTCTTCATCCCTCTCGACCACCTTCATAGTCGCGTCGTGGTCGTCGCAAATATCCACATAATCCTTTCCAGCCTCGATCGCGGCATCCACAACCAATTTCTCGTACTTATAGAAAGGGCCGATCGAGTTGATAACGACGTCCGACTGGGAGATGGCACTCACGAGGTTCTTCCTGTCGTTTGCATCCACGAACACTCCCCTGACGTTCGTCCTGCCGCCTCTCAGCTCGCTGACGATCTTCTCTGTTGCGCCCCTGTTGAAGTCCCCTATGGTGACGCCCTCGACCCCGCTCAAAACCAAATCCCTCACAGCGGCGGATCCCATGTCTCCTGCTCCGCCCAGAACCAAAAAATCAGGCATATCCTCGAATATACTATCGCCAGTATAAATATGTTTTATAAATTTAGGCATCCCTAATCTTCCCCGATTTCTGGATGAAATAATTATAGCAGTTGGGATTGTATTGATGAACTTCATGGGAAAGCTTCCGCTATCCAAAAAGATCTCCTACGGAATCGGACAGATTTCTTACAACACGCCCGCACTTTTCCTCTCGTCTTACATATACGTGTTCTATTCTCCGATTCAGGGAAAGGTACTCTTGTCAGCATACGTTGTCGGTATTTCCGTTCTCATCGGTACTCTGGTTCAGGCATTCGCTAATCCGTTTATCGGAAACTGGAGCGACAAGGCCACCTACAGGATCGGGAGGAGGAAGTTCTTCCTTCTGACAGGCATAGTCCCACTCGCCATTTTCTTCTCGCTCATCTGGGCACCCTTCACAACCGGTATCAGACTGGCAGTACTGTTGACTTTCTACCTGGTAGCCTTCAACTTCCTGTACGCATACGTCGTGCTTCCATATCTAGCCCTGATACCCGAGCTCACCATCGACTTTCAGGACAGGGTCATCCTTACGACTATCTCGTCTTACTTCGGAATATTTGGAATAATACTGGCTGACCTACTCCCTATAGTGCTGCTGTTGCTGAGATTCAGTTTCACCGTGATAGGCCTGGTCATCGCAGTCATAATGCTACTGTCCATAGTGACTGTTCTACTCACCATCAAAGAGAAACCAGTGGGAACCATAGTTCCAAAGAAGTATTCGATCGTTACCGCGTTCGTCCAGACATTCAAGAACAGGACGTTCGATCGATATATAATTGCATACCTCTTCTTCCAGTTTGGGTTCTACTTCTTCCTGTCTTCCCTGGGCTATTTCGTAGAGGGAGTGGTGATGCCAGGAAATCCAGGATACAAGACATATATTGCAGTATTCGAACTCGTGGCTGTAGTATTTGCCATAGTATTCTCGCCAATAATGATCAGGTACACGAAGAGGCATGGGGAAAAGAAGGGGTTCATATTATTCACGACCCTGCTCGGGGTAGCAATACTGCTTACCTTCTTTGTGGGTCTTACCGACACAGCAAGCAACGTGATCCAGATGATGATCGTCATGGTATTTGCAGGGGTCGGACTGACCGCATACTTCATCCTTCCAAATGCCATAATTGCAGAAATAATAGACGAGGACGAGACTCTCACGGGATACAGAAGGGAGGGAATGTACTTCGGAGTCCAGGGCCTTTTGGAAAGGATTCCATCTGGATTGTCAGGATTCGTACTCGGTGCGTGGATTACCTATCTATACGATCCTTCCAGGAACCCCCTCTACATAAGAAGTCTCGGACTGATAGGCGGTGCGTTCACAATAGCCACCGCCCTCATATTCATATTCGTCCCCCTCAAGCAGGGCATAAAATCCAGGAACACTTCGCAGGTTAAGAATGACTGAGGAGATAGTTTATGCACAATTGCACTGCCATTCGAGGCAATCCATAAATCCTCTGAGCGGAGAGGGTGCATTCCACAGATTCTTGTGGCCACTTGAGCGCCAGATCATGAGACTGATAATGATGACCCCAAACGGTCTCCTGAGACTGGCAAGAAAGGAGGGTGTTGATTTCATAGCTATAACGGATCACAATACCGTTCCAACGATTAACGATAAAAGCGGTTCCACCATAACTGCGGAAGAGTGGGGGCAAAGAAAGGGGCACTGCAATTTCATCGACTTGAAAGAATCGATAGATCCGGAGTGTGGGTACTTCAAATCCAGGGCTCCAGACGAGCCCAGAGATTTCCGGAGTGCAGCTGCAGAGGCTAGGAAACAGGGTGCATTCGTGTCAATCAACCATCCGTTCAAGTCAGACTCCTGGGAATGGGGGAAGGAATCGTACGCCTTAGCTGATGCGATGGAGGTATGGAATGGCCCATGGTGCGAAGAGAATCAGAAGGCGCTGGACCAGTGGCAGCAGCTGTTGTTGGGTGGAAGAAGAATACTGTGCATGGCAGGGAACGACTTCCACGTGAATCGTCTATTCAGTATCGGTTCTCAGGTCGCCGCATACCGAGGTGTCGCTTCTAAATCCGAGCTGATGAAAAGGCTGAAGAGCGGCGACTACTCCCTCGCAAGGAATACAAAAAGCCCGATAGTTTTTCCCGGTAAGGGATTTAGTTACAGGATTGAGAAGTATAGGGAACCGCTGGAGCTCCGCATAGTTTCTTCCAATCGAGTTGATTCCTTGAGTAACCCGGGCGAGGATGGGCCGATAGACAGGGATGCGCTGCAAGGTTTTGTGAGATTTGAACTTTGGAACGGGGATGGACCACTAAGCTTTTCCAATCCAGTCTTCATTTGACATCGAGAGGTATGCCTGAACGAGAAAGGCGGACGCGCCTGGGAAATGGATGCCAGTCAGGCACTTACCCGTGTCCTGGTCCACCGTTTCGCATGCAAGGCCTTCGTCCATCGGAACTTTGTTTAGGGTTGTAAAATCCGTCAAGCCGGACAGCACCCTGCTCGCATAATAGTGCACCCATGGATGATCGACGTGCCTGTTACCAAGGCCGCCAAACTTACCCTTTACGTTGAATCCATTCTTGTCAGACTCTATCCACTTCATCGTGTTCAAGAATATATCGGACTTCCGATCAACGAAACCTAGAAAGGGAAGGAGGAGCAAAGAACCAGTTGGATCGTCATAGAATTCGTAACTCCCGTTCAAGTCAGAAGAATAGCAAAACATTCCGTCCTTCACGAGTGCTCTCAAGACGTCATTCCTGATCCTCTCCGCAAAGTCAAGATAAGACCTGTCATCGAGTAGATTCTCGATCCTCTCTCCATACGAGTGCAATGAGTACCAGAGTGCAACGTTATTGAAGGTGACGTATGGATGCGTGACAGGATCGTCCGAGCTGTTCAGGTCGGTTCTGTAGAGATGGAACCGGTCGCTCTTCTTGGAGACGAGAACGTCCATTATCTCTTTCGCCCTGGCTGTGGACTCATCGGGGTCAATCACCCCATGAAATATCGCTCGATCCAGAGCGATGAAATAATAGGAGAGCTGGTCGAGCTCAAATCCGTCGTACAGGATTCGACCGTCCAGGTATAACGAATGGATGCCCTTGTGTTCCCAGTACTTGGTCAGAAGCAACTTCAAGAGGTCACTGCTCCTCTCTGGATCGAATCTTTCCAGGACCGGAAGTGTCCAGAAAATGAAGTCTCTAGCCCAGAATCCACCGGAAACGTAGTACTTCGGGCTCTTGGAAGCCATGATGCACTTGTCATCTGCGTCTATGAAATCAGAGTTAGAGTTGAAAATCGACATGAATATGTTGTCCCTGATCCTTTTCTCTTTTATGCCCTCGAATCTCGAGAAGAAGGAGCCAGTCTCAGATTCCAGTTTTTTCTCCCCCAGCCTGGAAAGATGAACTGCACTCAAAACCGCCCCGTCCGGAGTGGAACCGATTCCCACATATGTCCCACCGTCAACGCTCTTGAAGGCAATCGATGGGATCGAGCTACCCACAGAGAAGTAGTATGCTGGAGAATCTGACCACTTGGTAGCCAGAGTTCTGACTCCCCACGGTATTTCCCAGAATATCTTGGAGTATGCCTCTACTCGCATCCTTTCAGGTACATTCTTCCCCAGGAAGAAACCAGGTCTGTGGGGAGGGACAATCATACTCAACCCGTTCTCTTTCGAAATGTTCTCTATCCATCCCGTCCCCCTGAAGTCATCCTCTGTGACCAAATCAAATATCTTGAAGCAAGCCAGCGTGGAGCCGCTGCTGAGTGTAAAGCAGACATCAAGCACGTTGCTCTTCAGCGTGATTGAAATGAAGTGGTTGGCTGTCATTCTGTACCCCTGGTCTCCTACAGAACCGGGGGAAGTGATGATTGGATGCATTGAGCCATCAGAGCTCAATTTCAACCATCCCCTCGTCGAATCCAAGAACCTCGTCTTTCAATCTTTCTCTTTGGATGAAGGTGAAGGGACTGTACCCTTCTACGCCAAGTAACGAGTGAAACCCGGTGGATGGTTGATTGCCAACGTAACCCATTTTCGTATCACCATCTTCTGCCTTTTTGGTGATACTCGACTGCCCCTCGAACACAACGTCCCACAGGCTCCCCACCATCATGGGGTTTACGACGTACCTGACGCTGTCAATCCTCTGGGCAATGTAGTAAGCGGAATCCATCCACTCCTCTGGTTGCCACCTTCCGTTCGGGAGCGTTGCGTTCCACTTCCCCGGGTTTGCGTCCGGCTGGATCACTACGTCTGCACCATCCAGTCTCGAAATATATCTGGGTACGAACGCGTCCAAACTGATTGCAATACCGAACTTCTTGTCACCTATGGCGAAGGTTGAAACGTTCGAGATATGTCCTCCCGTCATCCCCAGGTCGATTTCCATCTGCGTAAGGAAAACCTTGTCCTGCCTGAAAAGTTCCGTACCTTCTCTTCCAAAGACGAAAGCAGTGTTGTTGACCTCTCGCGATGAAAAGTCATAGGAACCGCCACTCTTGACGAATCTCGGCATGTTGTTGCAGGCTATTGTGAAGACTGAATATCTCCTGGACAGCGAGGCAAAGAGATCGTAGAACTCCCTGACAAACTTGTCCGTAAGTGAGAGGAAGATTGCGGTCGTGAAATTTTGGATCGAGTTGTTGCCCAAGATTGAATCTACCTTGTCTTGGTTGGCAGCGTAAATGGTCTGCATCGCTTCTGCTGTGGTGGAAGCGCTTAGTCCCCGAAACGCGGTAAGAAGTCCTATGTCCTCAGGGAAAATTATCATGTCCCCTGGGTCTGCACTCCTGTAGAACTCCTCAACGTGCGAAGAGAAACCGTTAACGAAGTCTGCATCTCTGATCTTGAACTGGACCCCTATAAGTCTCACGTATATCGTATCCTGGATATTCTTAAATTCTTTCCCCACAAACAGAAAACCCGGGTCAGGCTACAACTTTTGATAATTTCGATGGACTATCTGGGTTGAGGCCACGCCTCAATGCGGAGTAATAGGAAAACAGCTGGGCAAATACTAGAATGGTTAAGGAACTAGTCGTTTCTTCATCCATCGTTATCCCAAACTTCTCGTTCAAGTATCCCGGTATGTCAACCACCCTCTTGGTGAATTTGTCAACCTCTTCCATGACTGCTCGATCCTTTGAGAGGAAGAAGACGGACCAATTCTCCGTCAATATCTGTTTGGGACCGTGAAGGAACTCTCTCACGGGAAAAGCGTATGATGGGATGTCGCTAGTTTCCATCAACTTTAGCGACGCTTCAAGTGCTACGGGAAAGAGAAGTCCGGAACCAAGGAATATTGTACCGCTATCGTGGCGCTCTGCCAGATACTTGATCTCTTCCTTCTTGTGCAACATCTTGACCAGGTTCTTCTCTATCGTTTCAAGTAGCGAGATGTATGCCTCGGTGTCGTCTGAGAGCGCCACCCTGAGAGAGACCAGTAGCTGAGAAAGATGAGTCCTTGTGGCAGGGATAGCAAGTTCAATGCCCGCTTCAGTCAGGATCTTTAGATCCGATGCGTTGTCAAGTCTGGATCCCTGAACATTCGTCACTGCAATGATCGTCGAACCCTTTCTCTTCATATCTTCCATGGACTTCACTGCGTCCACACTCTCTCCCGATTGACTGAATATGATGGATGCAGATTTTTTTCCATTACTGGATATCCACTCATCCGTCTGAGAAGAGTATACCGGAACACAAACGATTCCTGCCCTGTTCAGAAGTATGGAAGTGAAAAGTGCCGCGTGATAGCTCGTGCCATTGCCTACCGCGTAGACGACTTCAGATTCGCCGATTACCCTCTTTATCTCATCAAGATCTGGAAAGTCGCGTGATCTGTACCGCCTTACAATCGCAGGCTCGGACGCGATTTCTTCCAGCATTTGATACATTAAAATCTAATGACGTCCCTCCAGAATTACTTTGTCTCCGCTATGGAAGGGGAAGACCCTTGCACACTTTCTCATAGATGCTTGCAGACTCCCGCTTCACTCTCTCCTTTGTTTTGTAGTCAACGGAGAAGAGTCCGAAACGCATCGAGTATCCCTTGGCCCACTCGAAGTTGTCCATCAGGGACCAGTGGAAGTACCCCTTAATGGGCGTACCATCCGAGGATATTGCGAGTGAGAGCGCCTTGAGGTGGTCTGTGATATACCTTGCCCTCTTCCCGTCTGCACTGTCTGCGATACCATTCTCCAGTATGTAGATCGGTCTTCCGTATTTCTCATAGATCCACTTTGTGACATTCCTCATTCCGTCAGGATAAATGTCCCACTGAAAATCAGTACAGTCATCACAAGGCAGAGTCTTCAAAGGCAGTACGCCTGCGTATTGATCTTCCTCAGAATATTTCACCCTCATTCTCAAGTAGTAATCTATGCCAACGTAATCGGCTCCGCCAAAGCCGGTTATTTTCTCGTCAGGCACTCCGCCGAGTCCATTGTCGAATTCTCCATTTACCGCTGCGTTGAGTATCCACTCGTTGCTGAGGTACCTGGCTGTGTTTGCCATTTCCACGTCCTTTGGGTCCTTCCCGACCGGTTCGAAGTATGGCGGCGCCGTTCCTATGCCCGTTTGTCTTCCGGTGTTCTTCTTGAGTATTCTGAATGCAAGATTGTGCGCGAAAGCGAGATTCCTCTCTACCCGGAATCCCATTGGTATATCTGCCAGCCCGGGAGGGAATCCGGAATCTTTGCCGAATATGTAACCGTTGGTAGCGACGACCTCTGGCTCGTTGATTGTCTCCCAGAACTCCACCCTAGGGCCGATGGTCCTGGAGATGTAAAGTGCATACTTGGCGAACTCTTCAACTGTAGACTCGTTCAGCCACCCTTTCGCCTTTTCACTGCTGGCGTCGTTGTGGCAATTCACGGGTCTGTGAAGCCATAGAGGGAGAGGCCAGTGGTACAGCGTCATGAAAACCTGGAGACCAAGGGAGTGAGCGTATTCCACAATCTGGCTGTAGTGGTTCAGGGCTTCTTCATTTGCCAGGGATCTTAACTGAGAAAACGTTCCCGCAGTCTCCGTGAACGATAGCGGTTCTCCATTCTTGTTCCTGGAGAAAATGCCTTCTACGGGGATTGTCGGTTCCGGAAAAATCCGTGCCCACTCTATGCTCATCCTGAATGCATTATTCCCGAGAGAACGGGCCAGTTTGAGGTCCTCCCTGTATGTATCCCAGAATCCATCTCCCTCCTGGGGTCTATCTCCAGACACCAGTCCCTCCTTTATTATCTGCGGACTGTTTGCCCATTCGTACCAATCGGTTCCACCAAAATTTCCGTCGTTTGAGCATCCCATTTCTGTTTGAAAAGCAGAGATTGCGGTTCCCCAGACAAAACCCTCTGGAAATTCGATCTTCATGATAGCCAATCCATTTCCAACATATCAAAACGCTAGTGACATCCTCCCACGACTAAAGCCGTAGGCTTCCCGTTTCAACGACCCGAGTTGCCATCACTGGTAGAGCTCCGATCTCCACGGGCGTATATTCGGGAGTGCCCCTCCCTACTTTCATCAATCCGATGTTCCGGATGTTTATTGCTGCATTGACATCTCTGTCTGTTGTGAGACCACATACATCGCAGTGGTATATCTGGTCCGATAACATCAGATCATCCTTTCTATTGCCGCATTCCGAGCATTTCTGTGATGTGTGCTGCGGGTCGACCAGCAATACTGTTGCACCGGCACTTTCAGCCTTGTACGTCGTATACTGGATGATCTTGTTCCATCCTGCATCGGTTATGCTCTTTGCGAGATGGTGGTTCTTCACCATGCCTGTAATGTTCAGGTCTTCGAAAACGATGAGATCATGATTCTCCACTAGACTCCTGGATACTTTGTGTGTGAAATCATCCCTCTGCCTTTCGATCTTCCTGTGGACAACTGCAACCTTCTTCCTCGCCTTTGTCCTCTTTCCAGACCCTTTCTTCTTCCTTGAGAGTTGTTTCTGTGCCTTCTTCAGCTTCCTTTCCATTTTTCTAAGGTACTTCGGAGGCTCAATCCGTAGCCCTTCACTTGTTGTTATGATGGATCTCAGTCCCATGTCTACGCCAATGGGTTTCATCTGTTCGGATTGGGAGTTATGCACGGAAGTTGGTGCTTCTGTCTCTGGTGCTGTAGTATCATCTTGGGCAGCAACCGTTACGAACCAGTCTCCCACCCTGTCACGCTTTATGGAGAGTGTTTTGATCTCTCCAACTATGGGTCTGTGCATGAACATCCTCAATTCACCGATCTTGGATAACCACACATGACCGTTGTCAGTTATCCTGAACCCGGATTGTGTGTATGTAATGGAATTGTACCTGTCTTTAGACTTGAATCTCGGGAATCCTGCCGTTATGTGCTTCCCGCTCCTTATTTCTCCAACCCTTCTGAAGAAGTTGTCAAATGCCCTGTCCAGTCTTCTGGCTACGTCCTGCAGGACCAGTGAATGGACGTCCCTGAATTCAGGGAGTTCTACCTTTATTCCGGGTAACTCGTCCTGCTGAGAGTTGTAATTGACTTTCCTGCTCGACCCGTGCGCATATATCCTCTGCTCCAGCATTGAATTGTACAGTTCACGGCAGATGTTCAGGGAGCGTTCGAGTGCATGAACTTGTATGTTCGTTGGATACACCCTGAATCTGTATGTCCGTATCATGTTAATTTCTGTCCCTCCACGTATTTCCTTATTGCCTCGGATGATACATGCCCATGAGTGGAAACGAAATAGCTCCGTGTCCACAGTGTGGGCAATCTGCTTTTGAGTGATGGGAATTCATCTCTCAATATTCTTGAGCTACTGCCCTTTATCCTTGCAATTACATTGTTGGGTGCTACCCTAGGGTCTGTCCTTATGAACAGATGAACATGGTCGGGCATGGTTTCAAGCGCAATGATCTCCCAGCGATTCTCCTTTGCAGTGTTTCTGATTATCTCCTGCAACCTCGATTCAACCTCGTCCACGATCACTTTTCTTCTGTATTTAGGACACCAGACGAAATGATAGTTCATGGAATGAACACACGTGTTCGAACTGATGTACCCTTTTGGCATATCTGTAGATGCAATCATTGTATATAATGAAATCTGTCCGCTATCATCCCACCCACAAATGGTATGGGATTTCTCGCTCACTGTGTTAAATCTAACAAAAACTTAAATGAGACCTGCGATTTCATTTCAGGATGGATTTTTCAGAATACCTGAAGAAAATTGAACTCGATGAAGCTCGTAAACAAATGTTGCTGCAATCTAAAAGGATCGTAACATTCGCACCACATCCGGACGACAACGAGATCGTTGCTGGCGGTTTCATTGCCAAGAAGATCATTGAAGGTGCCGAATTCCACCTAGTTGTTTCGAGCGATGGTAGAGTAGGGAGCAGGACGATTGGTGAAGAAGAGCTGAAGGAGATCAGGGATGGAGAACAAAGGGCCGCGCTATCCATTCTTGGTTCCAGTAACTTCACGTCTCTTGGTTACAGAGATTCAGAAGTCCCCCAGCCCTCATCGTTGAGGAAGGACATTATACGAGTTATCAGAGAACTGGCACCAGATCTGGTAATCACCGTAGATCCGTACCTCCCGGACGAAGCACATCCAGATCACGTTAACACTGGCATGGCAGTCCTTCAGTCCATACTCTTCGAGGACTTTCCGTCGATTGGGGAAGGCAAGCCGGTCAAGAGACCTAATGTCGCACTCGGCTTCACCCACAGACCGAACGTTATCTACGACTGCACAGAGACCATGGAAGTGAAAATGTCTGCAATATCCGCTCACAAGTCCCAATTCCCAGACTCGTCCTTCGTTGACTTCATCAGAGGGTTATCTGCCCTGTACGGCCAAAGGATAGGGGCCAAGTATGGCGAACCATTCAGGGTG
>CAYMEF010000035.1:0-13838 GCA_964389625.1 uncultured Thermoplasmatales archaeon
AGATAGTTATGGAGAAGATTAGGACAATAGAAGGTATTTTGGACACGAAGACATTAACTGGCATCAAAATGTAGGTAATGATATGATATCCTCGTTCGCTGAAATTTTTGTCGCAATGTTGCTCCTAGTCTTGGGGCTATCATTGCTTGTGCTCGGCATCTTCGCCGCATACTTCGGATCTGGGAAGGTCAGGACGTTTGGTATTGTGCTGGCCGTTGTTGGCATAGTTGTCTGGCTTGTCACCGTTTTCGCTAGAACAGCGCTGAACGTCAGCCTTACCTTTGTGATATACAATGGAATACTGTACCTAGTTTCTGCAATCGTGGGAGCCATAATTGCTCTCTTGATATTCCTGGCAGTTCTACTCAAGACCTAGAACGGATCTGAATTGTTCTCTCCCGAGACTTTTGTGTCAGAAGCCGTTGAGAAGCTGAAGAATGAAGTTAGGGGCAATGCCGTAATCGCTGTCTCTGGTGGAATCGACAGTACAGTCGCAGCCAAGATAGCCTCTGACGCACTTGGCTCGAGCGTATTGGCTATATACGTCAACACGGGCCTGATGCGTCTATCAGAGGATGACGACGTGAGAAAAACGCTGCTTGGTCTGGGCATAAACAATTTGGTCTTGCAGGAAGAGGACCTGTTTATGGACAGGTTAAAGGGTGTCACGGACCCCGAAACAAAGAGAAAGATCATCGGGAGAACGTTCATAGATGTCTTTGAGAGAGAGGCAAAGAGGTTCGGCGCAGAGTACCTGGTCCAGGGAACAATCGCACCGGACTGGATTGAATCTGGAGGTGGTCTGAGGGACACGATAAAGAGCCATCACAACGTAGGTGGCCTGCCGGACAAGGTCAATCTGAAGATTGTCGAACCACTCCGCGACCTCTACAAGGACGAGGTAAGGAACATCGCAGAGCACTTTGGTATACCGAAGATGAGGCAACCTTTCCCGGGACCTGGGCTGGCCGTAAGGATTATAGGAGAGGTGACTAGGCAAAAGGTGGACCTCCTAAAGAGGGCTACCACCATCCTGGAATCAAACATCAGCCGGATGGATGAGGTTCCCTGGCAATACTTTGTCGTGCTTCTGGCCGATAGGACGACAGGAGTGCACGGTGATAGGAGGGTCTACGGTTCGACCGTTGCCATAAGGTGCGTCAACTCAACGGACGGGATGACCGCGATTTTCACACCCATACCCACGGAAACACTGGCGAGGATTTCGAGAGAGATCACAAACGGGATCCCTGAGATAAGCAGAGTGGTTTACGATATTACGGATAAACCACCGGGGACGATCGAATGGGAATGAGGTTTGAGGAGGTGGATTGAGATGCAGGAGACGTACATACCTGATACATCTGTAATAGTGGATGGAAGATTCTGCAAGTTTCTCAAAGAGAGGACCCCCGCCGATGTGATAGTCCCGGAATCACTACTGTCGGAGATTGAGCATCAAGCTAACGAAGGGAAGAGCATTGGATTCACTGGTCTGGAAGAACTAAAGCTGCTGAGAAAGATGTGCGACGAGGGTAGCATATCTCTGAGTTTTTCTGGAAAGAGACCGTCTGAGTGGCAGATCAAACGGGCCAAAAGCGGAGAGATTGACGAAATGATAAGACAGTCCGCCCTTGAGACCGATTCCATACTGGTCACTGGCGACTTCGTCCAAAAATCAATAGCGGAGGTCAAGGGAATAAAGGTGCTTTACCTTGAGCCAATACAAATACTCTCGAGGCAGATCGAGGCATTCTTCACCGACCAGACGATGTCGGTCCATCTCAAAGAGGGGACTAGACCGAGGATGAAGGTGGGAGGCCCAGGAGGCTGGAAGCTAGAGTATGGTCCCTCGTCAATAGACCGGGAAGAACTCAACAAGATTGCTAACGACATAGTGGAGAGGGCCAGAAACGACAGCAGAAGCCTGATAGATATGGACGTAAGAGGAGCAACGGTCGTACAGTTGAAAAACATAAGGGTCGTAATAACAAGGCCCCCGGTCAGCGACGGACTGGAGATAACCGCAGTGAGGCCAATAACGAAGCTCTCCCTGGAGGATTACAAGATAGGGGATTCCCTCATGAAACGGTTCAGGGAAAGGGCGGAAGGAATAATCGTTTCTGGCAAGCCCGGAGCCGGAAAGAGTACATTCGTGCAGGCTCTGGCAGAGTACTATAATTCGCTCGGGAAGGTCGTCAAGACTATTGAGAAACCGCGGGACCTGCAGGTGTCTCAGGAGATAACTCAGCTTACACCTCTTGAGGGATCGATCGAGAAGACTGGTGACATCCTGTTACTGGAGAGACCAGACTACACTGTGTTCGATGAGATCAGAGTTTCTGCCGATTTTTCGACTTACTCCGACCTCCGGCTGGCAGGAGTTGGCATGCTAGGAGTGATTCATGCGTCCCGTGCTATCGATGCAATGCAGAGGTTCGTTGGGAAGATAGACCTAGGACTGATTCCACAGGTGATAGACACCATCATATACATAGAGAGCGGAGGCATCAGAGACGTTCTGGATCTTACATACTCTGTAAAGGTTCCCTCCGGAATGAGCGAGGAAGATCTCGCAAGGCCCATCATCGAGATAAAGGACTTCTTCACTGGTACGGTGCTCTATGAGATATATACGTTCGGAGAACAGGTTGTGGTTGTCCCCGTAAAGAAGAGACAGAAGAGGGACATGAAGGCAGTCGTGAACCACCTCGAAAATCAGCTCTCTGACGTCCCCCACAAGATCGATGTCGACGACAACGGGAGACTCAAACTCTATGTCCCGGAGCAGTACATGGGGGAGGTTATTGGCAAGGGAGGAAGCAGGGTGAAGGGGCTCGAACAGGACATTGGCATGCCGATTGACATAGAGGAGGCGAACTTCAAAGCTGCTGATAGTGCCGGAGCCGAGGTTACAGCGAACAAGATAGACCTCCACGTTGGCACGGAATTCAAGGACAAGGAAGTGGAGGTCCTGGTGGAGGACTCACCTCTCTTCATCGCGAGAGTCTCAAAAAACGGAATAATCCAGGTGAAGGCGAAGTCTGTCCAGGGCAGAGCGCTAAGAAAGGCCATATCCCAGGGGCAGAAGATTAGGTATTCGATATTATAGGCATTAGAATTTTGTACCAGATACCTTTATAACATCTTTTCCATATAATCGACGTTGAAGCCAATCCTTGCCCTCGGGACTATGATTCTGGTTGCTGCTACCATCATCGCATTTTCACCAGCCATAGCGGCAACAAACAATGCGACCTATGGCGTGGTGCCAACGATTTCTCTCGAGAGCGTGGATATGGGGAACCACGCATTTGCCTCTATGGAGAGTTACCACATAGGAACTGGAAAATCTTTAATCCACAGGACCAGTAGCGTTTTGAATGTTTCTTCTTTGTCTAATATGGTTTCTCCTATAAGCGACACCCTCTCTCTCAACGATTCTGTCCATCTCACGACCCACTCGATCTCCGAGAATTTCCCGCTTCCTAACGGGACATATCGGTTTAGGAGTCCTCCGGAGCAATCTTATCTTAACAGCATAGCCGTCCAGGGAAATTCGTCGTTTGGTTACATCACGCTGGTAGAGAAGATTATGCCAGCGATGGTCGTTGGAGTTGGGGGATCACCCATTTCAGGAACTCTTCTCCTGCAGAATTCTTCCGTATACAACGTGACGATAGGTTCGGGTAACTCGTCGTACGTGCTGCACTCTCCTGGCCTGGTATACGTTGGCAAATCTCTGGTTCAGGTTGAATTGTCTGTAACGAGCAACGGCGGGATATCGTCTTTCCTCAGTTTCTCCTTCCCGGTCAGCGACGGCAATTTCTCATTCAAGTTCGATCAGGTCATGTCGTCTGGCACGGGCCAGCAGATTACTGAGAATTATCTCAGTGCCTATAAACTCCCTGGGTTCTCCAGTCCATTCATTCAGAACCTGGTTTCCAATACTTCTTCTCTCGCAGCCGGCGGAGCAATATTTGTCATACTGATGCTCGGAGTATACGTATATTATAGGAAAAAATGACTATGTAGACCACAAGTCCACGAAGTCCTGAATCAGTTTGTCTGCGAAAGATTCCTTGTATTCCACTATCAACCCCTTGAAGAGTCCAATATCCTTGAGTTTGTAGGCAGTCCCCTTCTGGTCCAAGACCTTCTCAAGAATTCCATCGTCTGTCAATAGGGCGAGGTGGTAGCTGAGTGTGGGCGAGCTGACTGAGAGTTCCTTCTTGAGCTCTGATGGAGGTCTCGGATTGCCGTCCAGTAGGACCCTCAGTATCTTGTTCCTTACCCTGTTCCTGAGGTGACTCAGTACCTTGAACTGCTCTTCGCTGAAAGACCTGCTTGGGAAATAGCAGCTGGTTCCGTTGATGTCCCTGGCTATTATGTGGTTCTCCTTGATGAGAGAGCCGAGATGGTACTGCAGGACCCCTGTTGACACGCGGAGGGTCCTCTGAATTCCCCTGAAGTGGTGCCCTGGATTCTTCTTTATGAATTCAAGGATCTGCTCCCTTCTGGTCTGTGGCTCCAACTCTTCACCTTGTGATCATGAGAGCAAGGAGCGAGAATATCATTACAAAGTCAGCAGCAACGAACAGCAGGGGGTCAATGGGTACACCCTGGAACTCGAGATATATGAATATGAGGTACTTTACGGAGAGAATGAGGAAGAATATTGAAATGATGGTACCTCTCAATGAATACTTCTTCATTATCATCGCAATTGAGAGCCCCAAGAACAGCAGCGACATAAGCAGTATGATGAAAGATAGCAGCAGTAGTGTCGACATTATCGTACAACTTGAAGTTGCTTAAATCTGTTCCGTATTCTTTGCCATGTATGGCCCCAACCTTTCATAGCCATTCTTCCTGAAGTATTCCCTTACGCCTATCCCCGATATCACGGCGATGCCGGGCAATCCCATCTCTCTCGCCGTCTCTTCCGCTTCCTTCAGCAGTCTCTTCCCGTAACCTCTGTGCTGGTATTCTCCTTCCTCGTCTATCCTTGCCTCCTTTCCAAACGTCTTTATTTCCCTGATCAGTGCCCTACCGAGGAGCTCAGGTCTCTCACCGCTGTCCCCGGGGATTCTAAGCCTGAGGAATGCTATGATCTTGTCGTTCTCGTCCACATACTCCATGAACTTCTCGAGCCCACCAGAGGCATAATAATTTGTAACCTTCAGCTCTATCCTCCCTGTAGCTTTTCCGGAATGACCTATCTCTCTGTACCTTATCTCCCTTATTTCGTACCCCTTCTCTATTGCCCTGTTGAGTGCGAGATCGTGGAGATCGCTCCTCTTCACCCCCTGCACAATCTTGTAAACTGGGATGTCTCGCTGGATCCTGTGGATCCTGACGTAGTTGGGGATGTGTTTGAAGAATTCGGAGACAACCTCCACCGCTTCCTCACTCTCATACGACCTGTATTCCCCCCTCTTGTAGGACTCATAATACTGTGTCCCGGCGACGACGAGAGCTGGATATATCTTGAGCATGTCTGGCCGAAGTTCCTCGTCTTCGAATAACCTGGTGAGGGACCAGATATCTCCCTCGGCGTCCACTCCTCCGATGCCCGGCATGAGGTGATAGAGCACCTTGAATGCGGAGTCCTTGGCGTACCTGGTGGATCTGATAACGTCCGATATTCTGTGTGCCCTCTTGGTTTCACGGTGGATGTCGTTGAAGACGGTCTGCACACCCAGTTCGACTTTTGTCGTTCCGTAGTCAAGGGCGAGGTCCATCTCTCTTTCAAAGAACCAGTCAGGTCTTGTTTCAACTGTAATGCCAATACATCTGTTTTCTGATGTCTCATTCTCAAGCATTGAATACTCAAGGTCATCAGAAACATGAGCATTCATTGCGTCGAGGGCTCCCTTCACAAAACCTCTCTGATATTCTTCACTCCTCGCAGTAAAAGTTCCTCCCATTACTATCAGATCAATCTTATCAGTTGGATGACCAATCCTTCGCAGCTGTTCCAACCTGTTCCTAGTCTGCAGGTAGGAATCGTAATTGTTCTGCTTCCCCCTCATAGCTGCCGGTTCAAAACCGGTATAAGACTGGGGAGATGAGAACTCAACCCCTCCAGGGCAGTATGTGCATCTTCCGTGTGGGCATGAAAATGGCGAAGTCATCACTGCGATCACCGACACTCCAGAAAGCGTTCGTGTAGGCTTTCTAGTCAAAATGGCCGAATACTTCTCCCTCTCATCCTTCCGGAGCATCAGGAGTATATCGGTGTTGCTCACTACCCTTGGTAACTTAAATTTCTTGGATAAAGAGAGTCGCAGCCTATCCAGCTCGTCCTTTGTACCTACTGTCTCCATCGATTTGCGTACGTATTCTTCCAGTGATGTGGGCATTCCTTCTGGAGTAACAATAATAGATATTTTAACAAGTTGTTGCCATTCAACGATACTTAGTTAGATACGTCCTGCAGATTTCAATACCCTGAGAGCATTCAGAGTTATCATTTCATTCGGGCCGGAGGTGCCCAAAGTATCAGCTGATGCACAAGGCGGCGGTCATAAGTGAGTAACCTTGTTGTATCCTTTATAGTAAACAGGATTAGTCGGCATTAGGCTTCAGTGTTTTTCTGACAAGAACATTGCTATTTCCAAAGTCAGAGACTATCTCGAAACCCCTTTCCAAAAACATGTTCAGTGAGCCAAACCAAATTTCTACAGTATTTCTTTTCTTGACTGGATAGGCCTCAACAAGGCCTCCACCTTTTCTTGCTATCCTGTCAAGTACACCATCCAATGCCACTTTAGCGAGACCTTTGTGTCTATGGGGAGTATCCACAAAGAAACAGGTTATTCTCCATCTCTTTTCCGACCAGTCTTCAAGTTTGTGACTTGCATACCTTTGCGCGTTTTCAATACGAGGTAGTTCTTCAAACGTTCCATACTGGCAGGAGGCAACTACATTCTCTCCTTCAAAGACGAGCAACGACCTTGACCTACCCTCTTCAACCAATCTCTTCTTGAGATTGTAGTTATAGCTTGCTCTTTCCTCCTTCTTGACACGGTCATGATTTAGTCCTTTCTGTGTGTCTTTGTGGTAGTAAACGCACCAGCAAGAGTTCTGGACTCCGTTGTATTTTTTGAAAAATTCCTCGAAAGCGGGCCACGTCTTGGAATCAAGATCTCCGATAGAATAACCATTTAACACATCCATTCAAAGCACGACCTCCGACAAAGTACCCAATAACAACGCCATCATCCCTTAAAATCCTTTCTTTTTCGGCTCCGTGGTTGTACAGGTATATAAAAACAATAATTTGGCAAATTTAATATAAAATCCCCCGATTAAGTGAGAAGTGCCAGATGCAGATAAAGACTACTCGGAGGAAATTTCAAGAGTTATACTCCCTAATCCTAACAAGGGGGAGATGTTTGGGATAGTCGAGAAACTCCTGGGGAGTTCGAGACTCATGGTTATGTGCGCCGATGGAAAGACCAGGACTGGTAGGATTCCGGGAAAGATAAGGAAGAGGATGTGGATGAGGGAGGGAGATCTGGTGATTGTGAAGCCATGGAGTTTTCAGGACGAAAGGGCTGACGTAAACTTCAGATACACTAAGACTCAGGCAAACTATCTTTCCAGAAATCAGATTCTGCCGGAGATCCTGGATGTTTTCAAGTGACGGTGAAGGTAGAGAGAAAGTTGAAGCAAGGCTGAAGGAGACTCAGAAGGTATTCGGATACGTCTTCGACAAATTCACCATCCTGAACATATACAAACTTTTCACCGACGGTACCCTCACCCGTTTTGAGTTTCCCATAGCATCTGGAAAGGAGAGCCTGGTGTTTGCTGCATCGAAGGGAAACAGGTATCTTGCAGTCAAGATATATAGGACAGTTGCGTCGACATTCAAGAACATCGAGAGATATGCCGGTCAGCGGTGGGGTATTGAAAACACAAGCAACAAGAGGAAGTTCATTGCACAGTGGGCCCGCAGAGAGTTCAGAAACCTGGGCGAGGCATCGCAGGTTGGAGTGATCGCTCCGAAACCAGTAAAGGTAGTCGGTAACGTTTTGGTCATGCAGTATGTCGGTACGAAGAGGGTTCCTGCCCCCATGATGAAGGATTGCGAAATAACCAGGGATATCGTCAAGCAGACGCTTCATTCTATAAGAACGCTCTACACGAAAGCAAAGCTGGTCCATGGGGACCTCAGCGAGTACAATTTTCTGATATACAGGAAGAAGCCTTACATGATAGACATCGCACAAGCCATCCTAACGGACGATGTAATGTCGTCGGTGCTGCTCGAGAGGGATATCGGTATAATGGTAAGATTTTTCAATAAATTTGAATATAAGCTAGACGTAGATAAGGTGCTGAAGTATACAAGGGGCGAATCAAATGTTTTCCGTTAGAATTCCTCAGGAGCGGATTGGTGTACTGGTCGGGAAGAGTGGAGAGATCAAGGCCGAAATAGAGAGGAGATCCAACACTATACTTACGATCGATTCGGCGAGCGGTGACGTTACGATCGACGACAGCAGGTCAACGGACCCCGAAATGGCGCTTCGGACGAGAGACGTCGTCAGAGCGATAGGAAGGGGATTCTCTCCCCAGAGAGCTTTTAGGCTCTTCGACACTGGAACATACCTCGAAGTTATTGATCTCAAGGACTTTACTGGAAAGAATTCGAAGCGGGCAACTACGGTGAGGGCGAGACTGATAGGTACTGGAGGGAAGACGAGACGCCTGATCGAGGAACTATCTGAGTCCTACGTCTCCATATACGGCAATACCGCCTCACTCATAGGGGACTATGTGCAGAACCAGATCTCGAGGGAGAGCGTCCTCATGATACTCAGGGGAAATCAACACAGCACTGTTTACAAGTACCTCGAAAGGAAGAGGAAAGACATCAGGCTTGCAAAACTCGATTCAGTCTAAACAACTCTGGCTATCAGATCTGCGATCCTGAGGGGTTCAGGAATGTTACCATTTACTATCATCTTTCTCACGAACTTGTTTGCGAACTCTGGTTCGATTCCGATTCCCTGGATGTAGAGTCGTTCAAACCTGTGGAAATCTTCCGACAACAGAGAGCATCTGAATTCCCAGTCGTCGAAATACTTTTTGAGCGCCTCCTTTATGGCACCCATGTCGGGTTCGTGATCCACCACATTTATGATCGGAATACCGATCTCACCGTACAGTTTTCTCACATCCAGAATATTGAACCCACCCAGCGTGATTCCCTGCGTCATTATAACACGGACTCCCGCCCCTTTCTCCCTGATTGCCTCCGTCACTTTTTCTGTAGAATCCAGACCGTCGACCCTTATCTTCTTCTTGACTATCGACTCCGTGTAGAGGTCCTTTCTCATGATTACCCCCACTATATACGAATACTCGTCTGATCTTGAAAAGGGAGAGTCGTCAAAAGCAAATACTCTCGTATCCTTGTTGAAGAGTGAGTTCTGATCCACCAATAAACAACTTGTATTCTTATTTACTCTTTATCAAATCCATGCGGTTGTGAATACGTGACGTTCCCAGACATTTAGTAAACGTTTATACTGACCAGTTATTAGGATTTTAATGAATGACGACATCGAAAGATTTTTTCTCGAGAGGGGGTGTCTGATAGAGGAAAGAGCGATCGCAGAAATCGCCAGGAGAGGTGGCATGGAATACATTCTCAAGAACGAGAGGAAACTGGACTTCACCTCTCCGATTTTTGCCATGTCAAACCTCCCCTCGGCCAACGAGTTCTCCATAGTAAAGGAGTTCCATCTCGACGGATATCCCGGGATAAGCGAAAGTTTCGTCGATCTATTCAAGAGCAGATATCTCTTCTTGCACTCCAAGCTCAATGAGAAAGCCAAGACGCACTTCTTCACTCCAGTGTCCAAGCTCAAGAAGAACGGTGGACTTGTCTTCGCGTCTGGAATGGTCGCCGAATACAGCGAGTCTAAGAAGGGATTTGGGATAATGGAACTTGAGGACGACAACGGTTCCATCAAGGTAATCCTACCTAGGACGTACAAGGATGTAATCATCAAGGACGAGGTGATAGGAGTTTCTGGACAGTTCAGTAAGGACGGGACCGCGATCTTCGCGGAGAGCGTCTATCGCCCTGAGGTTTCGAAGGACCCCTCAATAAACGGAAGCAGCACCAAGGTGATGGTGATCTCCGACATCCACGTAGGTTCAAAGAATTTCTTGGAAGACAGCTTCATGAACATGGTCGACTACGTCAATACACAGGGAATATCGTTCGTAATAATGAACGGCGACCTGGTGGATGGGATTGGTGTATATCCCGACCAGGAAAAGGACCTCGCAATAAGCGACATCAACCTGCAATACAAGAAATTCGCAGGACTGACATCCAGGTTCAATCCCAATGTGAAGATAATAGTCATACCGGGAAACCACGACATCGTCTATCCAACAGAACCGCAGAACCCCCTTCCGAAGGAGATCAACGCGATGTTTCCCTCAAACGTGCAGTCGTTGTCCAATCCTGTCTGGGTGGAGATAGGCGGAAGGGTATTCCTTCTGTATCACGGCACATCTATCTTCGATTTTCTTGAGGCTTTACCCGGGACAACGATGAACGATACTGACAAGGTTATGATCGAGATGCTGAAGAGAGGACACCTTGCTCCCGAGTATGGAAAGAACCTTTCTTTCATACCGCTCAAATCAGATTATTATATCATAGACCCCGTGCCAGACGTCCTGATCACGGGACATGTACACGGCCATACAGTGACGTCCCACAGGGGCATACTGGCAATAAATGCATCCACCTTCCAGGAGCAGACAGACTATCAGAGAATGATGAACTTCAATCCCAAACCGGCAATCGGAACTGTCGTGGATACCCACGACATGTCCTATAGCTCGGTGAAATTTTGATACGATGGGGGGAGAAATTAACCCGAGAAGGGTTCCTTCACAACCCGGATTATGCCCATGTTTTTGACGGCGTGGACAGGCCCGATTTCGTGCCTGAGGAATATGGAAAGAGTTCGGACTCTGACGAGCCAATACCCATTCACTTTGGACAAACGCAATCCGCCCCCCACATGGATGCCATTCTTGTTTCCCAGGGTGAGCCGGAAAGGGATGACAAGGTACTAGAGATAGGAACCGGAAGCGGTTACCTGACGACGATTCTGTCCCTCCTTAGTGGGTGGGTGATGTCGATCGAACGGATACCTGAATTAGCTGAGTGGGCTGGCGAGAACATTTCAAAATACAACAGAACAAACATCGATCTGGTGATCGGAAACGTGAATTCTATCTGTATCAATCAGAAGTTCGATCTTGTTGTATCTACGGCCAGCTACAGTAGAGAGCCCAATTTCTTGAGCGATCTTGTCAAACCTGGCGGTAAATTGATTTTTCCTTTGGGACGTTATCCTCCTCAACGGTTGATAAAATACAAGAATGGAAAAAGAGAAGAGATATGTTCGGTAGCTTTCGTGAGCATAGTGGATTAGATGCTGTCCGAGATCCCGTTTTCCGAGACCATTATCACAGCTTCTCCCTCCGGAAGGTGAGGTGAATCTATCAGCCTCGCTATCCTCTTTCCTCCCTTCGATTTTCTTAGGTAAACTCTGTACGTGCTTGCGTGACCGACTATGTTACCTCCAACCGACTGCGTTGGATCTCCGAAGAAGACGTCGGGTCTTGCAGCTACCTGATTCGTCACTGCAACCGCCGAATTGTAGATGTCGCCGAATCTGAGCAGGTCGTGAAGGTGCTTGTTAAGCAATTGCTGTCTCTCGGCCAGCGTCCCTCTTCCAGTGTATTCCGCCCTGAAGTGAGCGGTGAGGGAATCTACGATCAGCAGGCGCACCGGGAATTTACCCGTGAGTTCGTATGCCTTTTCTACCAGCAGAATCTGGTGGCTTGAGTTGTACGCCCTTGCGACATGGATTTTCTTGAGGACCTCAACAGGGTCAAGTTCGATGTGCTTTGCCATCTGAACGATCCTTTCCGGCCTGAACGTGTTCTCAGTATCGATGAATAGGACCTCGCCCGCAAGGCCACTCTTCTCAAGGGGTAGCGTTGTGTTCACGGCGAGTTGGTGCATGATCTGAGTCTTTCCGGATGCATACTCACCAAAGAATTCTGTTATGGCCGCGGTTTCTAGACCTCCGCCAAGCAGGTCATCGAGGGATTTCGAGCCCGTTGTCAGCTTCTTGATCTCCTTCCTCCTCTCCAGCAGCACGTCGCCTGACTCAAAATTACCGATGTCTGCTGCCTTCCTTGCAGACAGTATAATCTTGGCAGCGATGTTCTCCCCTATGTCTGTCGCATCAGCAACATCTCTGGGAGAGGCAACCGCGAGACTCATTATGTCGGAATAACCCGATTCTCGCAGTTTTTCTGCAATTGATTCTCCAACACCAGTGAGATCTTCAATCTCCTTGATCTTCTTCACTTTATCTGCCATATATGAGTTCCCCAATCCTTAGTGTCTTATCAGTTTTGTCTATCGATTCCCGTTTTTCCTTGAGTTGGAACATCGACCTCATTGCGTCAATGTTCTCAGGAACTACATCACTCTCCTGATGAACGGCCTGGTAGTAGAACAATTCGTTTCCCTTGACGCTAACCGAGTCCTTCCAGAGCATGATCTCAAATAAATCGGAGCGCTCTCTACCCGTTTCCCTGGCTATGTCCATGAGTTGTGATGTGCTCTTAACACCATCCTTTCCAGACACGAATGCTATCCTCCTGTAATTCTTCCACTTGCCGATTATGTCCTCGGACTTCACCTCATCCTGGAACACCACGTTCACAAAGTGGAGGTGCATAAGCGTTGTCGGGACCTTGACCGCCATGGTCTGTATGTCCAGCCCCTTGATAACAGAAGCAACGTCAGGGCCGTGGTGGGAAGGTATCTTCAATTCCGGAACTATCGAATTGATAGGGCCCTTGCTGTAGTCGTCCGGGTCGGTGGCTCTCCTGACGAGGTTTGCCCGGACCTTTATCTTTCCGAATTCCGTGAGCGGGTTGAGCGTCCTTATCAACCCGGTAGTGTTGCAAGAGACTACCCTCACATAATCCTTACCCCACGCCGCTTCAAAATTCGCATATGCATTGAATGAAAGATTAGTCAATTCGTGATCTTCCCCTCCCTGGAAGATCGCCTTGATCTTCTTTTTTTCATACGTCTTCTTGTACTCCTCCCCCAGCCCCTCTGGAGTCGAATCAACTATAAGTTCTGAGTCGTCTATCAGATTCTCTAAGGTCCCCTCAACCTTGATTCCTGAATTCTCGAAAGACTTCAATGCACCGTTATCAGGAACAAAAAGTTTGAACCTTTTGCTGGCCACGTAGGACATATAGTTTGGGTGCGCCTTGATAACTCCAGCGACCTGGATGTCGTCTTGCTTTGCGATTGCGTCCGCTACTCTCTTCCCTATAGTTCCATAGGCATTAATTCCAACCTTGAGCATAGTGCATCGTTTTGTTAATCCTGCTTTCGTTAAAATCCTTTTCTAATTTGAGATCAGAAGTAGAATAGAGCGCCCATCAATAAGGCTACGACTATGGCGACAACAACAACTATTTTCAATAGCCTGTGTTTCCTTTTTCGGTAGCCTGGTGGTTTGTTTGGGGGGATGTTTGAGAGCTCTATCGTATTTCATATAGTAGAATGGGAAATAAAACAACTTTCATTGCTCTTAGATTGTTAAGCACCTCTGCCTACTTGTTGCAAGATCTCAAAACCATGGAATTATTGAAAGGCAGAGTGTCAAGTCCCCCCTTTATATAAAAAAAGAATGTTGACGGGAAGAGAATCCTTCCAAGCTTAGGAGGTGATCCATCCGCAGGTTCCCCTACGG
>CAYMEF010000036.1:0-13188 GCA_964389625.1 uncultured Thermoplasmatales archaeon
CATCTTCGAAGATAAAGTACAAGTAAACTTATCTTAATTTTTCATTTTTTTCTTTCATCCCTATCGTTTTGATAACGAGCAATTAAATAGTCTGGGATTATTGAATTCTGCAATCCATTTTCGTGAATAGCACAGAGGTTTTCAGACAAAAGCGGTGCGTTAAGCCTGCTTGGGAGTAGGTATCTTTTTATTCATCGGGTTTCGATTTTTCAAGTAGGCGCGACTAGTTGACCGTGCATTCGAAAGTGGATTGGAGGTGTTTTTGTTGAGAACAAGAGATAGACTGAACTACGTATGCGTGGGTGAAACCTACGAAATCGAACGCGGAAAATTTAGAGACGATATGGGTATGCTTGCTGATTTTTTTGTTTTCTCTATAGAGAGATTGTCTCGGGGTGTGGGGGCATGAATTCTGGATGGAAGATATACATTAAGGACAGAGAAAACCTGCGAACTCTTCTCAATCTTATCTTGGCAAACAGGGAGACCGAACTGACCATCAGGAAGACAGATGTCCTGACTCTAGTCCTTAAGGAAAGCGAAAGGGAGGAGGAGATACTTCAGTACGCAAAGGAGGAGTTGGGGAACAAAGTAGAGCGATCGGATACTAGCCAGGATTGGGACGAGAACGTTTTTCTAGTCAATAGGCCAAAATTCAACCTATACTCCGTCTATCCCTTCTTGGTCGAAACCGCCTTCTTCTTGGTAAAAGGTGATTCGATACACCTGAGGATTGAGAGGTACAAGACTCTCAACCCACTCAAAAGGAGAAGACTTGATACCAAGGGCAGAAAAGTACTGTACAGGGTGAAGATTTACACTCCAATACTCGTGAGGGACTACTCGAGTCGAGAGGGAACACAGTGCCTCACGTTTGAGAAGGGAAACCCCCTGGTCCTTTCGAGTTTGGAGATTGCATCCCTCATTAATGGAGGTGAAAACAATGGATTACTGGCCCTATGAATCTGGAATCCCGTTTCCAATGAAGGAGAAGAGGATCAGTTTTCCGTCAGAATTCCTGGAGAACCATTCTCTGGTCCTTGGGAAGACAGGGACTGGTAAATCTAACCTACTGGTACAGCTGATAAGGATGTACGAGGAGGACAAGAAGAAGGTGATAGTGTTCGATCCCCACGGAGAGTTGTGGCGATATGGGGATCCGGAGTCATCGATAATAACCCTTTCTCCCTTTGTCGGAGACGAGACTGGATATCTGAAATTCAACATGATGTCGGTACTCCCCTACCATAACGAGAGAGAGCGTCTCCTGAATGAAGAGCTGGTTGTCCAGACTCTCAAGGACATTTTCTCCGGTGAGTCCACATTTTCGATAGGGACATGGGGTCCAAGAATTGAGCTGATCTTCACAGTTCTTACAAGATTGCTGTTGAAGTACAAGATAGATCCCACGATACAGGACCTCTCAGATCTGCTCTTGAACTACTACAAAAGAAAGGATTTCTCATCATCGCTAGAGCCAGAGGAGAAGACGGGATTCTACTCCATTTTTAATCAGGGATACGACTTCATCTCCTCATCGATCAACAAGATCGTGCCTCTACTCTCGAACGAAGTGTCCAGGCGACTATTCGCTTCGACAAATGACTATTATGATATCTCGAAGCTAGAGAGGACACTCTATGTCGAACTGTCTCCGGAATACTCTCCATCCTCTCTCTCCAGGCCATTCTCAATTATGCTTCTCTACAAGATCTGGAACAACATAATTCTGAGACGGATGAAGGATGTAGTCGTGATAATGGACGAGTTTCAGACCCTGTCTCCCCACATATCCCAGCGCATCGTCACGGAGGGAAGGAAGTTCTCTTTCTGGGCCGTAATGGCCACTCAATCTCTATTCGGCCTAGATCCAGCACTTGCAACGACGATCAGAACGAATGTACACAATTTCTTCCTCTTCCAGCTCTCGAACGAGGACGCCAATTCCTTCAGACACGAAGGGAGGCCGCTAAAGGTACCGGAGTTTTATCACTTCAACTGTCTGGTACCAAGGACAGACAGTATTTTCTCGGGAACTGCAAGACTGGCAACTAAGTCTAGAGAGTTTTCCGTATCCCAGGAGTTTTATGATTTCGGCACCATCGGTACCAGCTTGGATCAGGAATTCCCAGAAAACATAGACCCTGCCAGACTGAGTCATTTGGTGTCACTTGGTCTAGCCACCATTGTAAATGGTAGCGTGCACCTTGAAGCCGAATACTTCGAGAAGATAGGGTCTAGGGGCAAGAGGGGAAGTGAATCTCTGTTCCACCGCTACCTGGTAACGCGCTCCTATTTCTACTTCAAGAAAAGGGGTCTCGAAGTCTACGAAGGGATAGAACTGTCTGGTCATCGTCCAGATCTCGTTGTGATTAATGGAAGCGAGAAGATTCCGGTTGAGTGCGAATACTCGGATATCGAGAACAAGAAGAGGATGAAAGAAAAGATGGCGCTGTATCCCAACGTGATATTTGCTGCCTTCACGGACAGCAGGGATGAGATTCCACCAAACACTAATATGCTTCTGATACCACCAATAGGAGACCTGTCTGAACCTGAGTATACGGGCTCTCAGAACGTTATTGGAGTGAAGCCCTCCCCCAACAGTACAACGATTCTCGACGAGTAGCCCTCCAGGGCAATTCCCCGGACTTTCAATTCGTTGTCGATCTTCATATTCTGGGCTACGTTGATGCACGCGGAGTCAACCGCACCATACCCAATCAGTTTCTTAATCCTCTCTGCTCTCTCTCCTGTTGCATGTGCCAGGAGTTCTTCACTAGGCCCGAAGAATATCATCTTGAACTTATCGACCATCTTGTTCTCAACCATCCTCACAGCGGAAACCACAGCCATGTCAAACTTCTGCTCTGCCTCCTTGCCGCTCATGACTACGTAGAGTACCTTTGTCATGCATTCTCGATCAGAAGGCTGGAATTAATTCTTCCGACCAGAAAGAATTTCTGTCTGGTTGTAGATACCGACTCGTGGAAATATTCATCGACGGAGACTATTCGAACATAAGATTCTCGGCCGCTCACTTCATTCCGGGAGACTGGAAATGTTCAAGGATTCACGGACACGACTATTCTATTTCGGTCAGGATCACGGGGTCACTCGGTAACAAGAGCTATTTCCTCGATTTCACCAAGGCGAAGTCAATACTCAGAGAGATTGCAGACTTCCTGGACCACAGGGTATTGATCCCTGAGAGTAGAAGGGGGATAGAGATCGACAGGGATGGAAATAACCTCAAGGTCTCGATAGAAGGCAAATATTACAGCTTCCCGGAGGAGGAGTGCAGACTCATTCCGATAAAGGACACCACAGCGGAGTGCCTTAGCGAGTTCGTGTTGAACAAGTTTATCAAGTCGTTGAAACAAAAAGTGCAGAGGGTGGAGTTGGAGATCCACGAGGGACCTGGTCAGTATGCAAAGTCAACCTGGAAATGAGAGAGCGGTTAGTCTTCTATCTGGCGGACTGGACAGTTCTACCCTCCTTTCTTACGCGATCTCAAAGGGGTATGAAGTCGTTGCACTCTCGTTCGACTACGGTCAGAGGCACAGAAAGGAGCTGGATTCCGCTAGAAAAATAGCCGATTTCTATAGGGTGACGCACAGGGTGATGAAGATCGACCTTAGGCAGATCGGAGGAAGCGCGCTAACAGACGATATATCTGTCCCAGAAAAGGAATTAGGGGATATAGGCAAAGAGATCCCAGTGACTTATGTTCCCGCAAGAAACACGATACTTCTGTCGATTGCACTTGGACTCGCTGAGGTCACCGATTCTTCAAGGATATTTATAGGAGCGAATGCCCTCGACTATTCCGGGTACCCCGACTGCAGACCGGAGTATTTTGAATCCATAAACCAGACGTTCAACCTCGCCACAAAGAAGTCCGTCGAGGGCGGTCACATAGAAGTAGAGGCGCCTCTACTCAGACTGTCCAAGGCGGAAATAGTGAAACTTGCAGAACAACTGGGGACGCCACTAGAACTGACGTGGTCTTGTTATAATGGCAAGGAAAAGGCCTGCGGGACTTGCGATTCGTGCAAGCTGAGACTCAAGGGCTTCATGGAGGCGGGATATGTTGACCCGGTGGAATACGAGATCCTACCAGACTTTTACGTCAAATACCTTGAATCGAAGCACCGCTGAGTCCAGAATTTCAACACGGTGAAGTGTTGCGGGAGACCAGAGCAAAAAGAATTAATCTAAATTATACTGACGAACTGTGATAAAGGATCTTGAAATCACATCGATAGAAGGACGGAGATATGCCCCCGTTGACAACAGGCCGCAGGAAGTTAGGATAGACCAAAACCTCACGATTGTAGATGTGAGGAAGGAGAATGAGTTTTCAAGAATTATCTACAAATTCACTTCATCCTTTTCAACACTCGGAGCGATAAACCTAGAGGGCTCGCTCCTCTACCAGGGAGGAGAGGAGATAGAGGTCAAATGGAAGAAAGAAAAGTCGCTGCCAGATACCGTGGCAAATGAGGTGCAGACCGCAATATTCTCTTCATCCGTTATTGAGACGATACTCATAGCTAGGGACCTAAGACTCCCCCCACCTATACCGATGCCCTCTCTTCAGAAGAAGAAGGACATTGTTGGCTTCGGATGAGTTCTAGAAAAATATTACAAAGTGGATGTGCTGAGCGATTGTAAACGGATTCAGTGGATCAATATTCTCTCCATCTGTGTCCGCAGTGAGTACAGGTGTAAAACCTGGTCTCGGGTTCGTCCGCGGCCCTGGTCTGCATCGCCTCCCAGTATACCCCAAACTCGTTGCACTTTGGGCACTGGACTGTCTTGTCGATGGGTAAGTTGATCTCTTCCTTTTCGACAACTATAGTCTCCTTTCTCTTCCCCTTCTCGACTATACCCTTCTTCTCTTCCTCTCTAATGAGGACGGTATTACCGCACTTTTTGCACACCCAGGATTCGCCTTTTGGAGTCATCATTGAACCGCAGTTAGGACAGAACACCATTTCACAAAGTTATATTAAATAAATACATTTTCCTGAGTTGCGAGTTAATTACGTCAAAGTTCATCAGTCAGAGGCAAAGAAGGAATTAGATAGACTAAAGAGTGGAGGTGAGCTGTTAGACGGGTTCAGGATAAAGAGAGACGGCCAGTGGGTGCTGATTCCAGTCAAGAACTCTGATGATCTGGGTGATTTTGAAGCAATTTCAAGGAAGAGGATGGAACACGTAGGCAGTTTTGAGAGAGTTTCTGACTTCTTTGTGATCAAGGAGAGGGACGGATGGGAAGACGTACTGAACGAGATAAAGGACAAGCAGTCGCCAAGGGCTGTGTTTCTGGATGAGGGGGTAGAGGGATCCTTCAGGATAAGGAGGCTGAGTCGAATCTACGGTACAGGGAGACCTGCCGGAGTTCACAGGGAGAACGGGCTCAGGTACAACATCGACCTGGAGCGGGCGTATTTTTCCCCTCGGCTGGCTGGGCTGAGGAGCCATATTGTGGAGGGCTGCCTTCGATCACCCGGAAGAGGACTGATCGTGGACATGTACGCGGGAGTGGGGCCTGTGTCCATACCCCTACTGAGGGGGGGTTTCAGGGTACTTTCAATAGACATTAACCCGGATGCCGTGGCACTGTTGAATTCAAACATGAGACTGAACAAGGTCCGGGGAGAGACACTGATCGCAGATTCAAACACCATCTACGCCTGTATCGAAGACGTCAGAGAGGTTGTCATGAACAATCCAACGCAGCCCCTCTCTGTTTCCAAGGATATTATAAAAAACCTGAATGCTGGAACCACCGTCCACCTGACGCACATCTCAAATAGGATGGAGAGGGCTGAGTTCGAGGAGACGGAAGTTCTTGAGGAGAGAATTGTTCATGGTTATTCTCCCTCTTCATCCCTGTTTTACTTCAGACTGAGAAAGAAGTAAAAATATTATTCCTTCTAACGATTAGACTAGAGATGCCAAAGCAGGGATTCTTCAATTCTGTCCTCTCTGGAATAAGGGAAAGATACGAGCAGAGTCTGCTTGAGGACATAAAGAAAGAGCCCCTGCCTAACCACATCGCGGTAATCATGGACGGAAACAGACGGTTTGCCAAACAGTTGAACGTATCGAGCGATACTGGTCACCTTCTCGGCAAGGAGAAACTCGAAGATTTCCTAGACTGGGCATACGATATCGGCATCAAGATTGTGACCGTCTTCGCCTTTTCAACAGAGAACTTCAAACGCGATTCCAACGAGATTGAGTACCTAATGGACCTCTATGCTGGTAGTTTCAATGATCTAATTTTGGACCAAAGGATAACGAAGAACAAGATTAGGGTAAAGATGATAGGAAAGACCGAGCTACTTCCAGAAAACCTGAAAGAAGCTGCCGAGCGGGCAGAGGAATACACGAAAAACTTTGACAAGTATCTCTTGAATGTTGCCATAGCCTATGGAGGCAGGGAGGAGATTCTCGATGCGATCAAGCAGATCTCGAGGGAGGTGAAGAGCGGAAAACTAGATCCCGATAGGATAGACGAGAAACTGATTGAGAAGTACCTGTATACGGGAGAGATCGAGGACCCGGACCTCATCATAAGGACTTCGGGGGAGGAGCGGATTAGCAACTTCCTGCTCTGGCAATCTGCGTATTCGGAGCTTTACTTCACTGACGTTTACTGGCCAGACATCACCAAACTCGACCTTCTTAAGGCGGTAAGGGATTATCAGAAGAGGCAAAGGAGATACGGGAAATAATGCCCATCCTGGGAATAGACGATACGGACTCCCGTGCTGAAATGTGCACCACGTATCTCACCGTCGAAATCCTGAAGAATTCCAACCTAGATCTGATCGGCTTTCCGAGGCTGGTCAGACTGAACCCAAACATACCAATAAAGACACGAGGTAATGCAGCAGTCTCAATCACTCTTGGACGAGGTACGGGAACGAGGAGAATCGTTGGACAAATAGGTGAGTATCCGATATATTCCCACGGGACAGGGGAGAAAGAGAAACTCGACATCGACGCCATGTCCATAATCGAAAGATTCTCCCCTAGGGACAAAGATACAAATCCCGCACTGATAGTGTCAGAAGAGAAGAATGATGAGAACTTTTACTGGGATGCAGTCAGGGAATTTGTCGATTACAACAAGGTGTTGGAGAAGGCCAAGGGGGAGTTCGAATCAAGGAATGGAAAGATAGGAATCGTGGGAGCCAACGCTGCAATCTCCTGGCCAGAGACCAACACTACCTACGAGATAATAGCATATCTTGACAAGAAAGATTGGAATGGGAATCACTTAGTCGATGAGTCCAGTTCGATGCAAATTGAAAAGAATTTCCCCGATACTTTCGACAGCTTCGATTTCGAGAACGGTTACAACGCTATTAGACCGACAACAAAGACACCAGTCCTATTCGGAATCAGGGGCGTCGATCCCGAGAAACTGCTCGACCACCAAAAGCAAGTCAAGAGCGAGCCCTATTCGTCTTTCATAGTCTATATCACAAACCAGGGGACAGACGATCACTTGATAGAAAGATCGATAGAGGACTCGAAGCTCTACACCTCTTCAATAATTAGGGGCATTGTCTCTTCAAATCCAACCTGGAGCAGGGGTGGGATACTCACATTTGAAATCGAGTGGAAAGGGAGCAAGATAAGGGCAGTTGCAATGGAGCCAACTAAGGGATTCAGAACTCGTCTATCTGCACTCAGAAGGGGAGATGAAGTAAGGGTCTACGGTGGCATCACAAAGATCGGTCACATCAACATTGAGAAGATAGAGATAGTTTCTGTTTCCAGAGTCATCGAGATAAGGCCACCACTTTGTCAGAACTGCAAGACCAGGATGGAGAGCGTTGGAAGATCCGGAGGGTTCAGGTGCAGGAAGTGCGGAGCCAGGGAGAAAAAAGGAGAGGAGAGGGTGGAGGAACGTGACATAGGTCCAGGATTCTATGAAGTCCCAATCATAGCGAGACGACACCTTGCGAGACCCCTCAAGCTGGGCGTGGTCATATGATGTGTATAACTGGCACCCCTGGGGTAGGGAAGTCGACCGTTATGGCCGAACTGAAAAAGAGGGGGTACGACGTCGCGGAATATGATACACTCATAGGTGAGTGCATTCTCGAGATCTCTGACGGCGAGAAGATTGTCGATGAAGCATGCCTTGGGAGAATTCGAAAGGAGGGTATATTTTGCGGGCACCTTTCACACTACTCCCAGTGCGACAAAGTCGTTGTTCTCAGATCTCACCTGAAGGATATTGAGACTAGGTTGAACGATAGGGGGTATTCAAAGTCAAAGGTCATGGACAACATCGAGAGCGAAGCTATCGATCTCGTAGGATTCGAGGCGGAGAAACTTCACCCTGGGAGGACTGTAGAGGTCCTGAACGATAGCGTAGAAGAAACGGCCAACCTCATAGAAAATGTAATTAAAGGTAAAAAATCTACGAGTGATAAAATTGAGCTGTCGGAGGAGATACTGGATTGGTATTAGATAAGGCGAGAAGCGGATCGGGATTCATGCTTGACGGGGTTGCGTCCAGACTCGAGAACGTCAATCCAAATTCGATAACCCTCTTTTCTTTCTTCCTCGCAGTAATTTTTGCATTGACTTACTACTACAGTTACCTGAGCTTTCTGTTCCTCGTTGCTGCATTCTTTCTTCTGGCAGGCTCCTCTTACCTGGACGCCCTTGATGGCGCTGTTGCGAGAACGTTCAAGAAGGAATCGAAGAGGGGAGATTTCCTGGACCATCTGCTCGATCGTTATTCTGACTTTGTGATCCTTCTTGGAATGGCTGTTAGTGCGTTTGGGAACTTGTATTTTGGAATAATTGCCATTGCGGGGACATTTCTGAGCAGCTATGTAGGAACACAGTCCCAGGCCGTTGGGCTAAGCAGGATCTATGCCGGGTTCCCCGGCAGGGCAGACAGGCTTGTCATAGTGCTCGTCGTAACGCTGATCCAGGCATCCACAACGGGAGTCACGATATTTGGCTTCTACATAACTGCCTGGGCTCTTTTATTTCTGGGAGTCGCTGGCTTTGTTAACTCTATTTACAGGGCCAGACTTGCCTATCGATCTATTGCCTAGATTCTTCGTCCTGTAGAAACTCAACGGGTGTGATATCTTTCCCGAGCTGCACAGGGGGTCACGCTCCTTATAGCAGAGCCCCAGCGACCCAAGGGTCTGGCAGGACGGAACGCTGTACTCCCTGCCTCTCCCCGATCCCGTGATGTGCTCTATCTGGTACTTGGTGATCCTTTCCGCAAAGTCTGGGACGTCGCCGAAATACTTGAGAATCTCATCATTTGGCAGCCCTATCCTGTGGAGAAAAGTAACCAAGAAGAACCTCCCAGCGTGTGAGACGTTTGCCCCCTTCTTCATCTGGTCTATGATCTCGGCTAGACACGGAGGGAATGACCTCTCGTTGAGGGGGCCAAGGTTTGCCCTCTCTTGTCGTATCTCACGTCCCTTGGTTACTATATGACCGACGTACTCCTTCAGCATCGAGTCGACCTCGGCTGGGAATTCCACGACCTCGTTTACGTCTCCCATGTACCTTCTGTAGAATGCTTCTCTCACTATTTTTGCAAGCACATGCTGCGATGCAACCACGCTGCCATCCTTCAGTTCCTGATTGCACAATTTCAGTTCCTTATCGTTGAAAACGATTGAATTCTTCAGGAACGATGGTATTGGTATCAGGTACCTGCCATCCTGTTGTTCTATATCCACGTTCAACTCGTGCGAGACTTGTTTCAGGATTCTTGGGTCTCTTTCCTTCTCGAGGTTTTCGTACAGCGCCTTCCTCTCCCTGATCGCGTACCTCGCTGAAATGAAGTAATCACGGATGTATGTGAGCACCACCTTCGTTATGAGATATTTTGCCACCCTGTCGTCAGCGTTCGGTGAGAACGTTACCTCCTCTCCATCTAGGATCCTGCTGAGCAGATCGACAGACTCTGATATCTCGGACTGGTTGGATTGCAGAAACGATAGTATTGAAGTTGACTTATTCTCCTCGAAGTACTTGTTCAGGCCCCTCTTGAGGAATGGGTAAACTCCTATTAGATCGCCTGTCCTCATACGATTTGTAGTTCTCTTGAAGCGGTTGTTATTCTTTCGCAGCCGTTCTTCGTAACGATGACATCGTCCTCTATTCGGACCCCACCCTTCTGAGGAATGTAAACTCCGGGTTCAACAGTGACGACCATGTTCTCCTTGAGGAAGAAGTCGCTCATTGGACTCAGCGCCTGATGGTCGTGCACGTTCAGCCCGACCCCGTGGCCCAGTCCGTGGATGAACCTGCCCTTGAACCTGGAGGAATCGATTACCTTCCTCGATGCGCCGTCAACGACCTTCCCGTTCTCTCCGCTCTTCACTGCCTTTATTCCAGCTTCCTGAGCTTTGTATACCACTTCGTACATCTCCTGCATTTCCCTGTCTGGTTTACCAAAGAAGTAGGTCCTGGTCATGTCTGAACAATATCTCTGATATTTTGCTCCAAAGTCCACGAGCACAGCATCTCCCTTCTTCAGTTTCCTGCTGCCTCCGGAGAAGTGTGGCTCGGCGGCGTCCGGACCGAAAGCTGCTATCGTATCAAAACTCGGCGAGGATGCCCCCTGTCTCATCATCTCGTAGTTGACCTTCGCTGCGAGCTCTCCCTCCGTCATTCCCTCCTTGAGGTAACTCGGAATATCCTCCCCGACCTTTGAGGCTATTCTGGCTGCTTCCTTCAGCTTTGTCAACTCTCTTTCCGACTTGATCTGCCTCAGGCTCGAGATAGATTCTCCAACATCCACAAACTCTTTGTTGGGTAGCTTGTCCTTCAGTGATAGAAAGTCAGCGTGCGAAAGACCGGAATAATTGATTCCAACAAAGGTAATTCCCTTCGTTACCTCCTTCAGAATGTCATCCCTCTGCTTGCCAGAGCTAAACACCTCTACGTCCAGGTCTTCGGATCTCGCGGTCTCTTCCTCCAGCTGGCTCGTGATGACCTTGAGATTCTTTCGTGTCAGGTAGACGTAAGAACCCTCGAACAGCCCCCTAGTGAGTTGCGTGAAATAGAAGAAAGAAGGGTCGTTCGAGCTTTCCGTTCCGTTGTAGATTAGTATACCTTCGACGTTCTGGTTAAGATCAAAAAGTTTCTCTGCGTCCATAAGTCCTGAGAATTAATTAATTAATCTAATTTTCTCTGCCGAATGAGCTATAGCAGGTCACTCTTTGAACGTGACCGCAAATATCTCACCCAGATCAGGGGAAACGATGTGGCCGGCGTTGTACTTTGAAAATGAGAAAACCTCTTCCTTACCCTGCACGTACCAGGGGTTCTGTCTTACCGTATCGATTGTTGTGAACGGATCGTACTTGATCTTTGCATAGCTCATCCCGGCCGCATCCTTTCCCAAGAAGAGGGACTGTCTCTGTGAATAGGCCAGGTGCAGCAAATAGATGAGGTGTTCCTTGAACTCCACCAGCTTTGAGAATGCATAACTCTGGAACCTCCTCATTTCGTCGTCGTAGAGAATCATCTTTGAACGTCTCCTCTCCATTCTGCTTACTATACCCTGACTCTGAACGACGTTCTCGGAAAACTCGACCCCCATCGGGAACAGCATGATCAGGAAGTTGTTGTTTGATTCAATCAGATAATTCTCCTCTTGCCCGGTCATCTCCGGTAGGAAGCATAGAAACATCTCTCTGTCGGGAAACGAGCTGTAGGTGACAGGGTCTCTAATGACCACTTCCTTGGCTCTCTTCCCGATCGGCCTTATCATAAACTGTAAATGGTGACTCTCTATAATTGTTTACTATTGAGCTGAAACGTTCATACGTTTCAATGATTCTCTTATGTGGCCCTCTTCACTATTTTCGAACACCAGAAGGCCCACTCCCTCCAACTCCCTTTCCAGGAACTCCATGATCGAAGAGAAATCTGTTATTGGCCTGATCCCCTCGCCTGTCAAAACGTTGAGCACCTCTTTCTTGTACGGAGATTTGAAGTATTGTGAGGTGAGGAGACCTCCATCGAACTCTCCCACAATTTCTTTGAACCTATCCTCGCTCTCCTTGATCAGCAACCCTCTCGGGAGTCTTCTGCTCTTTATCGAATCGTAGATTTCCCTGTTCTTCTCTTTCAGCTCTGCAATAAAGTCGCAGTCATTCCACTCCACAAAATCTTCGATGGCCGGGCTGAGGCTAGCAAGGGCGTTGTTTGCAAGTGAGGCAGCGATCAGGGCTGTCTTGTGACGGTAAACAGTTCTGTACATGAGCATCCTCGCGACCATTAGACCTTCCACTGACGGGAGTCCTTTCTCGGTCACACAAAACTCTCCCTTGTGTATGGCCAGGACCCTCATTATGCGAGGGATGTCTACTGCACCGAGAGCCACTCCGGTGTAGTGGGAGTCTCGCGCCAGATAGTCTATCTGGTCGACGTCGCCGTTGCCGGAGATGAGCCTGCTGAGCACTCCCTTCTTCCCTTTCAGTATGTCAACTACCGCCTTCTTGTGCTCGCCTAGAATGTCACTGACTTCGTTTCCTTCGGTCTTACCTTCGATTATGTCTATGGTTACGTCCAGATGGTCCTTTCCATACAACCTGACCATCGAGTCTTCGAGTGCATGAGAAAACGGGGAGTGTCCCACGTCGTGCAATAGTCCTGCAAGTGAAACTTCAGTTATGTCCCTCTCCACAAGTCCGAGTCTGGTTGATGCTTCCCTTGCGAGATAGTGCGTCCCGAGAGAGTGTTCAAATCTTGAGTGTGTGGCTCCCGGAAAAACGAGAT
Source organism: uncultured Thermoplasmatales archaeon (assembly GCA_964389625.1). Taxonomy (GTDB): domain Archaea; phylum Thermoplasmatota; class Thermoplasmata; order Thermoplasmatales. Next base: position 12,799 of record CAYMEF010000036.1, read on the forward strand.
AGGTAAAACCGAGCTGTTTTATTGTATTGAGCCTCTGAAATTCCTTTGTTTCTATGACCCTTGACGCTGTCTCTTCAAGGTCTATCGTTCCGTAGATCGAGTCGTGGATCGTCTTCTTATATATCAATGAGTCACGATTTTCTATGAATATATAACTGTTAAGCCTTGGCTATCAACATACCAGCCGGGGATGCGAGGAGAAACAGAAAGGCCACTGTAACAAAGGTTAGAAGGCACGGAACCTCTAAACTGAGTCCTCACATCTCTTCACCCCGAAGACAGTTGATCAGTCTAAAGCCGGGCCACCGACATCAAAGGGCGATTGTAGAATGCGGCGGCCCCATCAGTTCTCCGCTCCGTGCCCCCACCGGCATCCGCGGTCCACGTAAC
>CAYMEF010000037.1:0-13029 GCA_964389625.1 uncultured Thermoplasmatales archaeon
TAGCCTGTCGCATGTAACGGCAAAAGACAGTAAAGTCAACACCGTATATTAGCTTATTGGTACGGTTGCAAAATGGCCAGTTTTCACTGAAACTAACTAAGTAAACGCCGATTAGAAGTAAAAATATTTTGATAAAAACTACGAATCAAGGTAAACGGTAGCTAATACTGAGAAATTAGTGAATCGTTTGCACCTCTCCTGGAGCGTTGCATTGATTTGATCATTTCAGCGAGTTATGGAATCTGACGAGCGAGCTTAGACATCCAAATTAACGAGCCTCAGATCTACATTCTTCTCCTCAACAGTATGCATAAAGAACATAAACCCAGAGATTGAGGCAGAGTACTTCGACCGAAAGTGACAGAGCAACGACGTGTATAATTTGATGACCGACTTGGTGGGGGATGATTTGTTTATTATTTCAGAGTAAGGCTTGTTCAAGTGGTATTCAACGCAACAATTTCACTGTAGTTCCATAGAGGAAGAAGCGATTTTACTATCACCTTATCATAATTAGAGAGCACCTGTTTAGGTGAGCTTTAACGACCATTACATTAATATAATAGACTTAAATGCAAACACAATGTTAGGAAGTCCAACAGACTGGATAATCCTTATCGTTGTTGCCCTACTCGTACTGGGCGGCACCAAGAAGATACCTGAGATGGCAAAGGCAATGGGACGCGCGATGGGAGAATTCAGAAAGGGAAGAATCGAAGTCGAGAGAGAGATCAACGAAGCGACGAAGGCTGAAAACGGAGCGCCAGCAGTACAGAAGTAAATCGAGCAGTTGAATTCGATTGAATGCTCTGTAGAGCCAGCTGCCGATACTTTTTGTGAACTAGAGTCGGGTGACTCACTTGGAACATCCTTCACACCAGAGATAGAAATCTAGAAAATCTATCTCCTCTTGTAGCATTGTTTTCTCAAGTTCGGGGAACCTGTTTCTCCTTACCCTGTGGTATCTTATGGCTTGAAGCCCTTTTGTCTTTTCGAATGCATCCTGCATCATCGAATCCTTGTTTGTTTCTACTCCCTTTACCCTGAAAGCTCCGTTCTGCATTACTACCTTATCGGGGATTGTGGTACTCCCCAGCAGAACGATCGGCTCGTCCTTGTCGAGGACAAGTTTGCTGTTCTCAGAATAGAAGACTTCATCGGCGAGCAGTGCGAGGGCAATGCCACTGTTGACGACAGTTCCATTGATGGCAGAGAATATCGGTTTCTCCAGAGCCATCCAGAAGAGCGCAAGGTTCTGAATCCTCTTGTAGAAGTCACGAAGATCCGCGTACGTCCTGGTCGATGGAAGGGAGAGCCCCCTCGAGAATATGTAGTTTGAACCTGTGATTAGTATAGATCCGACCTTGTCGTCAACTGCTGCTATCGAGAAAACACGTATCAACTCCTCCAAGAATTCATTATCGATGTATCCTGGCGCAAGCAATGTGACTACACCTACAGACTCCTCCCTCCAGAAAGACAATCGTTTGAAGCCTTCGACCGTTGGTGCGGATGATTTGTGAGTCATTCTTTTTCCACCTTGTGTTACTGTACCTCACATAAGATCAACTGCTAAAATTTTATCCATTTCAGGTTACGGTTGATTTTTCCTCCACCCTGTACTTCCGATTGACTACCCATCTCGCAAGCAGAGCTCCGGAGAAATAGAGGGCCGTTATGGTGAGTGCAATTGTGATCTCCATAATGCCGCCCGTCGCACCTGGAGAAATGAGAAGTGCAACAAAGAACGACCCAACGATGGCGTATCTCCAGTTCTTTAACCAGGTGGATGGCGGTACGACCCCAATGTAGGAGAGAGAGAACACTATTACTGGAGTTTCGAAAACCGCTCCCATGCCGGCTGTTATCAATACGACGATCGAAACGAATTGGAGAATACCCAGTGTCGGAAGCACACCGACGTCTAGTGCGAATGCGAATATGACGTGAAAGAGCAGGGGAATTATCAGTTTTAGGGAAAATATTACCCCGATCGCGTAGAGCACCACAATGGGGACTATGGAGAAGGTGATTGCCCTTCTTTCCCTGGGGTAGAGGGCGGTTTTGGCAAAATCTATCAGCTGGAATGAGAGGATGGGTATGATTATGGAGATCGAGACGGACAGGGATATGTAGACCACGCTAACGATTATATCAAATGGCGCTACATTTATCAGTATCATCTTGTGCGGTACCAGGCCTTTCTCCACCAATTCAAGCAGGACAACTGAGAAGCTGTGGTAGAATGAGGGAAAGGGATAGTAGAGCAGTTTACCATAAAACATGAATGGAAATGGCCCGAGCAGGAATAGTCCGAAGAACACTATAACGAAGACCACAAGAGTGCTGCGTAGCTTCAACGCGAGTTCGTCAAGATAAACGAACAGTTTTCCTCCTAGCAGCCCTCTGTCCTGGCTCATATGTATTCCCTGTAAGCAGGACATTTAATGCGCCTAAAATAGTTATCGCATTTTATCGGCATATCACAAGATTGTCAAGAGCCTCATTTGAGCGCAATATTATATTTTGAAAACACATAACCAGTAGATGGAAAGTAACATCATTCTAGCCCTCGACATCGTGGAGAAGGAAAAGGCACTGAAAATCGCAAAGGACGTAGCTGGTTATGTTAAGGCCTACAAAGTTGGATATCCATTAATGCTCAACCACGGGGTCAGCGTTATAAGGGATATTTCTCAGTATGGAGAGGTTATAGTAGACATCAAGATTGCAGATATACCAGACATTTCAAAGAGCATCGCAAAGACTGTTACATCCAATGGTGCTAGGGGTGTCATCGTCCAGGGATTCGTGGGCAGGGACGTGATAAGGGAGGTCAGAAAGGAGTCTCGCAGCCTCTACGTTGTTGCGGAGATGTCTCACCCAGGAAGCGCAGATTTCATCTCTGGTCAGTCCGAGAGGATAGCACTTATGGCGAAGGAGGAGGGGGCGGATGGAATCGTAGCGCCAGCCACTCACCCTGACAGGATACGGGTCCTGAAGAAAATTTCAGGTCTAAAGGTGCTTTCACCGGGGGTGGGAACCCAGGGTGGAAGCTACAAGGAGGCAATGGACAGTGGTGCAGACTACCTGATCATAGGAAGGAGCATCACGATGTCTCCAGACCCGAAACAAAAGATTAAAGAATTATTGTCACAGAGGTGAAGCAATTGCTGCTCACAAGGGAAGAGGAGAAGATGTTTGAGGGCGAGATGGGGGAGGCGCCCAAGATAGCCATCAGGTTACTGTATTCTCTGGGAGAGCTTGGAGGGGCGGACAGGCTCATACCCATCAAATCTGCACACATCTCAGGAGTCTCCTACAAGAACGTTGGAGAGGGAGGGATACAGTTCCTGAGAAAGATATCCCACAGGGTAACCGTTCCTACATCCCTGAATCCGTTGGGATTCGACATAGAGAACGGAGGACCAGTGGACATAGACGAGAACTTCCACAAGAAGCAGATGGAGATAGTAGAAATCTACAAGAAAATGGGGGTGATGGACAGTTTCACCTGCACTCCATACTATTTCTACAACGAACCATCTTTTGGTGATCACATATCGTGGGCCGAAAGCTCCGCGATCATATACGTAAATTCCCTTATCGGCGCAAGAACCAACAGGGAGAGCGGCCCCTCGGCACTTGCATCGGCAATAATAGGCAAAACGCCAGATCACGGACTGCACCGGGACGACGGCAGAAAGTCCAGCGTAATAGTGGACGTTGACGAGGCTCTTGATTACATGAAGTTTGCTGCATTAGGACTGTTTCTGGGACCAAAACTTAACAAGAAGATACCTCTCATCAGGGGACAAAAGGGAGCGAAGGGAATCGAGCTGAAGGCACTTTCCGCGGCCCTATCTGCGACTTCTTCCATTCCGATGTTCCACGTCGAAGGTGTGACCAAAGAAGCCCACCTGGTTTCGGACTCACCGGAGGTCATTGGCGTGACTAGATCGGAGATCGAGGAGACGATAAGCAAGAGCTCCACGCAAGAGGAACCAGAGCTGATTGCCATAGGCTGCCCTCACCTTGCTCCGGAGGAGCTGGAGTACATAGCAAAGCTAGTCAAAGGAAAGAGGAAAGTGGGCCCCGACCTATTCCTATTCACTTCGAGAGAGGTCAGAGCGAATTCCAGGGAGGCAATCAAGGTCATAGAAGACTTCGGAGGAAAGGTATTCTCCGACACCTGTATGGTGGTTTCTCCGCTCAGCAACAGCTACAGCAAGACTGGAACAAATTCTGGGAAGGCAACGTTCTATCTGCCGCTCAAAGGTTACGGAAACCAGAAAGTTGCATTCATGGGGATCATGGACCTTCTGAAGTGGGTGATTGCATGATCAAGGGACGCGGCCTGTCACCTGGCAGAGTTTCTGCAGAAGTGATCGTGTGCGACCAGTTTATCTCCCCCCTCGGAGAGATCAGCAGGGAAGGGCTCGTAACCACAGGTCCCTGCTCAAATTCGAGCATCACAGGGAAGATCCTCGCATTCAAGGGAGGCAGGGGTTCTACCGTAGGGTCTTACACTTTTCTGGAACTGAAGACAAATAACATCGCACCGGCAGGACTGATCAACGAATCTGCAGAGGGGATGGTGGTGACGGGTGCGATCATTTCGGACATCCCGATGGTAGACGGAGTGCCACTTGACGTTCTTGTGAATGGCGACTGGATAACTCTTGACGGAAACTCTGGAGAGGTTGCGATATCTAACGTCGAAGAGAAGAGAGTCACGACAGTCTTCCTAATGCACGGAGAGAGTCTGCTGGTGCTCAAGCGCTCTTCTGAATCGTCATCCTACGCCGGACAGTTCGGAGGTATTTCTGGATACATAGAGGAGGGAGAGACACCGGAGGAAACGGGAAGGAGGGAGATGATGGAAGAGATCGGGATAAGAGATGCTGTCTTGAGAAGGACAGGCAAGAACATTTATGTTCGCAGCGATGGAATCATTTATGAGATCACCCCATTGCTGATGTATACAGAATCTGTCGACGTGAAACTCAATGAGGAAAATTCCAGTTTCCATTGGGCAAAGCACGATGACCTGAAGAGCTACGACACCGTCCCCAAGTTCAGTGAAACGCTCGAGGCACTGCTTAACCAGACCTGACCGAAAAGACGGAGGGATCCTGATATTGCTCTGGAATGTTCTCAAGGCCCACAAATACAGTATTTATATGGAGATAAATTATGGTCTCTATGCACATATGCGATGTTCTGAACGACAGTCGTGTAGACACCACTGTCAGCATCAGGGGCTGGGTATACAGGTCCAGAGAGTCTGGGAGATTGGTCTTCATGGTGATGAGGGATTCTACGGACATCGTCCAGGTCGTGGTAGAGAAGGAAGTCGTGACGCCAGACGAATTCGACATTGCACGGAAGGCGGGCATAGAGAGCTCAATGGAAATAGAAGGAAAGGTGTCGAAGGAAAAGAAGGCAGTCACCGGTTACGAGATTCACGCAACAAAGATCAAGCTCTACCAGTTCGCTGACAACTTCCCAATTGCAAAGGACAAGAGCGACGAGTTCCTGCTGGACATAAGACACCTGTGGCTGAGGAGCAGGGAGATGACGGCAACCATGAAGATCAGGGAGACAGTCCTCAATTCCATAAGGGGCTATATGAGAGAGCACGACTACCACGAGGTCCAACCTCCGATGTTTGTGGGGGGGATGGTGGAGGGTGGTTCCACCCTCTTCGAGGTCCCGTACTTCGGAGAAAAGGCCTATCTCACGCAATCGTCGCAGTTTTACCTTGAAGCATTCATATATTCTCTGGAAAACGTATACACAATCTCCCCATCCTTCAGGGCAGAAAAATCCAGGACCAGGAGACACGTAACCGAGTTCACGCACTATGAGGCAGAGGCTGCGTGGGTAAGCAACGAGAGAATGATGGACATTGAAGAGGATATGGTCGTATTCATAGCGCAACAGCTACTCGAGAAGAACAAGGAAGAGCTTGAGGTTGTGAAGAGAGACAGGGGTAAGATAGAAGCCATCGAAAAGCCATTCTACAGGTACAGGTACGAGAAGGTTATTGAGATAGGAAGGCAGAAGGGACTCCAGTTAAGCGACGCTGTTGACCTGGGGGAAAAGGAAGAGAGGGCGATAACTGAAGGCTACGACAAACCGATTTTTGTTTACAATTTCCCGACACAGCTGAAACCATTCTATCACAGGCAAGATCCGCAGGACCCAACACACGTGCTCAACCACGACTGCCTGGCTCCTGAGGGATACGGGGAGGTCATTGGCGGAGGAGAGAGGATCTGGAACAGAGAAGAACTTGTGTCAAGAATCGAGGCGGACAACCTCAACCCTGACGACTATCAGTGGTACATAGACCTGAGAAGATATGGAAGCGTGCCTCACTCCGGTTTTGGGCTCGGGGTAGATAGGCTGGTAACATGGCTCGCGGGTCTCGATCACATCAACAAGGTAATTCCATTCCCAAGGACAATCAGGAGATTGAAACCATAAGATGCGGGGTTATGAATCTTGGCTAATCAGGCTTATTTCACTTTTCTTTTTCCTCAAAAGTCGCCAGAATCGTTCAACACAATTTTTATTCAAGCTGATTATCAACATTGGTGCGGTGCGTTTTCTCCGATCTAAAGGACGTTTGTCATTTTAAGTATCCAGGATACAAGTGCATTCAAGAGGAATGCGATGTGTGGGGACACCACAATGCGATCGAGAACGAGTGCGTCTACCTAGACGCTCACGGTTGCTCCAAGCTGAATCTACTTGCCTGCAAGGGGAAGGACAACTGCGTATTCTTCAGAGAATTCTTTGAGTCGCCAACAGAGATACCAAAGATCGCAGAGAGGACAAAGTAATTTTAGTCACTTAGGCATAAGCAGCCACGAAGTGCATAGTCTGCGGAAAGGAAATAGATAGATCAACTGTCATATGCGATGACTGCAAGAAGGAGAGCGCCACCGAAGGGTTCGTGAAGTCGATCAAGATCAAGAGATGTCCCCACTGCGGTTCCGTTTTCCTTGGAGGGTGGTCAGAGAGGGCAATCAAAGAGGACGAAGTGATCGGTACGGTCATCAATACCCTGTTCAACATCCAGGGCCCAACATTCGAAGTAACGGGAGATGAATACAACAGAAAGGTTTCTTTTGAGGGCATCTCGTCAAGAAACGGTGAAGAAAAGACTGGACAGTTCTTTTTGCAAACCTTCCCTTCGACGTGCCCAGTTTGCACCAAGAAACTCGGAAACTACTATGAAGCGATATTCCAACTAAGGGGTGAGAAGGGTGATAGGCAAGACTCCATCCTGAACTTCCTTGTGGACTTGGTGGAAAATGCTCACTCGAAGGACGTGTTCCTGACCAAGTTGGAGAGGATCAAGGAGGGGTACGACCTCTTCCTTTCCGATAAGCAGTTTGCCAGATCCATTGCAAGAAAGGCAATAGATCGTTTTGGAGGTACTTTCAAGGAAACGTCCCACCTCGTTGGGATGAAGAAGGGAGCCGAAATCTACCGAATCACCGTCTCTGTCCGGATACCCAACTTTCAGAAGTCGGATGTCATCAGCATAGAGAAGAGGCTTTACCTCGTGACTTCGATAAAGGAGGACGTTGTGACACTAGTAGATTTCAGATCTGGTTCAAGGACCAAAATGAAACTACAGGATATTGAGGACTATTCTGTCTTCAGGCCGGGAGAGGATATAAGGGAAGCAGAGGTCTTATACAGGGAAGGTAACACCGCATATATCCTAGACCCATTTGACCTCAGGGAAAGGGAAGTTATCGACCCAGGCGGCAGAGATAGGGTGAAGGTCATCAAGGTAGAGGATGAGATTTATGTTGTTCCAAATGCCTGATAGTCCAAGAACCTACTAGATAACTGACAGTTTTGCCTATTCTACACACTATGCGTATGAGCGATGGATATTGTCGTTACTCTTGGGTTGGTTCGTATCCGGATGGTGTAAATCTTGTACATCATGAGCTGATAAGCCTGTCCCTTGAAAAAAGTGGACTCAACAGAATTTCAAGCGATAGTATTTAAAAGAGGGGTGCCAACTAAGAAATCATTTTGCTCTAATGGATGACTGGAATAATTTGACCAATTAGTTGTGAAGTTTAAGATCAGAAACTGAAAGTAGTCATTGCGTTTATCTGGTCTATTGCAACTGTATACTTATTCGTTCTAGGCTGCCAAGGTGATTGTCCAGTAATTTCAAAGACCAGGTCCCCAAAATATCCTGTTACCCCCCCCCCCAGAAGTACCCTAAACCGTACCGATTTTGTGGTCCAGTTGTGTATGTAAATAGGAAACCTTTGTACGTTGCATTCTCTGTTGTGTAATTTACGGGGTAGACTCCGTGTTCGAGGTTGCCCGTTTCCAACTCGTAGAATGCCTTCGCCATTACTGTAGTATTAGATTTGAGTATATCATCCTGAAAATAATAATTAGAAAATGACCCATTTGCTGTGAACTGAGTGTTGTTTGTCTAGAGCATACTTTCTATTAGCCGATTTCCGTAAGGTCCAAAAGGAAGACCACTACAATTGGTGATCGTCAAAGACGAAAGAGTGTAATTTTGACCAGATACTTTCTCTGCCACTACTTTCGGTATAAATGCCATGTGCGGTTGCTCGGAAGCTTCAATGTAAAAAAACAACGACACCGTGACTACAGCTGTCACTATGACTGCGATGCCTAAAATAATGGGCCTTTTTCGATATATCACTGTACCGATCTCCCTACCCATACTTGGAGTATACTCGTCTACTAAACGTACGCATCTGATCTATATACATATCTGCATTATTTTATCCATTACATGGATTTGTATACTAACAGCACTCTGAGCAGTCGCTATTCTCGTTATACTTACACGCAGTTCCGTCCTTGTCATAGCAGGGGATTACTGTGAATCCTTCACACTCGTTTTGACACATTGACCCACATAGGTGATCTTGGCACACACAGCAGTAGGTTTCTGGACACTGAGAGGGGAAGGCAACACAACTTGGATTATCGAACTTGAACTTGATTGGTCCACTAGTATTTCCCGAAGCCACTGCATCCTTGATCGCATTTGCCATTGCATTTTTGGTATTTTCTGGTATTGTCCGTTCCTTATGGCTATTGGAAGACTTTTCTTTGTTGGGAAGATTGTCGTCTTTAAGTTTGGTTCAGACTCAACAGTTTAGACTTCCTCTTAGATGCATAACAGTTTAGGTCTATTTTCCAACGTATTGATGGGAGGAAGGCCGTAATAATCGAGGTGATGTGCACACAAGACTGACCTATTACGATAGACGAGAAGAGTTAAATTGAAGTTCTTCGTTGAACGAAGGTGATACCTTTTCTCGCAGTATCGTTTTCTTCCACACTCGGTTTAGCGGCCCTTATCGTAGTGGTAATAGTGTTGTGGATAATCACATCCCTTCCACTCTGGCTTGCTTCGAAGGCCCTGGTTCACGACCGTTCCCAACTCTCAAACGCAATGGCAGCAACACTCGTGAGTTCAATCATATTTGTGCTGTTTTCGGTCATCTTCTCCCTGATATCCCCCCTGCTTGGTCTCCTCATCGGTTTCATAGGGATACTTCTTGTACTAATGGGGATCTACAAGATCGGAGCCGCACGGGCATTCATACTGGCGATAATGACGTTCATAGTATTCCTGATACTCTCGTTTATACTCACTCTTATAGGCCTGGGCGTAGAGCTTTTCCACCCGATATTGTAGGGAAAATCCAGGACCTCTATGAATTCACTTTCTCTATTCCCACACTTAGTTCAAGCCCCGATATGTTCCATTTCTTGTCAGATCCCCTGACCGCATTCCTCTCCTCTGCCTGCGTAGAGGTCAGTATGTAATCCTTGAACGAAGCGAAGGCTTCCATCAGTGATTCGTCTCCTTCAATGTGCAGATATATCCTGTCAGTATAGTCGAGGTTCGCATCCTTTCTCATGCTCTGTATCCTCCTGACCATCTCCCTCGCCAACCCCTCGAGATAGAGTTTCTTGTCAAACTCCTTGTTTATGAGAAGCCTGAAATTCGAGATTTCGTCAGAGACGTACCTGTCGTCCAGGGTCTCCTTTGTATCCACCTCGCTTTCCGTGATCAACCTCCCGAGGACATTGACGGAACCCGACTTCAAGAAGAGAGCCTGGTTTTCATCCTTCTCAAATTCATTTTCTGCCTTAACAAGATCCTTTCCAAACATCTTTCCAGTCGCCCTCTTGTTGAGGACAAAACTGCGCTTCATGTACGACTGCAGATCCGCCATTACTATCCCCTTCGAGTTGAGTTCCTTTCTTATCAGTTCTCCATATTTTTCCAGTACTCCCCTGTGTTTGCTTTCGGTTAACACAATTTCCTTAACAGGTCTCCTTAGAATCAGACCATTCTTCTGCCTTATCCTCCTCCCGGATTCCACTATCTCCTTGACTTCGTTCATCTCTTCTATGAGGGACTGGTTGAATTCTTCTGGTGTTGGGAAGGGGGCAAGGTGTACAGACATTTCTCCGGTGAGTTTTCTGTATAGGTAGTCGGAGAAGAAGGGCGTAAATGGGCCAAGCATCCTGAGTATGCTCTGCAGTGCATGGTGCGTTACGTAGTAGGAGGACCTCTTTCCGTCCGTCATCTCTCCGCTCCAGAATGTGTCTCTTGAGAGTCTAAGATACCACTGGCTCAGATCCAGTATCAGGTCTTTTATGTCGTCGAGTGCAAGGTGTGGATCATAGTCGTCCATGTGTTTTGTGGCCGAGACTATGCACGCATTTGTCCTGCTGTACAGCCATCTGTCAAGGTCTGACTTAATCTCCTCCCTCTTTGGATTCCAGTTGTCCAGTCGTGCGTTTGTGGCAAATAGGAGATATGAATTGTAGAGAGTACCAAGCAGTTTCCTCGAGAATTCAACAGCCACTTCGCTCGAAAACCTCTTCGGTTTCCATGGCGGACCCTGGAAAAAGAACAGCCTGAGGGCATCCGTCCCTATCTCGTCCATTATTGCGATTGGATCGACTTTGTCTCCTCTGGACTTGCTCATCTTCTCTCCATTCGAGTTGAGCACGAACTCCATCACAACTACGTTGTTGTATGCATTTTTGTCGAACAGTAGAGAGGATATGATGTGCATAGAGTAGAACCAGCCCCTAGTCTGGTCCATAGCCTCGCTTATGAAATCGACAGGGTGATTCTCGCTGAAGAGTTCTCTGTTCTCGAACGGAAAATGAAACTGTGCGAAGAAGGCAGAACCCGAGTCGAACCAGGTGTCGATCGGATATGGCTCCCTCACCATCTCGGACCCGCACTCCTTGCACTTCACCTTCACCTCGTCCACTTTTGGCCTGTGAAGCTCGAAGTTGTCTGGTACGAATGTGGAGTTGTCGAGCAGTTCCTTCTTGCTCCCTGGAATGAAAACGTGATTGTTCTTGCACGTCCAGACGGGAAGGGGAGTTCCCCAGAACCTGTTCCTAGACAACGCCCAGTCTTTCCCTTCCTCGAGGAAGTTCCCGAACCTCCCATCTCTTATGTAGTCCGGTTTCCAGTTGACCCTCTGGTTTAAGCTCACCACCTTGTCCTTTGCCTTGGATACACCGATGAACCAAGACTCCACTGGGTAGAATATCAGGCGAGTATCGCACCTCCAGCAGTATGGATAGGAGTGCACAGCCTTCTCGGTCTTGAGCAGCTGCCCGCTCTCCTTCAGGTGCTCTATTATCCTGTCGCTGGCTGACTGGACGTCGAGTCCCTTCCACGGCGAATTGAGGGAAACCCTTCCCGCTTCATCCACCGTAACGTAGAGCTCTCCCTTTTCCTTCTTCAAAACAGCATAATCGTCTGCACCAAATGCTGGCGCCTGGTGAACTATCCCTGACCCGTCTTCCTTGGTGACGAAATCTCCGGAGACGACGTACAGCCCCGTTTTCAATCTGAGAATCGGTATCAGCTGCTCGTACTTCGTGCCAACGAAGAAAGATCCTGGCTTGCTGTCCAGGACCTCAAACTTTTTAAGAACTGTCTTTGCTCGATCCTCCACCACCCATATCTTCTCCCCCCTGTAGTTGACTAGCAGGTAGGTGAAACCGGGATTGACTGCGAGGTATTCGTTGGCCGGGAGGGTCCATGGAGTAGTAGTCCAGACGAGGAAGTACTCGTCCTTCCCAACGAGCTTGAACTTGACGTATATAGAGAAGTCTTCCACTTCCTTGTATCCTTGGGAGACTTCGTGCGCGCTTAGTGTCGTTCCACACCGTGGGCAGTACGGCGATATCCTGAAATCCTTGAACAGTAGTCCCTTGTTGTAGAGCTCCTTCAGTGCCCACCACTCGCTCTCGATGTATTCGTCCTTCATGGTGATGTATGCATTGCCATAGTCTACCCAGAACCCGAGCCTCTTCGAGGCTTCGACCCACAACTTGACGTATTCAAAGACGCTCTCCTTGCACAGAGCATTGAATCTTGAGACCCCCAGCTTCTCTATCTCCGACTTGTTCTTTATTCCAAGCTTCTTCTCCACCTCGATCTCGACAGGCAATCCATGACAGTCCCATCCAGCGATTCTGGGGTTGATATAGAATCCCCTCATCGTTTTGTACCTTAGAAACAGATCTTTCATAGCCCTCGTCTCTGCGTGTCCGATGTGTGGAGGGCCGTTTGCCGTAGGCGGACCTTCAACGAACGAAAACCTCTGCTTTCCCTTGTTTATCTCGAACGATCGCTGCACTATGTTCTCTCTATCCCAGTATTCCGAGACTTCTTTTTCGATCTGCAGAGAGTCGAAGGTTTGGGGAACTTCGTCAAGCATAAGCAACTTTATGTGCTCCAGATTGATAATTTTTGCCTATTATTCTGCGTCTTCAACAGGGCTGGCAGAGTCCAGACATGAATATCCTTATCCATTGTTGATCGCTGTAACGACCCTTGAATAGCGATGCAAGAGTGTTTTTGGCCCGTCCAGCTATTATCGCGCAGCTTTATATATGTAAATTCTTAAATATGCTGTTCAAATTCAGCTTGCAACATCGGTGGTATGATTG
>CAYMEF010000038.1:0-12979 GCA_964389625.1 uncultured Thermoplasmatales archaeon
CGTGGTCTAATTTTCAAGCGTGAAGAAGCCTCAATATCCGCGACTCTCACGCCAAACAGGAGATTCAGGGCACAGAGGTAATCATGGACGAGGATGCCTTAACATGCGAATTCCTGATCACCGCTGTCATGGTATTCGTAACAGGCATGGTATGGCAGGGCCTCTTTTCCATTCTGCTTGCAATGGTAACGTCGGGAAACATGTTCTATGAGGCAATGGGAATAGCGGGGTTTATGCTGGCATTTGCAGGTGCTATTGTCCTGCTCTACTGCGCCCTTATACTTCTCATATACATCATCATTCTTGCGGTGATATTCGGCATTCCTGCCTACCTGATCTATCTGTTATTGGGACCGGAATACTCATCAGTTCTTGCAGTGGTAACTGGCGTCATTGCGCTTGTATACATGATGGAAACACACACCGTAAAAGTGGAACATTACACAATAACGCTCAATCCGCACAGGCGATACATAATAAGAAGGTAGCAGGATATGAATAAATATTTGGAAGACCAGAATACGCTTATGAGAGAATATGGCTTCTCTGAGCTCATAAATGCGAGAAGGGTGCTTTCCAGGCCCTTCATTGAGCTGCCGCTGAGGAATCAGGAGAGGCTGTTCTATGATCTTTCCAGGAGGCTGAGGCGTTTTGCCGGTCATGCAGCAATTGCTTACACCATTATTCCCGATATGGAAAAAGGCAAGTTCAAGCGGGAAGAGTGCTCGGCAAAAGCGGCCAATCTCAGGGACTACATTGAGCACAAGGGAAACAGGAATGTATCGATAACCGGTGTATCCGGACAGGGAAAGAGCTATCTCACCATGTACCTGCTGCGCAGATTCGAGGACAGGCAGAGGATCATATTCTCGTTCAAGCCCGACGATCATGAGGTGCACCTTGGAATACCCGTAATCGACGCAAAGGAATGTCTGCCAAATCCATTCAGAGACATAAACGCATTCTCCGAAGCGTACATGACTGCGTTCTTCGGCGAGAGGGTAAGCTCCGGAATACAATTGCAGCAGACTCCTGCATTCCTACAGGAGATCGCATCGCAGAGCAGTGACTGGAAGAGCTTCATGAAAACCATTGGCGAGAAGAGAAGGACAGCCTCAAAGAACCAGATCGAAACGCTCAACGCCATAGAGCAGAACGTGAAGAGCCTGGTAATCGAGGATATGGACAGCGTAGAACTGGCTAACGAGAGCACCGTGTTCGACTTCTCCTCTCTTCAGACAAAGCAGTCACAGAACTTCTACGCGGAGCTCATGCTCAGGCAGATATACAGGGAGATGGAGGAGCGCAGGCGCACCAATGTGATTGTCTGCATAGACGAAGCCCACCGCCTGACAAAGTCCTATCACACCATTCTCGATGTAATGGCGAGAGAGATCAGGGACAAGGGAATGCTGTGGATAATTACTCAAAATCTTATCGACATACTGCCGGAGATGCGAGCCAATTTTGGCACAAAATTCACCTTCAAGCTCGGCGATGCAGACCTGCAGATTCTGTCCTACAACCAGCTTGTGAGGTTTTCAGTTTCCATGCTTCAGCCCAGACAGTTCACGGACATAGAGTTTCCGGAAAGTCAGGCATTCGCTCCGGTGTTCACATACATCCCTGACGGCACCGAATACAGGGAGACACAGAAGATTCTCGCAGCGGTCAGGGAAGAAAGGATGGAAGAGGGAGCAGGAGGGAGAGGGAAGGATATAGACTACAGGAAGGAGGCTCTTCGGATCCTTGGAGAGAGGATGTCCTATGCAACGGAGATGGGGAAGGAGATATCGGTGAAATATGGCATTACCAAGGATCAGGCAAAGCTGAGGCTCAAAGCCATCCTTGAAGAGTTGAAGAACAACAACGAGGTTGGCAGGGTGAAATATCTCAGGGACGGGAAACCGATAGTGATGTACTACTCGAAGAGCCCCAACCTAACGAATCTTCACACAGGCATGCAGAGCCAAGCAGTAGATATATTGAACGAACTTGGAGTTAAAATAAACAGGGTATCAACCACCGGAGAAAGAAGCGCATTTGACATCGAGACGGACTTCTTTATGGTCGAAATAGAGACAGGCCTGAAGCACAGCATGGAGGACCTGAAGGAAAGAATAGCAGGAACGAACCTGAGGGTGATAATAATCGTTCCCAACAGGGAGCTTATCGACAAATACCAGGGACTTGGAGAGAGGGTTTTGGCCACAACGCTCGATTCCCTGAAGGAGATGTTGACAGTGCCGGAGCACAATTCCACTCCAAAAGTGCAACGTTAAAACAACGGCTAGCTAAGCTTGATTGAACTTGTTATTTGCACTGCAGCACCGATTCCGGATGCGTTGTTGTCTTCCCATACAAGGTAATAAGGCCCTGTTGCAGGCAGATAGGAACTAAAGGTATTGTTTTTTAACCCAGTTGCGTTATAGATGCTGTCAATGGAATAATCCGGTGACGCTATTATCGATTGTTGTACCGTAGCAGTAGTATTCTGGTATGTTGTCGTCGTATAGTTATAACCCGCATTATGCGAATAGTACACAAAATAATACGTTCCTGGCTCTATTCTTGCATTTATTGGCGTTGAGGAGCTCGAAGTGGAATGCGCAGAATACACATACCCGCTTATCTGGTCGTAAACCTCGTAATTAGCATACTGGTTTGGCGTCATTATATATAATGTTGTAGGATGATTTGATTCAAATGCACCACTTACTGTATAGTTGGCGACCACTTTATTGTACGGAAGCAATGTAACGCCGGTGACATACTCTATTGAATTCAGCATATCAGTAATTGAACCATTCTGCAAAATCAGCGTATCGTAAGGGAGGATCCCCGTATACTGGAGTTGTGAAGGCGTCATTACATAGAAATCCACGGGTTGAGTTGAGGAATATGAGCCGCTAACAGTCTGGCCATTCGTTGCGTTAAACTCTATAGCCGTTGGTATTGCACCTTGCTCTACAACCGCCACAGCACCTTTGTGCAGTATGATATTGGAATTTTCTGGCGTATTGTTGACATGGCCGGCCGAGCTTACGGTCGTTGTAATTGTAGGGACAGTAACAGAGCTGCCGGGAGTTCTGAAAACCACAGAAATGAGCGTTAATGCCACTATTATCAGCGTAACTGAGGACAAAAGAATTTGCAACTTATCATTTGGTTTGGTATTCATATAAATCACGGATTCACTTGGTGCTTTATTCGATAATACAATGCCATACAAAGTAATAAGAAGCTCCCGCCAATTGATAGTTAACCGCTAACCGTTATTCCCAAACGGTTTACAACAAACTTATATCTCTTTGCTTCCAAGCTTGATTGATGATCGTATCAATTGCCAACCAGAAGGGAGGCTGCGGGAAGACAACATCAGCCGCTAATCTGGGTGCACTGTTAGCACAGAAACACAAGGTGCTGCTTGTGGACATCGACCCGCAGGGAAATCTGACCACTCACTTTGGTATCAACAAAGCGGAGCAGAAGCATACAATCTATGATGTAATGCTTGATGGCAGAATAGAGGACGCAATCCTACAGAAAGACGGAATCGACATAGTGCCAAGCACCATCGACCTTGCAGGTGCAGAGGTGGAGTTAACCGGAAAAATAGGCCGTGAATATATTCTGGATAACGAGTTAAAGAGGGTAGCGAGAAAATACGACTTCATCATCATTGACACACCACCCAGCTTGGGAATATTCACCATTAACTCGCTGGTTGCATCGGACTACGTTCTCATACCGGTGCAGGCAGAATTCTTTGCCCTTGAGGGATTAACGCAACTCATGAGAGTCATAGAACTCGTGAATTCAAGGCTGTTCAGAAACCTTAAGCTCCTGGGCATGTTCATAACCATGTTCAATGCTAGGACGAGATCGTCCAAAGAAGTTCTTGAGGATGTCAGGAAGCATTATCCAAAGAGCCTGCTCAAGACGATTATTCCGAGGAACGTGACCATAACGGATTCCACCATGGCAGGCTCTCCCGTTGTAAAATACAGGAAAAATGCCCCTGCTTCAAAATCATATGTTGCACTTGCAAGAGAAATAGAGAAATTAGTCAAGGTGAAATGATGGCAGATATTAAGAAGAGAGGTTTGGACAGTTTAATATCACAGAACAGCAACACTGGTGCAGAGGCTGGTGCGTCTAGTGAGAGGTACACCAAGACCATAGGTTTTAAGGTAACGGAAAGGCAGTACGAGACCTACAGAAGGTTTGCTAAATACTTCGGAAATGAGGAACTCATAAAGAAGTGGCGTTCCGATCTCGAAAGGATAGAACAGGAAAAGGGCAAGGACATGGAGAGCGTAGAGACTGAAATCAGAAAACGGTTAACGAAGTAATGGTTAACGGATAACCAAAGTTAAATAGACAGATGAGGTTTGTTCCTGTGATGTAAATGGGCGCAGATGAATATTATTACAATAAGTTTCTGGAATGGCAATCTAAGGGCAACGGTGACTACAGAGTGCATCTTAGGAGAGTTCGCCGGCTTGGCCTCGCAACCGAGTTCCGTCAAGACCCAAATTTTCGGACAGAAGTTTGTAGTTACTTGAAGGCTTATGCTCAAGGCCAAGAAAAAGACACAATAATGTCAGTGATCGAAGGAATCACTAACCCAGATAGGGATATCTTGGAAATTATTATTGGAGCAACCTTAGATGCTTGTTATCCCAATTCTAATGTGGGGAATGCTTTGGTAGGACTAGCAATAGCGGGTTTAATTGGTGCTGCACTTATAGGTTTACTAGGCAATAAAAAGTGAGTTGAATGGGCGACCCTGGCCAATACCTTGATCTTTTGGTCACAGTAGGAAAGACTTTTGTAGAGTATGTGAAACTAAAAGGTAGGTCGATAAAAAGTACAAAGTGCCACGATATAATCCTGAAGCATACCAATATGATCTCAGACCTTATCTCAAGGATTGGTCAAACCACGGGCAAACAACTCGAGGTGTATTATAACCTCATACTAATGTTGGAACAGACAATTGCTAGACTGTCTGAAATTTGTTACTAAACTTGTAATTTTAGTAACGCCACTAAACACTGGATTTTAATAACATATGTGTCCCTAAATTCTATGATTTAAATGACACTTGCTTTCGCTTATCTTCGAGCCAGCACACAGGAAGAGGTCAGGCAGGGCTCAAATGAGCGGCAAAGGGAAGCAATAAGGCAGTATGCCGAGCCCAGAGGCTATGAACTTGAATTCTTTGAAGACAAGGCTAAATCCGGTAAAAATACGCAGAGGCCAGAATTCGAAAGGATGCTGAAATCTATTGAAAGGAGGCCAAAAGTGGTCATAGTATCCAAAATAGACAGGTTTGCTCGCTCTTTATCAGACCTTCTTAGAATGCTTGAATTTCTGGACCAGAAGGGCATAGGATTCGTTAGCGTCAACGACCCGGGCATAGATACCACAACCCCAAATGGAAGGCTCCTGCTTCAAATCTTAGGTGCTTTTGCAGAATTTGAGAGGAACATGATCAATTCCCGCACAAAAGCTGGCAGGGAACAGGCGATGAGCAGAGGGGTCAAATTTGGAAGGCCCGCACTCAAGACCAGGGACGGAAACTTCATGGACAGGAGGAAGGTTCTGGAACTAAAAGGAAGAGGTCTGTCCGCCAGAGCAATAGCAAAGTTACTTGAATGCTCTACCACGCCGGTACTCAGGGTTCTGAGAGAGAATTCTGTTCAATAGTGGACTGTTTGAACGAGTGTGTGTGTCTCCGAACGCGTCAGTGCTTTTCTTATATATATTATATATAACTGATACAATGAACATTACATACTGAAAAAATGGAATTTTTCCTGCTTTATGGAAAAGTCAATCTTAACTGGAAACCTCCACTCGTTTTCTGACACACACATTCCCAGCGTATAATTGACCGTTCTCCCACACTGATTTGTTTGACTCGTTCGTTAGTATTAATAACCTTACTATTCAAGGATATAATGTGTTTTGTGGATGATTGAATGGCTACGAAAAATCCAAAGTCGTTCATGGAGGCTAAGATCAAGGCAAGGGCCATGGAGACAAGCAACATCAAGAACGCACTCGTTTTCAACATCGGCTACACCCCAGGAGAAATACTCATCAGAAACGAGCTTGAAAAGGTTACAGATGACCTTGCCGATTACGTGAATCTTGACCTTCCAAGGCACATAATTATCTACGGTTCGAAGGGATCAGGCAAGACACTGAGTGCGTTAATCATAGCAAAGGCGCTTAAGGATACAAAATCGGTGCCCTACTTCTATGTAAACGTGAGAGAAAATCCAACGTCCACCAAGATTTACCGCAACATAACCCGTCTTCACAGCAAGGGACACGAAGTGGAGGAGGTGAAGAACAGGTTTGATTCAATGCTATCAGAGAAAGCAATCATCATTCTTGACGAAGTCGACTTTCTGCAGGATTATGACACGTTGTACCACATAACAAGGCACACAAAGGCCAACCTTATCCTCTTGACGCAGAAGGTTTACTGGTACAAGGACATGAACGATGAAAGCGTGAAGAGCTCATTGCAGCCAGATCACATCGTATTCCATGAATACAGTTCAGATGAGATCAGGGAAATACTGAAGATGAGGGCTGACGAAGGCCTTAACAAATATGACCCGGATTCTTTAGGGCTGTTGTCTGCACTGCTTGTCAGAGACTACAGGAGTGACGCAAGGATTGGAATCAAGGCTCTTGAAATCATAGGAAGGCTGAACAAATGGGATGATGATTCTGTCAGAGCAGCACTGAAGCAAGCATATGTGGAGGTGGAGGGCGAAACATTGAAGAATCTTGGAGATCGGGACCTGCTTATACTGGCAGCTCTGATCAAGAACCAGGACACCAACAAGGCATATTCAGAAGTGACGAATATCAACAGCTTCCTGGTTAAGGGAATGAGCAAGTCAACGTTCTTCCAGAGCGTTAACTACCTGCAGAATCTTGGTCTTATCACGCTGATAAAGAAGAAGATTGGCCGGTACTACACAATGGAATCGCAAATATTATTATCTGATGCGTCGATTGTATCTATCGAGCTGAAAAAAAGACTTTAGCTGGTTAGAATGGCTTCGCCGCGCTGTGTTTGGTGATCAAATGACTAAGAGAGCAAAGAAGAAAGTTGAAAATAACGAATTGACGCAATACACTTTTGAAGAAGAAAAAAGACTCAACATACCGCAGACTGGTCTTGTTTCGGCTGAGACTGACCCAATCAATGGGAGGAAAACTTACATGTTTGACCCACACCTAGACCCAGAGTTACAATGGACCGGAAAAACAGAAGGCACTAGTTTTGAAGTTGATACCGTTTCTTTGCATGTTCACGAAAGAATTGATCCACTTACTATAATTGAAGCTGTCAGGAACAAAGAGCCTGAAGCACAGAGGAGTTTGTTTTATTACTTTGAAAATCCAGAAAACAACCTGCCTATTAGAGAAGCCATAGAGTTCTACAAGCACTCAGAAGGTTGGTCAAACAGGTTGATCGCAGGTGATTCGTTAATCGTAATGAACTCCCTGTTGGAAAAGGAGGGCATGGCTGGAAAAGTCCAGATGATATACATCGACCCCCCTTATGGGATAAAGTATGGCTCTAATTTCCAGCCCTTCATCAATAAGAAAGACGTTAGAGATGGGAAAGACGAGGATTTGACACAAGAGCCGGAGATGATCAAGGCTTTCAGGGATACCTGGGAACTTGGAATACATTCATATCTCACTTATTTGAGAAATAGGCTCCTATTGGCGAGAGATTTATTGACAGAAAGTGGGAGCATTTTTGTTCAGATTTCTGATGAGAATCTGCATCATGTGAAAGAGCTCTTAGATGAAGTGTTCGGAAGTGGGAATTTTGTCTCTATAATACCCTTTAGAAAGAAGACTATGCCATTGGGGGCCAGATTCATTGACTCTATGAATGATTATATCTTGTGGTATGCAAAGGATAAGAGCAAAGCAAAGTATCGTCCACTATTTAAGCCGTACGATCCGGAGGGAAAATCTAGGTGGACGTGGTATGAAGATAAATCAGGAAGAAGAACTACAATGGCATCTGAGATGGCATCTGATCATTCCCTTCTTCCAGATGGTGCACGAGTTTTTAGGCTTGTATCTCTCAGGGCTCCTGGCTATTCGGCAGAAAATGATTTCACAGTGATTTTCAAAGGAAAAGAATATCATCCTCCAAGAGGAGGCTCCTGGATAACTAGTAAATCTGGCATGGAAAACCTGGTTAAGGCAGAAAGACTTCAGCCCGAAGGAGACAATTTATCCTATGTTCTCTATGCTGATGATTTTCCACTTTCCAAACTCACAAATCTTTGGACTGATACTACAGGTCCAAAGGTACGTACTTATGTGGTCGAAACAGATGTTTTGCCAATTCAAAGATGTATCTTGATGACTAGTGACCCTGGGGACTTGATTTTAGACCCTACATGCGGATCAGGAACAACAGCCTATGTTTCAGAACAGTGGGGAAGGCGGTGGATAACCTGCGATACATCTAGAGTTTCATTAGCTCTTGCTAAACAGAGATTAATGACATCCGTGTTTGATTTTTACGACTTAGCCCACTCTGATGAAGGTGTGTCTAGTGGCTTTGCCTATGAGACTATCTCACACATCACACTTAGAACAATCGCTAATAATGAGCCTCCAACAGAGGAAATCTTGTATGATATGCCTCTTACTGACCGTTCCAAGAAAAGGGTAACGGGTCCGTTCACATCAGAAGCTGTACCTTCGCAACGTGTCATAAACCTCGAAGAGGCCGAAGAGTCTTCTAATAATCAAGATCCTGACAACACAATCGCTCGCTCTGGAGAAACTGTGAAGCAAAACGATTGGATAGATGAGCTGAGCAAGACTGGAATTAGAGGAAAAGGCGGACAAAACATCAAGTTTACGCGTGTTGAACCTTTACAGGGTACCAGATGGATTCACGCTGAAGGAGAGACTCAAGAAGGGCAAAGAGCCTTTATTTCTTTTGGTCCAGAGTACGCACCACTCGAAGAAAGGCAAGTAGAACTCGCAATAGAAGAAGCAAGGCAATTATCCCCTAAACCTCTTGTGATATTCGCATCTTTTCAGTTCGATCCAGAAGCAGCCAAAAACATAGATCAATTAAAATGGCCAGGAGTCACAGCCATCAAATGTCAGATGAACACCGATCTTCTAACCGAAGACCTTAAGAAAAAGAAGGCGAATGAGGAATCTTCATTCTGGCTGATTGGACAACCAGACATAGAGCTAAAGAAAGAAGGCGAAAAATACGTGGTAACCGTCAATGGATTTGACTATTATGACACAAGAACTGGGGAAATTAGGTCTGGGAGTTCCTCAAATA
This sequence comes from uncultured Thermoplasmatales archaeon, assembly GCA_964389625.1. Taxonomy (GTDB): domain Archaea; phylum Thermoplasmatota; class Thermoplasmata; order Thermoplasmatales. Next base: position 9,371 of record CAYMEF010000038.1, read on the forward strand.
TTGCAATGTGGGAATTAGATACCGACTACAATGGCAGAAGCCTCTATCCCAGACAGGTATTCTTCCCTCTCGAGGCTGAAAACGGTGGCTGGAGCAGGCTTGCTAAAGCACTCCAGGCCTACATCGATGAAGACCTCATTTCAAATTATGCGAGCAATCAATCACTGCCTTTCAAGGTCGGTAAGAGCAAGCAGATTGCTGTAAAGATCATAGATGACCGTGGAATAGAATCTTTGAGGGTCCTAAAGGTGAATTAATGGTCAACGACAAGAAGACACAGCATCTGATCATAAATAGCCCATACAGAAAACCTGATAAGCACCTAAAATACAATCGGGAGGAAAGAAAGTTTGAACAGTTAGATGGAAGAAGGCCCGCCGGTTATACCATCGCTTCAGAGCATTCGGATAAGTTTGATGATCCGGGTTTCTTCGTAGAGCTGCCTGAGGTGAACAAGATTAGGGAACGTGTGGATAAGTGGAGAGAATCTGGATATCTGGGCATAACAAAAGTTACTAAGGAATTGCTTGACTATTGGAATAGGCAGGACAGGGACAAAAGACTTTTCTTTTGTCAACTAGAAGCCATGGAAACCTTGATCTGGTTCATCGAAGCCCCGGACTCAGAGAAGCAAGGCATAAAGTTAGAGGGCGATGGCGGCAATATCGAGCGCCTGTGCTCAAAAATGGCTACCGGAACCGGTAAAACAGTAGTGATGGCCATGCTCATAGCCTGGCAGATAATCAACAAGGCAACCTACAGACAGGACACCAGATTTGCAAAAGATGTTCTGGTTATTGCCCCGGGACTAACTGTAAGAAATAGGCTTCAAGTGTTAAGTCCCTCAGCGCCAGAGGAAAGCAACTACTACTACGAATTTGATCTTGTTCCCCCTGGAATGTATGATAAGCTCAGAAGCGGGCGTGCCAAGATAATAAACTGGCACTTTTTGGAATGGGAAACCGAAGATCAAATTAAAAGGAAGAAAAGTGTGGACAAACGTGGAGAAAAGAGCGATGAAGCATATGCAAGAGAGGTGCTTGGTGAACTGAAGGATGCCAAGAATATCGTCGTGATTAACGATGAGGCGCATCATGCCTGGAGGATCAATCCCGAAGCGCTTGGAAAATACATACGACAAAGGGACCTGAAGGATAGTGCAATCGAAAGCACCGTATGGATTGGCGGTTTGGACAAGATAAACAATGTGAGGCGCATAATGCGATGTTTTGATTTTACAGCCACGCCATTCTTCCCTTCAGGAAAGAAGGCAGGAGATGAAGACTTCTTCAGATGGGTCGTTAGCGACTTCGGCCTCAACGAGGCTATTGAGAGTGGGTTAGTCAAAACTCCAAGAGTTGTTGTACGCGACGACGGCACGCCAAATGCCAAGACTATGCGGCCTAAATTTTACCATATCTACGCTGACCCGGAGGTGAAGCCAGATATAAACCGGGCAGTAGGCAAAGAAGTAGCTCTTCCGGACCTTGTAACAAAGGCATATTACTTCCTTGGCAAGGACTGGTTAGAGACACTAAGAGTGTGGAAGAAAAATAACGCGGAAACACCACCTGTTATGATATCAGTATGCAACCGAACTGAAACAGCAGCTCGCGTCAAGTTTTCTTTCGATAAGGGAAAGATCAAGATAGACGAACTGCAGAACCCGGATAAGACCCTGCAGATAGATACCAAAGTGCTGAACGAAGCCGAATCTGGGCTAAATGGTAGCAATGGTACCTCTAGGAAAGGGGTAGCAGAAGAGTTACGCGAAAAAGTGGATACTGTGGGTCAGAAGGGCAAACCTGGAGAAAGTGTTCAGAATGTTATCTCCGTTGGAATGCTTTCCGAAGGATGGGATGCAAAAACAGTTACGCACATAATGGGACTTAGGGCATTCACGAGCCAATTACTGTGTGAGCAGGTAGTTGGTAGAGGTCTTAGACGCACATCTTACGACGTGAACAGAGATACTGGCCTTTTTGAGCCTGAGTATGTGAATGTATTCGGCGTCCCCTTTACTTTCTTGCCCCATGAAGGAGATGACATAGGTTCTGAGGGTGGTGTTCCCCCACCACCGCCGACGCCCAAGACACGAGTGCACATTGAAGACAGCAAGAAGGAATTTGAGATTGTTTGGCCAAATGTCTTGAGAATTAATCATACATATACGCCAAAACTTAGAATAGAACTTGTCAAAATGCAGGAATTACAGCTGAATCCTGAAGATACGCCCCTCAAGGCTGAACTGGCACAGATAATCGAAGGAAAGCCCGATGTCACCAAGGAATTGAAGATTATCGACCTTTCAGACAAGGACGTAGAGAAAATACTCACAACTCTAAGAAAGCAGAGGCTGATTTTTGAGGCTGCGAGGGACGTGTTCGATCAGATGCAACCATCATGGCCAGGTAGCAAAGAATATCTCATAACACAGTTAATCAGGATAGTTGAAGTTTTTCTGGACTCCCCCAAGCTAGTGATTCAGAGTGAATCGTACAACGAGGACCTCAAAAGGCGGCTCCTCATCCTACTGAATCTCAACAAAATAGTTCAACACCTTTTCGGGGCTATTCGAGCTGAGAATACCGAAAAATTGGTTCCCATTTTCGATAAAGAGATACCAATTAAATCTACAGGGAAGATGGCTACCTGGTACACAAGCAAACCATGTGAGTTGACCAATAGATCCCATATCAGCCATGTGGTCTATGACAGTTCATGGGAAGCCTCAGAGTCCTTTGAACTGGAACATAATGACGCAGTGCTAGCTTGGGCTAAGAACGACCATCTAGGGTTTGTCATAAGCTACCTATACAAAGGGGTCGTTCACAGTTACTACCCGGATTTCATGATCAAGCTAAGCAACGGAAAAATGCTTATCCTAGAGGTTAAAGGAATAGACGATGAAAAGAGCAGGACAAAGAGAGACTCGCTTAAGGAGTGGATAGAAGCAGTTAACTCCGATGGTAGGTTCGGAAGATGGGAATCTGACGTGTCGTTTAGACCGTCTGATATCAAGGATATAATAAAGCGGCACTTGGCGAACTAAATGAGCTATACTGTAGAATCCACGGAAGCGTTCGAAGAGGAATTCTCCAGGAATCACAGAGACAAGAAGGAATGGCTGCAGCACATGGCGGAAAGACTGGAACAGGAACCCCAATCGGGAAAGCCCTTGAGAGGTAAACTTCACGGGTTATGGCAATTGAGGATAGGCTCTTTCAGAGTGTGGTATGAGATAAGCGAGGTAGAGAAGAAAGTGACGCTCAGAGCCATTCTTCACAAGGATGAAGCCAAGAAGTTCTATTAGAGTTCCTTGAGAAACTCTCTTACGTTCCTGACCTTGCCCTTCTGTATGTCCTGTTCGCTTCTTTCCAGTTGATCCATGACATACTCATTTTCAAGAGTCTCAATGGTAGCCTCAAGGCTATCCAAGTCAGATTTAGGTATGCTTACAAGTCTAGATTTAGCCGTGGTCATTATGCATACTCATATACTTTTAGATTTTAATACCTTTTGGTATGCTTCGGCTCAAATTCACCCCGACTTTCAGCCTTCGCTAATTACTATGTGCCCTTCGCTCGCCTGCACGCCGAGCACAGGACC
>CAYMEF010000039.1:0-12447 GCA_964389625.1 uncultured Thermoplasmatales archaeon
CGTGGTCTAATTTTCAAGCGTGAAGAAGCCTCAATATCCGCGACTCTCACGCCAAGCAGGAGATTCAGGGCGCAGAGGTAATCATGGACGAGGATGCCTTAACATTCGGATTCCTGATTACCGCCGTCATGGTATTCGTAACAGGCATGGTGTGGCAGGGCCTCTTTTCCATCCTGTTTGCAATGGTAATGTCGGGAAACATGTTCTGTGAGGCGATAGGAATAGCGGGCTTTATTTTGGCTTTCGTAGGTGCTCTTGTCCTGCTCTACTGCGTCCTCATGCTTCTCATATACATCATCATTCTTGCGGTGATATTCGGCATTCCCGCCTACCTGATCTATCTGTTATTGGGACCGGAATACTCGGTTGTACTTGCAGTGGCAATTGGCGTCATTGCGCTTGTATATTTAATAGAAACACGAACAGTAGAGGTTCAGCATTACACGATAACGCTCAATCCGCACAGGCGATACATAATAAGAAGGTAGCGGGATATGAATAAATATTTGGAAGACCAGAATACGCTTATGAGAGAATATGGCTTCTCTGAGCTCATAAATGCGAGAAGGGTGCTTTCCAGGCCCTTCATTGAGCTGCCGCTGAGGAATCAGGAGAGGCTGTTCTATGATCTTTCCAGGAGGCTGAGGCGTTTCGCCGGTCATGCAACAATAGCGTACACCATTATTCCTGATATGGAGAAAGGCAAGTTCAGGCGGGAAGAGTGCTCAGCAAAGGCGACCAATCTCAGGGATTACATCGAACACAAGGGAAACAGAAATATCAGCATAACCGGCGTATCCGGGCAGGGAAAGAGCTATCTCACCATGCACCTGCTGCGCAGATTCGAGGACAGGCAGAGGATCATATTCTCATTCAAGCCCGACGACCACGAGGTGCACCTCGGAATACCGGTCATTGACGCAAAGGAATGCCTGCCCAACCCATTCAGGGACATAAACGCATTCTCCGAAGCGTACATGACGGCATTCTTCGGCGAGAAGGTAAGCTCCGGAATACAGCTGCAGCAGACTCCCGCATTCCTGCAGGAGATCGCATCGCAGAGCACAGACTGGAAAGGATTCATGAAAACCATCGACGAGAAGAGGAAATCCGCTTCCAAGAACCAGATCGAAACGCTCAACGCCATAGAGCAGAACGTGAAGAGCCTGATAATCGAGGATATGGGAAGCGTCGAACTGGCTAACGAGAGCACCGTGTTCGACTTCTCCTCTCTTCAGACAAAGCAGTCACAGAACTTCTACGCGGAGCTCATGCTCAGGCAGATATACAGGGAGATGGAGGAGCGCAGGCGCACCAATGTGATTGTCTGCATAGACGAAGCCCACCGCCTGACAAAGTCCTATCACACCATTCTCGATGTAATGGCGAGAGAGATCAGGGACAAGGGAATGCTGTGGATAATTACTCAAAATCTTATCGACATACTGCCGGAGATGCGAGCCAATTTTGGCACAAAATTCACCTTCAAGCTCGGCGATGCAGACCTGCAGATTCTGTCCTACAACCAGCTTGTGAGGTTTTCAGTTTCCATGCTTCAGCCCAGACAGTTCACGGACATAGAGTTTCCGGAAAGTCAGGCATTCGCTCCGGTGTTCACATACATCCCTGACGGCACCGAATACAGGGAGACACAGAAGATTCTCGCAGCGGTCAGGGAAGAAAGGATGGAAGAGGGAGCAGGAGGGAGAGGGAAGGATATAGACTACAGGAAGGAGGCTCTTCGGATCCTTGGAGAGAGGATGTCCTATGCAACGGAGATGGGGAAGGAGATATCGGTGAAATATGGCATTACCAAGGATCAGGCAAAGCTGAGGCTCAAAGCCATCCTTGAAGAGTTGAAGAACAACAACGAGGTTGGCAGGGTGAAATATCTCAGGGAAGGAAAGCCGATAGTTATGTACTATTCCAGGAGCCCGAACCTCTCTAATCTCCACACCGGCATGCAGAGCCAGGTAGTAGGAACACTGAACGACTTAGGAGTGAATATAAACAGAATCTCCACCACCGGCGAAAGAAGTGCATTTGACATTGAAACCGACTTCTTCATGGTCGAGATTGAAACAGGGCTAAAGCACAGCATGGAAGATATGAAGGAGAGGATTGCGAATACGAACCTGAGGGTGATAATAATCGTTCCCAACAGGGATCTTATCGACAAGTATCGTGGGCTTGGTGAAAGAGTTTTGGTCACAACGCTCGATTCACTGAGGGAGATACTGACCGTGCCGGAGAAAACCAAGACTCAGGTTATGTGAAAAATGAAACAAGATTCTCGTCTATAACAACGAGAACTGGAACGACAACATTGACTGGGTATGTGATTTTCGGAACTGACACGAACCTAATTTCTTCATGAAAAGGCTCATTTATAAATACAGACTGTTCCTTAAACTTGTATGGCATCTGGCAAACCCGATAAATCCTTGTGTCTAAGGCTAATAAATGATGGTATTTATTCAAACAATACCAGAGGAGCGAAAGGGAGAAAAGAAAGAGATTCGGAATGCGACGATCTGCTGGTAAAATACTTCTACGATTGCGATTTTAGCACGACCAAATCGCTTGCCGTTTCGCTTGTATTTTCCGATACCACTACCACCATGGTTCAAGCAATTGAATCATATCGATACGGCCAGTTTGATGCCTCAATGGTAATGATGAGAAATGCAATAGACGCGTCCACTTATATTTCCATAGTTTACGACCTGAATTATGACACGACTCTGAAGAGGATTCTTTCGGCATCTCCCAGAGGGAGTGTGACTGAGTATAAGAAATTCAAGAAATGGGATGACCGAAAAAACGAGATTGTCAACAGGGGGTTTCTATGCTCTGACGAACTGGATAAATTGCATGAAATCAGAGAGGGGGGAAATTTTTCAGCGCACTACTTTGAGATCAGGAGGGACAAGTTTCATGAGTATATTGAGGGAATAGCTAAACTCAACAAGCCCAAACCAGACCTGCCTAAGCAATATACGAATGAATCCGATGTTAAGGATGCCTTGAACACTGCCCTTAAAATCTTAATGGAATTGCATGAGAATTATTTGAAATACTACGAAGTGCCGATATAGGATATCTTTCGGGCAAAAGTAATGAGCCCCCCATCTTCAAATTTATGTGGCTCTTTTAGAGTCAGAAACCAAATCTGGCAATGAACAACGGTTAACCGTTATTCCCAAACGGTTTACAATAAACTTATAACTCTTTGCTTCTAAGTTCAATCAATGATAATCTCCATAGCCAACCAGAAAGGAGGATGCGGGAAAACAACAACCGCGGTAAACCTTGGAGCTGTCCTGAGCCGAAGGCATAAAGTATTGCTCATAGACATAGACCCGCAGGGAAATCTTACAACCTCGTTTGGCGTGATTAAAGGTGAACTGAATCGAACGATGTACGATGTGATGCTTGATGGAGGCATTGAGAAAGCCATACTCAAGAAAGACGGCATTGACATTATTCCAAGCGTTATCGACCTTGCAGGTGCAGAAGTCCAGCTGTCGGGAAGAGTGGGCAGGGAATACACTCTTGCCAATGAGCTCAAGAAACTATCGAAGCAATACGACTTCATCATTATTGACACGCCGCCCGGTCTTGGCGTATTCACCATAAACGCACTGGTGGCGTCAGATTACGTTCTGATACCAGTGCAGGCTGAGTTCTTTGCGCTTGAAGGATTAACACAACTGCTCAGCGTAGTTGACCTGGTGAACACAAGGCTCGGTCGCACGCTGAAAATACTGGGAATGGCCGTAACAATGTTCAATTCCAGAACCAGATCCTCGAATGAGGTGCTTGAAGATGTAAGAAAGCATTACCCACAACACCTGCTCAAAACCATAATACCCAGAAACGTAGCTGTAACAGACTCAACCATGGTAGGCGAGCCAATTGTAACTTACAGGAAGAGTGCACCAGTCTCCGAAGCCTATCTGGAGCTTGCAAGGGAAATTGAAAGAAAACTCAAGGTGAAATGATGATGGAAAAAAAGAAACGAGGACTTGACGACCTGATACCACAGAAATCTCAATCCGTATTCGGCGAAGAAACAACAGGACAGGAGGCAGGGTACAAGAGAACCATAGGATTCAAGGTTACTGAAAAACAATATGCAACATACAAACTCTACTCCAAGTATTACGGCCCTGAAGAGCTCATAGAGAAATGGAGGAACGACCTGGAGAAGATAGCACAGGAGAAAGGGAAGAACTTGGAGAGCGTGGAAACCGAGATCAGGAAACGGTTGAACAGGTAACGGTTAACCGGTAACTGAATGCTTATAAGTGTAACCAAGTTAACTTGTGTAACGCAAGGATATTTTGAAGGAGTGAAGAAAATGGCGAAATCAAGCACGAAAAAAAGGATAGGTGGTAATGAAGTATTGCTGGACGGGATTAACTTATGAGGCATCATCACTTTCTAAACTGCCCAAGGACCATTTATCGGTTATACAAAATCCTTTTTTTCTTTCGACAATGTCTTTCTTTCCAATCTTGTTGCTTTCTCTTGAGTTCAACTTCTAAACTTCTTCTTTGTTCAATCTTTTCTTTCCGCAGAATTACCCTCTGTATTGTAGTTTCTGGTAATGTGCCCATCTCCTTGATAAGTTCCGGGAATAGCTCTGAAAGCAATATTAAGTCGGTTCCATGAATTTATGGCTACTACGGCTGCCGATAAAGCGACAATGCCCGGCTCAGTGAATTCTGCCAAAGCTCGCTGATACAACGATTCACTCACATCGGTTAGCGATATGTTTGTAAGGGCTTCGCACCATTCCAGTGCTAATTTCTCTCTGTGTGTGAATTGTGGAGATTCCTTCCAAGCACTAATCAGAAAGAGTCTTTGCGAGGTTTCTCCATTTGCTATAGCATCTTTCGTGTGCATATCTATGCACCAACCGCATCCATTAATTTGAGAAGCTCGAACCCTTACAAGTTCAAGCAATGAGCGCTCATCGCTTATTTTGGAGGAGTGCACATACCTCTCAATTCCAAGCATAGCTCTGTACAAATCCGGTGCAATTTTTGCATAATTTAGTCTCTCTGTATCCATATCTTTTCATTTTGAAATACATAGATAGACTTAAAACTAACCGCCCCGAACTGTCTTGACCGACCTGCGCCTCTCTTTATATCCCCTTTCATATAAGCCAATGATGTCCATTGATTTAAGGAGCCAGACCAACAACAGAAATAAGAAAGATACACAAAAATGATAGGAATGGTGCAGTGTACACAACTCGTGCAATCTGGAGAGTACGTCAAGATCCATTGAAGCCAACAATAACCATCTAAATTTACCCTGAATTCCGTCACTAAACTTGTAATTTTAGTAACGCCACTAAACACTGGATTTTAATAACATATGTGTCCCTAAATTCTATGGATTAAATGACACTCGCTTTTGCTTATGTAAGAGCCAGCACGCAGGAAGAGGTTAGGCAGGGCTCAAACGAGAGGCAGAAGGAGACAATCAGGCAGTATCTTGACCAGAGAGAGTATGAAATAGAAATCTTTGAAGACAAGGCAAAATCAGGCAAGAATACGCTGAGACCGGAATTCGAGCGTATGATGAAATCCCTTGACAGAAAGCCCCAGATTGTCATCATATCGAAGATAGACAGGTTTGCCCGGTCCTTATCAGACCTGTTAAGAACCCTTGAATACCTTGACCAGAATGATGTGGGATTCGTTAGCGTCAACGACCAGGGCATAGATACCACTACTCCCAATGGAAGGCTCCTGCTGCAGATTCTGGGCGCTTTTGCGGAATTTGAGAGGAATATGATAAATACCCGTACAAAGGCAGGCAGGGAACAGGCACAGAGCAAGGGGGTGAAGTTTGGAAGACCTGCGTTGAAGACCAGAAACGGCAGTTTCATAGACCGAAGAAAAGTTCTGGAACTGAAGCAAAAGGGATTATCGGCCAGGGCAATAGCCAAGTTCCTTGAATGCTCCACTACCCCAGTATTGAGGATTCTGAGAGAGAATCCTTCTCAACAGTGGACTGTATGAACGAGTGTGTGTGTTTCCGAACGCGTCAGTGCTTTTCTTATATATAATATATATAACTGATACAATGAACATTACATACAGAAAAATGGAATTTTTCTTGCTTAACGGAAAGCCCAGTCTTAACTGGAAACCTCCACTCGTTTTCTGACACACACATTCCCATCGTATAAATGACCGTTCTCTCACACTGATTTGTTTGACTCATTCGCTACTATTAATAACCTTACCGTTCAAGAATATACTGTGTTTTGTGGATGATTGAATGGCTACGAAAAATCCAAAGTCATTCATGGAGGCTAAGATCAAGGCAAGGGCCATGGAGACAAGTAACATCAAGAACGCACTGGTTTTCAACATCGGCTACACCCCAGGAGAAATACTCATCAGAAACGAGCTTGAAAAAGTTACAGATGACCTTGCCGATTACGTGAATCTTGACCTTCCAAGGCACATAATCATCTACGGCTCGAAGGGATCAGGCAAGACACTGAGCGCATTGATCGTAGCAAAGGCGCTTAAGGACACAAAATCGGTGCCCTACTTCTATGTAAACGTGAGAGAGAATCCAACGTCCACCAAGATTTACCGCAACATAACCCGTCTTCACAGCAAGGGCCACGAAGTGGAGGAAGTGAAGAACAGGTTTGACTCAATGCTCTCTGGAAAAGCAATCATCATTCTTGATGAAGTTGACTTTCTGCAGGATTATGATGCCTTATATCACCTAACAAGGCACACCAGGGCTAATCTTATCCTCTTAACGCAGAAGGTATACTGGTACAAGAACATGAACGACGAGAGCGTCAAGAGCTCATTGCAGCCTGACCATATTGTATTTCATGAGTATAGCTCCGACGAGATCAGGGAAATACTGAAGATGAGGGCTGATGAGGGCCTTAACAGGTACGACAAAGAGTCTCTTGGGTTATTGTCTGCTATGCTTGTCAGGGACTACAGGAGCGATGCGAGAATAGGGATAAAGGCACTGGAAATCATAGGCAGGCTGAACGAATGGGACGATGAATCCGTAAGAGCTGCATTGAAGCAGGCTTATGTTGAAGTGGAAGGCGAAACACTGAAGAATCTTGGAGACCGGGACTTATTGATACTGGCATCTCTGATCAAGAACCAGGATACGAACAAAGCATATTCCGAAGTTTCGGCATCTAGCAACTTGCTTCTTAGAGGAGTGAGCAAGTCAACATTCTTCCAGAGCGTAAACTACCTACAGAATTTAGGATTGATAACGCTCATCAAGAAGAAGATAGGCAGATATTATACTATGGAGTCACAAATATTATTATCGGATGAGTCTATTGTATCTGGAGAGCTAAAGAGACGGAATTAATGGAATGCCACCCTTCAAAATGACTTAGCTTTGAAAATATAAACATGGAGGTCAAATGAGAGACTTTGGGATTTATTGGAAAAATAAGAAAGAAGAGGTAGAGAGAGTCGAACTCCCATTCCAGAAAATAGAGACGATTAATCTCCCAAGGTCAAATATTGGAACGTTGGCTCAGTTTAGAAAGGATTCCGAAAACGATGAATGGAAAAATAAGCTAATTTGGGGAGATAACAAATATGTTATGGCATCTTTGTTGCCGGAATTTCGCGGTAAAATAAAGCTGATTTACGCTGATCCACCATTTTTCACTGGTACAAATATGAATATAACTCTTGAAGTAGGTGATGAAGGGGCAGTAAAGGAACCATCTGCCATAGAAGAGATAGCCTATAGAAACATGTGGAAAGAAGGACCAAGCTCCTTTCTCCAATACATGTATGATAGATTTGTACTGATGAAAGACTTACTGTCTGAAGATGGGTCTATCTGGGTCAGATTTGACTATCACTACTCTCATTATATCAAGGGCATATTGGATGAGATTTTTGGATATGAAAATTTTAGAAATGAGATTGTAGTTAATAGAACGAAAAAGGTATTCGAGGGCATAAATCGATTTGCCACTGCAACAGACTCGTTGTTTTTTTATTCAAAATCCGATTCTTTGAATTTTAACGGTTTTAAAAAAGAACGTACTGAACAGAAATGGATACAAATGCATTCCCCTGGTATTCGATGGTCGAAATTAACTGGAAAACTGGAAGGTAGAATAAGTAAAAAAAATATCAAAGTTGAAAATGGAAAGGAGTATACAAGAGCGAGAATAATTCTAGGAAATGAAATACTCCCCCCTGATGGAAGACATTGGACATTCACCCAGGAAAGATTGGAGCAGTATGAGGAAGAGGGAAGAATAAGGGTTAACCCTAATAATGGACGGGCGGAGTATCTAACTGCTATCGAGGAGATTATCGATTCTAATTGGACAGATATACCTGGCTATTCATTCAGTACGGGTTATCCAACCGAAAATGCTGAGCAGTTACTTGAAAGGACAATACTATCTGCAACAGAAAATGGAGACCTTATAGCTGATTTCTTTTCCGGATCCGGTACTACTGTTGCAGTAGCAGAAAAGTTAGGGAGAAGATACATTGCTACCGATATTGGGAGATTTTCCGTTCATACGATAAGAAAAAGACTACTTGACATACCTCAATGCAAACCCTTCGAAATATTGAATCTTGGAAAATACGAAAGAAAACACTGGATGGATCAGACATTAGGGTCTGTGTATAGGGACTATATTGACTTCATATTGCAGCTTTACAAAGCAAAACCCGTTTATGACTATAAAACTATTCACGGAATGGTTTCTGGAAGAGCGGTGCATGTTGGTCCAATAGACTATCCTGTTACAAAGGCAGAAGTCGAAGAATGTCTAAAAGAAGCTAAGGAAAATGGATTTGACGCGCTGGATGTTCTTGGATGGGACTTTGAAATGGAATTCAATGACCGGATCCTTCGAGAATTACGAGAGTCCTATGAACTGAAAATCTCTCTTAGAATCATACCAAATGAGGTGATGGATAAAAGAGCGGTGGAAGCTGGAGATGTGGATTTCTATGAACACGCTTTCCTTGAGGCTAGGATTGGAGTTTCAGAGAGGAAGGTAAAGGTCAACCTTGAAAATTTCATAATACCAAATCCAGAATCCATACCTGAAGAACTCAGAGATAAGATTCTGAAGTGGAGCGATTTTATTGATTATTGGAGCGTTGACTGGAATTACAGGGACGATACCTTTCACAACGAGTGGCAGGAGTTCAGGACAAAGAAAAAGAAGAATTTACAGTTGCAATCAATTGAGCATCATTACGATGGGCCCGGAACCTATAAGGTAATGATAAAGGTCATAGATGTGTTTGGAAACGATACTACCACAATCAAAGAGGTTACCGTAATATGAATCCGTTCGAAGAGCCAGAAACCAGGGTGCAGACGACGGCGCCTCTAGCAGAAGCTTTGCGAAACGAAGTGAGAAATTGGAGGGACTCGAACTATTCTGGTGCTTCTGAAACTACCAGGCGGTTATTGCAATTCTGGTTCGATGAGGAGCATGAGTCTGAAGATGGAAAATTTCGGTATTATTTTGCCCAAAAGGAGGCCATTGAGACCCTCATCTACATTTATGAAATAAAGAAGTTCCGGAAAATGAGAGACCTTATCCTGAATTATGACAGCACTAAGAAAATTGCATATAATCCTCATGAAGATCTGTTCCCTAAATACTGCTTTAAGATGGCCACAGGTTCTGGTAAGACCTATGTTATGGGACTCGCAATTGTCTGGTCATACTTCAACAACATAGTCGAACATAATGAAGAAATGCCCAGAAATTTTCTTATAGTGGCACCTAACATAGCAGTGTATGAGAGGTTGAAAGAGGACTTTTCAGATTGCAAGATATTTGATTCGGGAGTGTTGATACCGGACGAATTTCAACATCTCTGGGAATTTGAAGCGGTAACCGACGATTATATCCCCACCAGAAACACGAAGGGAAGACTTTATCTCACCAATGTTCAGAGACTTTACGAAAGAGACAATGCCTCCGTGAATCCTATACAAGAGATTGTAGGTAAAAAACCGTCTGACACGATAAGGTATTATGACCAGATCGTGGATGAAATTAAGTCTCTGAACAGCCTGGGCATAATAAATGATGAGGCACATCACGTATGGGACAAAGATATTATCTGGAATCAATTCATTTTTACTTGCAACGAACTGCTAAAGAAGAAAAGTAAGGGATTGTCATTCCAATTGGACTTTACGGCCACTCCCAAACGGCAGGATACAGGGAGTGTATTTGAATGGGTTATAACTGATTTTCCTCTGGCTGATGCAATAAGATGCGGAATTGTGAAATCCCCAATCATAGGCGAGGTTGAAAACCCACATGAAACCCCATCAGACAGAGCGGATGTCATTTACAGAGATTACATAGAAGCAGGATGCAGAAGATGGTCATACTACAATGGTGTGATGGAAAAGGTGGGAAAACACCCAATAATATTTTTCATGGCAACAAAAACTTCTGAGGCGGAAGACATCAACAACTATCTGCAAACCAAGAACGAATTTAAAGGAAAAACATTGATTATTCATACTAATCTGAAAGGTGACATTAGCGACAAAGAGTGGCAAAAACTCAAACAGGAGACCAGGGAGATAGATAAATCGCATAGATACAGGGCGATCGTCAGTGTCCTGATGTTGAGAGAAGGGTGGGACGTTAAGAATGTCTGCGTTATAGTCGGTTTAAGGCCATTCACTTCGAAGGCTGAAATACTACCTGAACAGGCTCTTGGACGTGGTATCAGACTAATGTTTGGCCCAGAATCAGGATACGAGGAGACCGTTGATGTTTTCGGCACGAAGGCTTTTGTTGACTATATAGACGAAGAGATGAAGAAACAGGGAGTCGACATCAAGAGATACAAAGAGAGAAACCTGCCTACCGTCACCAATATTTTTCCCGATACATTGAGGAAATCGGAATTAAACTTTCAGATACCAGTGCTCTCCCCGAAATATAAAAGGGAAAATAGATCATTCAATGAAATTGATATATCCACGCTTCCGCAAGGCAAGTTCGATCTGGATTTACAAACATACACCAATATTAAGTCAGCAGTTGGGCGGGACGCGCTAACCTATAAGGAGAGGTGGCGGGATAGATGGGAACAGCCGATACCGGAAAATTATCCTGCTGTCATCTCTTATTTGGCAAACATTATTCTCAGGACTTGTAAAATTCCATCACGAAACAGCGAACTTGTAGGAAAACTCGATTTGTATATTTCCAACAGCATTTTTACAGCGGTTTTGACGCAAGACATAAAGGATGATTACAGGTTTCTTATAGCTCTGAGCGAACCGAAGGTCGTTGATTTCCTTACCGAACTATTTGTCAAGGTGATAAATAAATTGACCATTCTTTCAACAATGGTACAACTACAATCAGACCCAAAAGAAATAAAGGACATTAGACCCTCTTTGACAAGGAAGAAGACATATGCACCCAAAAAATGCATTCTCAACCTTGTTCCAGTCGCCAATGACTTTGAATACGACTTCTGTAAATTTCTGGACGACGACGCCTCAGATGTTAGAAAGTACATAAAGAATGATAACAACCTGAATTTTTATCTGGAATATGTTAACGAGAAGAAGGGCCTGTCATATTATTTGCCAGATTTCATGGTTATTTGCGATTCAGAAAATTATCTCTTAGAGACCAAGGGAGAGGAATCTGTAGAGGTGAAAAACAAGGACAAGAGAGCGAGAGAATGGTGTGAAGACGCGGTCAAGCTCACCGGCAAGAAGTGGACGTATCTCAAGGTTCCTGAGAACGTTTTCAAAAACAATCGTGAAGTTAAAACTCTTAAGAAATTAGAAGAGATCATCAGGTCTTACGAGAGTGTTGAAAAAATATGAGGATGAGACCCCAAAAGGTTGTAATCCGGAAAGCAACAGCTGATGTTTATGAGTTACACCGTTGAATCCACGGAAGCGTTCGAAAAGGAATTCTCCAAGAATCACAGAGACAAGAAGGAATGGCTCCAGCACATAGCGGAAAGACTGGAACAGGAACCACAGTCAGGAAAACCATTGAGAGGAAAGCTTCATGGATTATGGCAACTGAGAATGGGCTCATTTAGAGTGTGGTATGAGATCAACGAGGAAGAAAAGAAAGTGACGCTCAGAGCCATCCTTCACAAGGATGAAGCCAAGAAGTTCTATTAGAGTTCCTTGAGAAACTCTCTTACGTTCCTGACCTTGCCCTTCTGTATGTCCTGTTCGCTTCTTTCCAGTTGATCCATGACATACTCATTTTCAAGAGTTTCGATGGTAGCCTCAAGGCTATCAAGATCGGATTTGGGTATGCTTACAAGTCTGGATTTAGCTGTAGTCATTATGCATACTCATATACTTTTAGATTTTAATACCTTTTGGTAGGCTTCGGCTCAAATTCACCCCGACTTTCAGCCA
>CAYMEF010000040.1:0-12309 GCA_964389625.1 uncultured Thermoplasmatales archaeon
GGACAATGATGGACAGGTTTGAATTCCTTGAGAAGCAGATGGATCCACTAGACGGTGAGATCTAGAGGATCGCTAGCGATAGCGAGGGCGTCCGTCTCCTGATGACCATCCCTTGAATAGATTACTATCTCGCTTCTCCCCTTTCCTCTTGCATAGAAGATGTTAAAAGGTTCCGGAATGCAAACAAACTCGCGGCATTCTTCGGAGTGATCCCAGAGATGCGAGACTTCTCGTGACGATACCTGGAGTGAACGTATATTCCGCTGTTTCCACCATACCGAGGTCCCCGTGATAGTTGATATGAGCTTCAGGAAGGTTGCAGTGTATATTCGTGCACCCTAGGATGAATTCTTTAGAGTAAAGTCCGATAGGTTCTTCCCTGCCTCTGAACAGGCAAGGTAGAAGTTCAGGTGGTTCATTTAGAAGGGGAGAATCCATAGTCCGAACTGCCGGATCTCGTGAGCAGTTCTAATATCCTCCTAGTGGCCATGATCTCCATCCTTTCCATGTAATTGCAGAATCCATGCTCTACCCCCATCAGCGTGGTGGGAGCACAGGATGGAATTAATCTCAGCAGTTGAGGGAAAATTTCAAGGCTCACGGAGTTGCAGAAAAGGTCAGGAGACGAGGTATCACCAACTGCCATTTCGAATTGAAGTGAATTTAGATAGCGATTCCCTATTCCACAACGTTCTGGTTCAGTTCTATATAGGGAAACTCGGAGGATATAGACATCTTAGCGTTAAGGGGTATCAGCATCTGGTCTTCGCCATGACCGAAGGGAAGTCCGAAAATTGATGGCTTTTCGAGTTGCTCAATGTACTGCTGGATTATATCCTCAACGTAAGGCATGGGCTCCTCCATCTCATTTATCTGTTTGAACTCACCGAAAACGAAACCCTGTAACTTCTCGAGGATTCCTGTCAGTCGCATTACTGAAAAGTACCTGTCCAAGTCACCAGAAGTTATGCCTGTATCCTCGCTGAACAAGATCTTCCCTTCCGGATTTGGGTAATACGGGGTCCCTATCAGAGATGCCCCCACCGAGATGTTTGTCCCGAGGGACTTTCCCTGTGCCTTGCCTTTGAAGATGTACTTCACGAATACATTTACAAACTCCGATAGATCGTTGCTCCTTCCGGACAGAACGTCTATAAAATGTTTGAATATGCCGCCGCTGTACTCGTCAGGGTCAGATGCCGGCATCGGTCCGTGAAATGTGACCAGGCCAGAGAGCCTGTTCAGCGCGAAGTGAAGGGCGGTAATGTCGCTATAGCCGATAAATATCTTTGGGTGATCTCTCACCAAATCATAGTCCAGATCCGGTAGTATGTGAATGGATCCATACCCCCCTCTCGCACAGAGGATCATTTTCACGTCGTCGTTCTTGAATGCTTCATTGAATTCTTTTGCCCTGTCAGCTCTGGGAGCGGCAAGGGAATTCCTCTGAACGAGTTTCCTTATGTTGCGCCCCAGTGACAACTTGTATCCCAATTTAGTCAGCCTGTTTAAGGACAGAGAGAGTTGTTTCATGTCTGGGGCACTTGCTGGTGCAATGATGGCTATGGTATCACCCTCCTTTAGTTTCTCTGGGATGATGGTTTCCTTGATTTCCTTGTATTTTGAATTATTTTCCAACTTCTCAATCGGAACAACCATTACCTTTACCATAGTCATTTTAATTAAAATATTTTGTTCATCCAGACGGTATCCCGAAAAAGGTAATTCTAGAATGGCGTTCTCAAACATTATACCTTGTTGTATATAGTTTCGTTCGAAGCAGATGCTATCTCTGTCCTTCCTGCTACAACAATCCACCTGAGATTGTTGATGTACAGGTGTTCATACGTCATGGATGGTAAAAAGGCCATGGTACTCACGGGAAACCGATCTACGCACAGGTAGCGACCACGGAAGGTTATTGCCAGAGAGGCAAGCTTGACTGTATAGTAAAATCGCCGATAGGTCCGCCCTTCTATGCTGCTCTTAATCAGACTTCAGGGTAGCAGGGAGGAGAAGAGTGAATAAGAAGATTATGAATAAACAAAACATGAACAGCATTGTGGTAGGAATAGACATCTGGGAAGAGTAGAGTGTTGCAACTTACCTCTCTCCCGATGGAGATGTGAGAGATACGTTTGAATTTGCAATGAACACAGAGGGGTACGGTAATTTCGTATCCAGGATACCAACGGAAACGGGGATAGCATTTGAGTCAACTGGGCTAGCTTACGCGGTTGACGGCATTCTCAGTAAGTTAGGCTACATCGACATAGCGGGAACATATCCAAAGTAGTTGGCATGGATCGTGAAGTCCAAGAAAAGGAACGACAGGGCGGATAGCTTAAAATTGGCAAAGTTACATTTGGTCAACACTCTTCCTGAATGCCACCTGTTGGATGAGAAAGAGGGGATATTCCGAGATCTTCTAATTCTGAGAGTCTAGTTTTCCGTCGAGATTTCATCTATCAAGAATTCCATAATAGGCTACCCCAAGAGAGAGGGAGTGTATTCAAGCTCCCCGGAGTCTACCGACAGTTTCTCAGAAAGGAGAATGGAAGCGATCAAGGAGATAAGGTTCAACAATCCGACGGACCTGGTTTTTAGAATGATACTAGACTGATTGGAATTCTTCGAGAAACAGGTTGAACCCCTTGATGTCGAGACGGTCGAAGACAACCTCTGAATCCACATCTTTAACATGCTTCATTGTTGAGGACATGAAAGGATCTCACATGTCCGTAGAGACCGCAGTGATGGAGGCGCACTGTTGTTCTGAGAATGTTTCATAATGCCCCGTCCAGGGACTTCATCTTCCTCTCATAAGCGATGTAATCGATCCACCCGTTGATCATGTCACGAACAAGGGTGATATATTTATGACCCTTCCAGTATGATTTCTCATCTATGCTTATAACGTAGGGTTACCACCCTTTCTTTCTCCCTCTCTACTTCCCGTTCGAGTGTATTCCATCTCTGCTCCAATGACTGTTTCACGATTTCGGTGAAGTTGAGTGTTTCCATGTTCTGGAGCACCCTTATGGTACTAGTTTCAAACCTGAGCGAGAATCTTGATTGCTCCTCTGTACCTTGGATCATCGTTTCCTCGATACAGTGAAAGGGCCATGATATCCTTGGCAGGAATTGCATGTATAAATGCGCTGAATTCAACACTGTCTAGATCCATCCGTATCCTCTCCTTAAGTTGATCATAAACCATGCATTCCTTCCCGCACGCAGGCTAGTGTTGTCCCCCTCTCATGCGTTATGTAAACTTCTACAGTATCTTTCTCAGTATCAAGAGAGACGATGGAAACATTCTAGGGAGACTTCAATCCAAGGAATTCAGATCAGCAAATGAGGGCTTCACATACAGTCAGGGATTTTGATGACGCACTGCCTGGAGATCTGGTGTTCTTCACCGGACACGTCGCATTCCATCTTGGGAAAGGAAGAATTATTCACGCAAAGTGTCACTTTTCAAGAATTACGGAGACGGATCTCTTTGATTCATCGCAATATTCCAAAGAACAGCTAGACATATTGGAAGCGATTGGAAGGTTTAGATCGGAAGGCTGAACGGAGTTTGATTTCTCTGATAAGAATTTCAGGTTATATCATTCAAGATTTCGCTCGAAAAGCGGGAGTGACGAAGAACAGGTAGATTCCTTAAAAAGGTTAGATCATTGGAAAATCGAATCGAATCTGGATGTCGTGGTAGGCTATTCGAAACCGATTTGCTAAATTTGGAAAAACAGAATAACGACCGTGAGAGCGAACGCCGACTTTGTCCGTTTATCAGTCAAGTCAATTTTGTCTGTACCGCAACGAGCCATCTAATCTCCACCAAGGAATCTATCAGACTTAACAATATTGAATACAAACTGGGAAAAAAAAATTTTATGCTAAATTGTACGACTGTTGCATTGGTCTTTTTTGGTTATCGTTCGAACTATCTGACATACTCCCATCAGTGAACTGATGGTGTTCCATTGGAAAATTTCTGTAATTGTGCTACTAATGGCTCCAAAGTAGCCGTATCTACCTTTCCATGGACTACTCTTCAACCAACTTTGCTTAATTAAGCCTGAAATCTTAGGCATTATGCACAAAGTATGCTTTAATAATATCACGCAATTTAGAACTGGTGACATAATGTTTGGTAAGAAAAACATGGAAAAGGATGTAGTGTGTGGAATGATGGTAGACACTAAAACTGCCATCAGCGAAGAGCATATGGGAAAGAAATTCTATTTTTGTAGCAACCACTGCAAGAGACAGTTTGACACCGATCCGCACAAGTACGCATCCGGATCTATGGGACATACGCACAGCGGCGGATGCTGCTGATCTAACTCCATTTTAGGGAAGCGACCGGAATGGCTAGAGACCCAATCTGCGGAATGTACGTAGACGAAGCGACTGCAACGATTAAGAGCTTCAAGTACGGGAAGAACTACTACTTTTGCAGCGAGTCCTGCAAAGACCAGTTTGAACAACCGGAGAAGGAACTTAAGAAATTGAAGCTACTTCTTGCTCTGTCTTGGATCCTGACCATACCGGTCATTTTGTTTACTTATATCGTTCACTTTAAAGAGTGGCCATATGTAACTTTGGTAATGGCATCTGTGGTACAATTCTATCCAGGGTTAAAGTTCTACAAAGGAACAATCGATGCCTTTAAGAATAGAGCAGGGAACATGGATTCTCTAATCGCCATCGGTACATCTGCCGCATGGTCATACAGTGCGATAGTTGTTCTTTTCCCCGCCTCATTTCCTTCCACGGGTATTTACTTCGATACCTCTACAGCCATAATATCTCTGATCCTAACCGGAACTCTGATGGAGCACCTGACGAAGACCAGAGCATCCGAGGCTCTCAGTAAGCTCGTATCGCTGCTTCCCAAAACAGCTCACCTCGTCAAGAACGGCGATATAGTGGAGGTCAGGGCTGAAGATGTAAAGGTAAGTGATGTCCTTCTCGTCAAACCAGGGGAAGGCATACCAACCGATTCCAAAATTGTAGAAGGGTTCAGCTCTGTTGACGAATCGATGATAACTGGGGAGAGTCTACCGGTAGACAAGAACATAGGGGATAGAGTAATAGGTGGAACAGTTAATCTATCCGGCGCAATAAGAATTGTGGCTGAAAAAGTGGGTGAAAACACAGCACTCTCGGAAATCATTGAAACTGTGAGGAATGCAAATTCCGCCAAAGTACCTATCCAGAGACTTGCCGACAGGGTTTCATCTTATTTCGTTCCTGCCGTTGTCTCGGTCGGTATTCTGTCCTTCTTGTACTGGTATTATGTTGGTCATATAGGATTGACATTCTCGCTGCTAGTCTTTGTTTCGGTCCTTATAATAGCATGTCCATGCGCACTCGGGATTGCTACGCCAGCGGCTCTGATGGTAGCATCTGGAAAAGCTGCTGAGAATGGAATCCTGGTCAAGGGAGGGGAGTACATAGAGGTAGCGAGCAAGATAAACACAGTCGCATTTGATAAAACGGGGACCATCACCAAAGGACAACTGGAAGTCACCGATATCATCGAACTTGCTGCGGTAAGCGAGAAAGAAATCCTGAAATATGCGGCAGCAGCTGAAGTCAACTCCGAACATCCGGTGGGTAAGGCAATAATAAAGAGGGCGAAGGAAGATCACATCGAGGTTCAGTTCCCAAAAGAGTTCAATTACATACCCGGCAAGGGAATTTCGAGCAGGTTAGACAAGAAGATACTAGTTGGAAACAGAGACTTACTCTCAGATAATGATATTGCGACAGCCGATTTCGAAGGTACAATAAAGAGCATGGAAGCCGAGGGAAAGACAGTTCTTATTCTCTCATTGGATTCAAAAGTGGTGGGACTGATCGCCCTAGCCGATACAGTAAAAGACGACAGTACAAAGGCCATCCAGGCGCTAGACAAGATTCAAGTCGAGACCTGGATGATAAGCGGAGACAATGAGACCACAGCCCGGGCAATAGGCAGAAAAGTAGGTATCACAAACATAGTTGCGAACGTTAAACCAGGTCAAAAGCTGGAGAAAATTGAGGAACTCCAGAAGGCGGGTAAGAAAGTGGCAATGGTTGGGGATGGGGTAAATGATGCACCTTCGCTTGCCAAGGCTGATCTTGGAATAGCAATTGGAAGCGGCACAGACATCGCCAAAGAAACCGGAGGAATGATACTGATGAAAAACAAACTTTACGACGTCTACGTCGGTCTGAGACTCGGGAGGATGACTATCAGGAAGATTAAGCAGAACCTGATGTGGGCTTTCGTATACAACATTGTGCTGATTCCCATAGCCGCGGGTGCGCTGATACCTATATTTGGTGCAGGCATCTACAATACCCTTCCGTTCCTTGCAGCATTCGCAATGGCATTCAGCTCAACCACGGTAGTCTTAAATTCTCTAATGCTGAAGAGGTTCAGACCTTGATACTCTTCACCGATGACGCCAAGAAGTTCATCACAGACAGTGGGATAAGAGAAATGTATCTCGAATTGAGATACACCAAGGGACCATGCAATGACAATCTGTGTAAGATGATACCACACGTTTACGTTTCTTTAGAGAAACACAAGGGATCCTACGATGTTGTTTTTGAAGACGTAGCTGTCAGGATCTTTGCGAGTCCTCCGATCGCTAGATCGATAGAAAAACACAGAGACAACCCAGTCATATCAAAGTCCAAATTGGGGCGGAAGCTCAGGGTCTCTGGATTAACATATTCCTTTTGATGGCCGAAGCAAATTATTCAAGACAATGATAAGATACATAATGTCGTAATTCTTGATGGATAATGGGACTCGGAAAGAGAGACCTTGACAGAAAAAAGAAGGCACTCGAGAACAAACTAAAAGAACTTGAAGAGAAGGCCAGGAAGAATCCTTTGAACAAGGCACTTCAAGAAGAGGTTGCAGAATTTAGAAAAAAATTGAAAGAATAATTATTTTACATTTCGGCAAAGTTCTACAGGAATAGCACTAGATGTAGTCCTCTGAAGATTCCTGTACGTCATTATCCCTGATTATTTTCTTTAGGAGTGGATGAGGGTCCGCAGGTGGTGCATAATCGACCTGTTTTGGTGTCAATGCCTTTGCGTCGTTGTGTATTTGGTGTCTTGCAGAAAGTACGCTCTTCTTCTCCGTGTCCCTTACCAGCAGCTCAGACATGGCCCCCCCGACGAATCCGAATGCGACCAGCACCGCCCAGTTCGATGGGAAGAACGAGAGATAGTACGGGAAACTCGTGAACATCTGTCCAAGAGATGCCAGGAACCACGCGCCGTAAGGCGAGACAGATTGGAGGTGATAAACGATCACCGAAGACAGATAGTAGGTAACGTAGCTCGGGACAGAGACAACGAATGTAAAGACAAAAGAGAGAACTCCGATAATCGCCGCTACAATTGCTGTTATGACTATACCTTTGTACTTGGATCCAGATGCTCTGCCGGAAACGTATCCAGAGATCATAGGACCAAAGATTGGCAACCACCACAGTAGTATCGTGGCCACGAATGCAACCACAAGTGAGGATTTCCAGGAATAACTTCCCCTTTCCTTGTACCTATGCCACCCTTTCAGTAGTATGTGTGACATCGGTCTGACAATGTATAATTAGGATAAAAGCTTTTCCCATCTTAAGGTTACCAATCAATTACTAGACAAAGCCGAAAGAATAGGTCAAAGCTCATTTATGGCTATGTAGGAGGCCTGCTGATGTCAGCGGATTCCCAAAAATTTAACTGTCTGACGAATATGCTATCTAGACACTTTCCTAGTTCACGTCGTTCTCAAATTCTCTGTAGATGGTGATGAGCTTTTCAATTTCTTTATCTACGGAAAGTTCCATGGCCCTCTTCCTAAGTTCTTCTCTGCTCTTCCGGTTCTTGAGAGCATAGTGGATCGTTTCTCCAAATTTTTCAGTGCTGCTCAAGAAACCATAGCTCCCTACCGTTTCTCTGAATATTGGTAGGTCGTTAAGGACTACGTTTGTACCGCAGGCCATGGCCTCTATCGGTGGTAGACCAAAACCCTCGGCATCCGATATGTAAACGAAGAGGTCCGCATAGGTCACATAGCTGAGAAGGGTCTCCAAATCAACCTCTCCCATTCCGTGAATCCTTCCACTTCTCTGAGCAACTTCTTTCAATCTGGAGGCCCTCTCGGACCACGAATTGACAGGACCCATATGATATAGTTCTAGCTCCTCGTCCCTGGACACAATGTCGTAGAGGATGTCAAACCTCTTTCTCGGATTGAAGTCGCCGATGGTTGCAAGATGAATCTTTCCATTGTCTGGGTATGGGTTACCCCCGTAGGGACGGTACCTGGAACTATCTATACCTTGAAAGACAACTCTCACCCTATCGTCTGGAATGTTTAGAGCTGAAATCAGGTCCCTCCTTCCCGTTTCTGTAGATACTATCAGCAATTTCGCCCTCAACGCACGTCCGTACATCAGGTGGTATGCCGATTTGTCGTAATGGGACTTGATGAAGTCTGAGGCCTGAAGGAAGGGAATTATGTCGTGAATTGTGACCATATCAACGCCCTCAGGGCTCACCTCAGGAACGAGGGCGTGAATTGGGTGAGTCAGGTTCCTGTGCATGCTCAGTGCTAACCGTTGGGATGCAATTCCGCCTATTGGTTTTCCGGAAATTGAGAACTCGATCTTCCTTACTCCAACAGGAGTGAAGGGATAGTTCGATTTGCTTACCCCGTTTATGATCTTGGCCGCGTAGGACTTCAGTCCGCTAGTTACCTTTATCTTTGGGTAGACAATCGTAAGCACTTATTTGCATCGAAGATCGGATATTAAAATTTCTGAGTGGCAGATGAGTTGACAAAAATTGAGGCTTCGTCTTCAGAATCACTCGTCGAGACTTCATTCAAAACCTTTTATATCAACTTTTCATAAGAAAGTGTGGAAGAACGGCACAAATTGCGTATTTCTGTCATCATTGCATCTCTCAACGATGCGAGGATCTCCAAGACACTTGAATCCCTGTCCAATCAAACTGTGAAGGCATTCGAGATCATAGTTGCAGACGGGGGGACAAAGTGGGACATCTCTCAGGTATGCCTACGGTATGGAGCCAGGCTAGAAAATCTTCCAGGAAATATCGTTGAATCCAGAAACAAAGCACTCGCACTCGCCAAAGGAGATTTGGTAGCCTTCATTGACACGGACGAGTATGCGATTCCCGAATGGCTGGAGAAACTATCGGAACCCATTATCAAGGGGGATGCAGACTTCACCGGAGGGCCGATGCTTCACAACGAACCAAAGTATGGCCCGGAGAAGTATGTTAACCAGGTTGAGGATTACATTTATCAGTACCAGGTTCCCTCCAATATCGCATTTCTTCCGCTCGGGAATTCGATGTGGAGATCGTCTATATTCGAGAAGATCGGAGGATTCGATTCTTCCATCCCGTACGGCGAAGACTATGACATCAACTTGAGAGCCCTCAACTCCGGCTTCAAGGGGAAGTTTGTTCCAGATGCATTCGTATATCACGACCATTCCGAATTCGATTCCTATTCCAAGTTGATAAGAAAACGCTACAAATATCTCAAGGCGGCAGCCCGTGTGTTCGTCAAGAATCGAGCACTCTCTATGAGAATGAAATCTAAAACGGAGGGGAGGATAAGACACCCCTTCCACATAGTAGAAACGATGCTCAAGCCGATAGCGCTGCTCGATGCGATAATTCGAAGTTGATAACCTTTAATACAATTCAGGGATAACTGCGAAATGAAGGTCGTTGTAGTAGGGCTAGATGGAGCAACCTGGGATCCAATATTACCTTACGTCCATAAGGGAGAGTTGCCAGGTTACGCACACTTCTGGAACAACGGTCTTCATGGTCCGCTATTCTCGACCATCCCTTACCTCACTCAACCCGCCTGGAAGTCATATTCGATAGGCAAGAATCCAGGTAAGACCGGCGTGTTTCACTGGTCAAAGATCGACTGGGCAGAATTCAGATTCAGGCTCCTAAATTCCACGAACTTCCACGGTGACGATTACTGGGACATTTTGTCAGAGAAGGGTCACAGGGTTTCCATCATAGATATGCCATCTACCTTTCCTCCAGACAAGGTCAATGGGGTCATGATTTCAGGTATGAACCACGGAGAGGGAAACTGGACCTATCCTGAAGAATTTGAAAAGACGATACCGTCGTGGTTCCCGAAGGACGGAATTCATCTGTTCAGGAAGAACCAGGACCCGGACGTGACCATGGACGGCATCGAGGCTGAGATCAAATCGAGGTTCGACATGGCAGAAATGCTCTGGGATGCTGATCTGGTCCATCTCTCTGTCGAAATGAACGACCACGTCTCCCATTTCATGTGGAACGATGAGCACATCATGTTCCGAAATTACCGAGCAAATGATGAAGGACTGCAGAGGGTCCTGAAGAGGAACAAGGATGGGTATACGTTCCTGATGAGTGATCACGGGATGGGTCCCATCGAGGACGAGTTCTATTCGAACGAGTTCCTCGCAAGAGAGGGCTTCCTATCTCTTCAAGAAAGTGATTCACGGGGTGTTTCGAGGGAAACGGTGGTTAACCTTGGCACCAAGCTCAGACTCGACAGGATCGTGAATGTGCTGCCGAATAATCTCCAGAACAAGATAGTAAATAGGATAAGGAAGTTCAACAGCAACATGGAATCGTATCCAGAACAGAGGATCAACTGGAAGGAGTCCAGGATAGTCGCACTAGACGAGGGAATGTACTACGTGAACCCCCTCTATTATGACGAGAGAGAGGGAATACTCGAGGACCTGAAGAAGAGGCTCCTCTCACTAAGATCCAAGAGTGACAAGCAGGTGATAAGGAATGTAATGAAGGGAAGCGAAGTATACTGGGGACCATACGTAAACGATGGACCAGATCTCGTCTCGATATCGGATCCTATATACCACCAGAGACTGCCGCTCTCCGGTCACATATGGGCTTCCGACATACCCGAGGAGAACTGGGGGTACAGGTTTCCACAGGTCGGACACCACAGGATAAAGGGAATATTCGGACTGGTGGGACCAGGCATTGCTCCCAGGGAAGTCAGTGCAAGCATCTACGACCTTGCACCAACAATCCTAAAACTATTTGACTGCGAAATACCCCCAGACATCGACGGGAAACCTTTGCTATAGAGGGATAGTAGTACGGACAGAAGAAACATTTTCATAATTTCGATCGGTTCCGCGATAAGGACGTTCGGGACGGGTGGGGTCTGGAGTTTCACCCCCCTCTATCTGAATGACGATCTCCACGTCTCTCTCCTGTTGATAGGGCTCATCTTTGCAATCAATGCAATCTTTGGTGGCTTCATCCAGATCTATGCGGGCAGACTAGGCGACAGGTATGGGTTCAAGCGAATGATCATTACTTTTGCATCACTCTATGTGGTGACCCTCCTATCACTCTTCCTCTCTTCCTTCTTATTCCCGGTGCCACTATTGTTCGTTCTCATATTCATAATCAACCAGGCGGTTGGTTCGCTCATGATGCCATCTCTCAACGCTCTTCTTTCGCTGAGCAGCGACGTTCCACTCGCCGGATTCTCCTACATGAGAGTCGGATCAAATCTGGGGTGGGCCTTCGGTCCGGCCCTCGCGGGAGTGGTATCTTCGGTCTACGGATATCCTTTCATTTATCTGACAGCCTCGGTCGCAGCCATAGCTGCCTTCCCCATGTTCCTGCTGCTCAACGACATCAGAAACAAGGAGATGGCTCAACAGCGCTTCTCGTTCCGCAGAGTCCAGAGAAGGCTATACATGTTCGGGATAGGGGTGGTATTCCTCTTCATCGTTGTTTCCCAATTTTCCGTAACTCTCTCTATCTACGCCCACAACATTGAGGGATTGAGCCGGGCATCGATCGGTCTGATCTATTTTGTGAATGGGATCGCAGTAGCCGCATTTCAGCTGCCGATCTATCGCATGGTCAAGAGGATAGGTCTCTGGAACGGAATGATCATCGGATCGGTCCTCTACATCATAGGATACTTCACTATGGCTCTCGACCACAGCCTGTATCAGTTCATGCTGTCGATGTTGATAGTAACCATGGGAGAGAATGCAGTTACGCCTACCGGAAGCGCAATGGTATCGGAGATTTCGGGGGGAAGAGATGTAGGTACCCATATGGGAGTTTATAATTTCTTCATGTCGCTAGGTAGGGGAATGGGGCCAAGTTACGGTTCTTTCCTGTTGTCGTATCTTTACGTCCCGACAACGATCTGGGGCCTTGCAGTAGTGCCTGCGGGTATAG
>CAYMEF010000041.1:0-11050 GCA_964389625.1 uncultured Thermoplasmatales archaeon
GGCTAAGTTCTGTTCGAATAAAAGACATTATGTCGGATTCTTGGTGTACCAGGTACGGCGAAGCTCCACGTCCTCGGGCGAATTCTATTCTAAGGGCCTGTGCTATGAAATAAATTGGATCGATTAGTCAGGTAATGAAGTCGATAGAGCGTTTTGGATGAGGGAATTTCCGGACAGATTTCGAAAATACTGTCCGCTCCCTTAGAAAAGTCGAATATCGAAGACACAAACAGAGTTGGGGACATTGACTATCTTTCCAAGCCCCTTCTTTGCGTCTTATGCTCGTTCCCGCTGACCCAGACTAGAACGCTGGTGGGATTTTTGACTGGGTGGAGGAACGGTTTAGTATTCCTCTCCCTTTCCACTATTAAGCGGATCAATCCCTTACCGTTTGGAACACAACGTGGGAGAAAGTCGTTTCGACCCCCTGGTATCCCCTGATTCTATTGACCACCTTTTCACCGAGCCCCTTGAGATTTTTCGCCCTTACCTTTGCTATTATGTCAAACTCACCTGCTATTATGTGTACTTCTTCAACGCCTTCTAGATTAGATATCTCCTCTGCAAGCTCGAGCTGCGTAATACTGCCCTTTCTCTTGAATGAGATGAATACAAATGCCAATACATCCAGTCCCAGGGCTTCGTGATTCAGCTTTATGGTGAATCTCTCTATGATTCCCTCATTTACAAGATACTCCAATCTCCGAGCTGCAGTTACCCTGTTTATTCCAAGGTCGTCTGCCAATTTTGAAATCCTTTCCCTTCCATTGACACGAAGGTAATTAACTATTTGTTTATCAAATTCATCCAATCCTTTCATAGCGTAAAATACGTTTTAGAAATATAATCGTTTTTGTTCATTTTGCTCAATAAATTACGTTGAATGATAATACGACAGTAATGAATTCTGTAATCATGATAGAGTCTACCCCCGTAGAGAACTTCTTTTCCAGAGATAAAGAAAGGATTGGAGTGGCCACCAGGGTGAACACAGTAATCAGAGGAAGCATGAAGAAATATCTCGACAACATGGGGTTCCTTGAAATCAACCCGGTTATCATATCTCCAATTTCGGATCCGTTGAACCATCCGGTGGATGATCCAAGTATCAATTACTACGGTCACAGGTATAGACTGACAAAATCCATGATCTTCCATAAACAACTGGCCCTGGTCTATCTGGAAAAAATCTATTCCTTCTCGCCAAACATAAGGATCGAACCGCTAGAGAGACGGTCCACCGGGAGACACCTCGCTGAGTTCACCCAGCTAGATCTAGAAGCCAAGGGAAAGGGGAGAGAGTTTGTTATGGGCATTGCAGAGGGAATGATTAATGATGCCATCCACGAAGTGAAACGTTCTGTGGAAGATTATAGACTCAATCCTGACCTTCATCAATATCAGAGACCATTCAAGAAAATTACTTACCTGGATGCATTGAAAGAATATGGAGATGATTTTGAGAACGTATTGAGTTCTGAAGCAAAGTCCCCGTTTTGGATAGTGGACATCCCACTCTCTGCCAGAGAGTTCTATGACAAGGAAAAGGAAGATGGCTCGGGGACACTATTGGATATGGATTTGGTATATCCTTACGGATTCGGAGAGGCCATAAGCGGTGGTGAGAGGGAGAATGAATATGAACGAATATTATCACGTATCAAAAGAAAGAACCAGAATCCTGAAGAGTACAGTTTTCTATTACAAGCCGCTAAAATAGGGCTACCTGCATCCTCTGGCTTCGGAATTGGGATAGAACGATTCGTAAGATTTCTGACTGGTGCCAAAAGTGTTTCTGATGTAACTCTTTTCCCCAAAAATATTGGAGGATATGATATTTAAGGGCCGTTAGAAGGATATTCATGGAAAACGCAAATGCCGTTGTCAATGAGCTAACATTTTGACCTATTTTATAGACTATGTTCATTTGCGATGAATGTTGTCGTTTCCCCCGGGTAGGTCGTAGCTGCATAGCGTGTATCTTGTGCATAGGGTCGTTCATCATGAAAATCAGGAAATCCTCAGGTACCTATCAGGTCGGGGTGGAACCGTTTGGGAGAACGGTTGACCGAGACAGAATGTCAAAAGATACAAGGGGGAGAAGGTGGAGGTGAAAACCGTCCCAAGGATAATTTCCTTCAACGGCAGGGCACGGTCTTTCAGAGAACGTCTGGACATAGTGACCATCAATAACATCACCCAGATTCAGGAGGTGGGCTGAATGTAACCGGAAATCCTCGTAATGGCCAACTCGCAGCTTCTGGATCTGCAGTCGATTAACGGGATTTGTATGACGCTCGATTTCTGTCGTGGGCCCATGATAAATTATTTGGAATTGGTCCGAATAAACAAAGATGTTTCAAAACGTTCAGGGTCTGGTCAAGAGAGAAAAAAGTTCACTCATAGTATGGGACGTTCAAGAGACGCTCGTTTCTAGGATATTCAATCACGACGAATTCCTGGGGAATCTCGGTTCCATAATAAAGAAGGCCAGGGAGTCGAACATTCCTATATTCTATTCCAAGATCAAACCCCTCCCTGAACGTTTCGAGTCACCTCTCAGGAAGGCGTCAGGGTTTGGAAGGTTTGAACCCGGGGATATCGTGAGAGAGGTCTATCCAGAGAAGGGCGATACCGTGATTGAAAAGAACACGGCCAGCTTTTTCATAGGCACAAATCTCGAGCTGATGCTGATGAATGCTGGAATAAATTGTCTCTACTTTACGGGGATCGCAACCGAGATTGGCGTAGAGACTTCAGCTAGGCATGCACAGAATCTAGGTTTCATACCCATTATCATAAAGGACGCAGTATCATCCATGGATCAGGAGGCCCACGAAAGGAGCCTCAAGAATCTCTCCAAGATGTTGCCCGTAATTTCCACGGAGGATTTCATAAGGTCCGTTTAGAAAGTCGTTCGGAGCAGAACACTCCTCTGCCACAACTGGTAACTTGAAAGATATTAATATTGCACCGTCTTCACAACAGGGATGATAAGAGAGCTGCAGTGGAGAGACATGGACGACCTCGTGGAAAACTACTACTCTTTCTACGATGAACTGAAAGAAACTCCAGACTTTGGGATTATTTTCCATCACGAGAGACCCAATCTCGGTGCAGAAGTTGAGTGGTTCTCTTCCCTATACAAGGACGCAATGGAAGGGAACGCAGTTGTAGCCGTTGCCGAAGAGGACGGCCGGGTAGTTGGTTTGTGTGACGTTCGCAGGAACAGGCCTGGCACAGAGACCTCTCACAGCGCGGTGTTGGGAATAGCAATAAAAAAGGGCTACCGGGGAAGAGGGATAGGAGAAGCACTTATGAGGAGAGTGATAGAGCTGTCTAGGGGAAGGTTCGAGATAATCAAGCTCGAAGTATTTTCTGTCAACGCCAGAGCCAGACACCTCTACGAGAAGATCGGATTCGTCGAGTATGGTACGCTTCCAAATTCATCAAAAAGGGGAGACAAGTACTACGACTCAGTGCTCATGTATTACAAGGTGTAGTTTAGAAGTATAAGATCGGAGACTGCCCAGGGGGTTGACTCAATTCCAAAAGCGTTAAGTGAAGATTACTGTTTCACCTACTGATCTAAATGGCGATCATTAGTGGTACTCTCCCTCCCCGCTCCAGGACATTCGAAAGTGGCTTCGGAAGCGACGTTGAGAGCATATCTACAAGCATCACTGCAAACTGGTCATGGAATAACAAACTCCTGGGCTTAGTGTCATGGAATTTCAAGAACAACTCGATGTTCCAGGAAACGGCCGTGCTCTACAGGTCCGGTTATTATTTCGGTAACGCCTATTTCCCTATCTACATCGCAAATGGTGTAACGAACTGGGCTACTCGGCTCACACCACTGATGAACAGGGGTACCGACCGGAACAGCATGCCAACGGGGGTAGTCGATTTTGGAGATGGAAAACGTATCATTGCCTTCCTGTTCACACTGGATCCTGGTCAAACGTGGAGCGTTCTAGAGGGCGGTTTCAACACTGCCTCGTCACCATCCAATGCGGTCGTGTATGGCGTGTCTCTTGAAAAGCAGGGCTCGTTTTGCATAGGCTACGATCCGCAACAGGTTACGGACTATGACAAGCAGACATCTTCCAACCTGAAGGGTTATTCGCCGAATCCAACCGGTGTCAGGACAATAGAGGTCTCCATCGTGTCGTTCGCACCTTTTGTACAGATATTCTCGAAGGACAATATTTCGGATGGAATGTGTTCAGGCCAGCCAGAAACTATTCTAGAAGCATCCGGGGAGAACTCTCCCGGTGACATTGAGGAAATAATCGGGGGCATTATCAACAAGGTACGATCCTTCTGAACCGTTCTATGCGGAGATGTCAGTGGAGATCACGAAATGTTATTCACTATCCTCGATAATTCGGCAAAGCCGTGGACTATCCTGTCTGCACGGGTCTCCCCGACACCATCGTCCATCTTGATGGCATAGAATCCCATATTTTTCGCTCCCTGAATGTCCCTCCTCTCCGAATCACCTATGAAGATGACTCTGGACGGTTCGTGTGCCTCCTTAAGGGCTGCTCTGAAAATTCTCTGGTCTGGTTTCGGCGCTCTGACCATCTCTGCAGTTACGATTGAGTCAAAATACTTTGCGATACCCAGGGCGGACGTAGTACGCTCCGTATAGGTGTTGTCTGCATCAGTGACCATGACGATCAGGAAACTCTTCCTTGCAAATTCTATGAACTCAACGAATTCATCCCTAAGTTTAAGATTTATTTCGTGAAACCTGTAGTAGTTCTCTTCGTATATATCAGATATTCCGTACATCTCGGAAAGAACCTCGTGATTGATCTCCATAAAGGTCCTGAACCTCTTTTCTCTGTCCACCAGTTTATCTAGTCGCATCCTCTTGAAATTCTCTTGGATGTCCGGGCTAATGCTGTACTTTTCTCTGACGAGTTCAAGCCACTTCTCCATCGATTGGTTCTCCGATTCTACAGTCGTAATGGTGTTCGAAAAGTCGAGGAAAATCGCTTTTTCTGATTGCACCTTCCCAAATACCTAGTTCTGGTAAATATTTTTAGCAGGTACGCCTTGTGGGGGCATGGCCGGGATGGGGTAGCGGTGCATCCTTGGGGACTGTGGATCCCCGGACCCGGGTTCAAATCCCGGTCCCGGCCTATTCCTAGGGGTTAAAGGCTTGAAATATATTCTTTATGCAGTATATGGAATGTTCATCTTGGATTTGATTCAAATTGGTTCAAACGCCTATCACTGTCAATTGAAAACGGATGATTCTCTCTGTAACCAGTCAGTCCCCCGTGCTTGAGGCAGTAGAACTTCGCAGTAGAAGTACCACAACTGATCGCCAGAAATATTACTCATCCCGCATAGTGTGCACACATCACTGACCTGTTACGTCCCTTGGATACGTTCATAAACGAAGTCTTCATCAAGTAACGCGAGAAGGGCTGACCTGAGATTCTACATGCGTGTCTCAAAGTGCCGTGAACATATCAGTGTTTGTCTATTGTTGTTTATATACACTTAAGATTGTTAGACATCATAGAGTATACTTTAAAGGAAGAATGCACACACGTCTGTAACTGTAGAGCATTCAACCGAAGCTCAGATGAAGCCACTACTCTATTTCTTCTCTGTGGACGACCTCTATAAGGGTCGTGCTGTCACTCTTCAGTGATTCTGTAAATGAGGTTTTGAACTCATTCTCGTTAAATGCCCTGTAGTAGCGAAGTCCAAAGCTCTCCGCAAGTTTCGAAAAATCGGGATTTGTGAACGAGACGTGGCTCACTGGAAGCCCCGCCATTATCTGCTCCTTGGCGATAAGGCTGTATCTGCCGTCATTGACAACGATAGCCGTAAAATTTGTCCCCAACCTATTTGCCGTCTCTAGTTCCTGAACATTCATGAGGAAGCCTCCGTCTCCAGCTACTACTACAACGGGGTCGTTAGGCCTTGCAAGCTTGCACGATATCGCTCCGGGAAGTGCTCCTCCCATAGATGCAAAACCGTTGAACACGATCGTCTTTCCGGGTAGCTTGGGCTGATACCACCTTGATACCCAAATCTTGTGGATTCCAACATCGCTTATGAGGTAGCCGTTCTCTGGCATGAGGTCTGTGATACACTTCATTACTTTTCGCGGGAACTCCTCGTACTTGTTTGGTATGGATTCCAGCTCTTTTAGCCTCCTTTCCCTGATCCTGTCATGCTCTGCTGGATCCGGTCTTCTTTTGATTAACCGTGACAGATTTTTAAGGATTAACCTCAGATTTCCAACGACATCAAACTGAACCGGAAAATGCTCGTCCGTCTCTACAGAGATGTTGTGGATATTGATTATCTTCCTTTTACTGTCTGCATTCCAGTTCACCGGATCGTATTCAACAAGATCAAAGCCAACAGCGACCACCAGGTCAGAAGCGTGCAAAGGCCTCAACCCCTCGGGATAAGGTTTCCCTCCGACAGAGAAAAGATTTCTCGGGTGATCGAAGGGCAAGATGCCTTTGCTCATGAACGTGTTCACCATAGGCAGGTTGCTCTTCTCTATGAATTCCCTTAGCTCTCCGGCTGCATTTGCCCTTATGACGCCGTTTCCCGCAAGCACTATGGGGTTCTTAGCCTTCCGAATTGCAACGGCGATGGCATGATATGTTCCCTCCTCCGGCTCAACGGGATTAGCCTGAATAGGCGTGAGCGGCTTCCCACGTGTCTGCTCTCGAGCTATGTTCTCAGGGAGTTGGATGTGTACGGCGCCATGTGTGCCTTCGGTGGTCAAGTGAAACGCCTTTCTGATGATTTCTGGGATGGTTGATGCATCCGTTATTGGCTGATTGTATTTCGTGATTCCCGAAAACAGCTTTATTGTGTCTACGTTCTGATGGGATTCTTTATGCAGCCGCGTTGTCTCGGCTTGGGCAGTTATTGCTACCAGTGGAGCCTTGTCGAGATGGGCATTTGCAACTCCTGTGATAAGGTTTGTCGCACCGGGTCCAAGCGTGGAAAGACAAACACCAGGTTTGCCTGTCACTCTTCCATACACATCAGCCATGAAGGCCGCACCCTGCTCGTGCCTAACCATCACGAATTTGATGCTTGACTTGGAGATAGAATCTATAAGATCGATGTTCTCCTCTCCGGGTAAGCCGAAAATGAATTCAACACCCTCCTTCTCCAAGCACCTGACAAACAGATCACTCGCCTTCATTCTTAACCCCACACCCGATAGGAGGATTGCTTAAAAGTGTGACCTTTTAGAGGAATTACTAGAAGGAGGGCTGCTAGTGATTTGCGTGCCTTAATACAAGAACAAACATAAGATATTGAGACGGTCTAAAATCTCCAAACATCTGATTATTTGTTAAGAAACGAAGAAGAATCCATAGAGTTACTTTTTGAATAGACGAACATGAAACTATTAGAGAAATGCATGAAACTATCATTTTCAAAGTTAATTTTAGGAATTCTGTCAGTGCCAAAGGACATCATTTTTGTAGGAGGCCTTATATCCGCTTTGATTATTGTTAGTTGCTGAAGCATCAGATGCAGAGGCATATATGACGGATGATCAATAGGAAATCAACGAAGGCGTCAAAGGGGTGTTATCACATAAAATAGTATTCAATTCAGCGTTTCTTGAATCTACGTATTCAAGAATAAGACGGCATATTTTCATAGAAGAGGTCATACTGTTTCCGAAGCTTCCTCCCGAAGTCAAAGATGATGTGGAATATTTAGAGAAGGAACATGGAAACATTTTATGGTCTCTAAGGAAGATACTCGTAACTCAAGACTACAAAACTAGACTAGAGTTACTTCAAGAGCTTTATGATTTAATGGTAGAGCACAACTCCTATGAGGATTCTTATGTTTACGATTATTTTAGACTGGATTCAGCAAATGCCCTTCGACAGATCGAAGCTCCATACGAAGATTGGAAGAGCCATTACGAAGACACTTTCCCAACGAAGGTTGAGAACGACTCATAATACAAGAACACTACCTCCTGACATTATTACAGATCTAAGTTATTTCGATAAACTCAAGGATTTCAGAGTAGCAGTTTCCAGTTCTACGAATCACATATCGTAAAAAAGCCTACTATGGCAATCTCATTGCTACAGTTATTGCGGTCACTGGACAGGCAGTAACGCATGCGTTGCAGTAAATGCAGTCGGATTCTCTAACCATATCGGTCTTATCCGTCCTGTACTTATTCCACTCGTCAGATCCTTCCGTTATTTTGTGGTCGTTACCAGTTCCCTTCTTTCCCGGGTTCAACAGCCACTCGTAAACATTTGTGGGGCAAACGTCCAGACAAGAGCCATCTGCTATACAGCAGTCCATGTCTACTGCCACGTCCGTCCCGTGTATCCCGATTCTTGTAGGATATGGTTTCCCGTCTTTGTCCAGCCTTTCTTTTCCCTCGGCCCTCACTGCATGAGTGTGATGCTGTCCTGTAATTGGATATTCATCTGTCTTTTCGAAAAAATTTTCATCAATAGGTTTAGAATTATAATCCACCTTTGCCATGAAGTTAAAAGGCACATTTCAATATAAACTTTGTTTTAAAATATAACAGGTCATTGATGTATGCAGATCAACCGGGATGATTACCCTTTCTGATAATGAACTGTAATACTTCTGTCATGAAGTTCTTCCTTCTCAAGCATAGGGTACTGACCAGTTACCGGGCGTCGCTACCGTTTTGTAGTAATACTGGTATAGGCATAGGAATGCTGATTCCAGACACCATAGGCTGGAAGAACACTAGCGAAATAGTCCAGATGAAAGAAGGAATGGAATATGCCGCAGTTGCCATTGTAGTACACAACAACAAGATCGTCATCCAGAAGAGAAGTTCTGTAGAGGGAGACCCATGGTCCGGTCAGTTCTCACTTCCAGGCGGGCACTTCGCGAAAGAAGATGAGATACTAAAGAAGACAGCAATAAGGGAAATGAAGGAAGAGACAGGGGTTGATCTTGAAAGGAATTCGAAGTATCTGGGTCATTTTGGACCTTTCACCCCTAGAAACAGACAGAACATGGAAGTCTATGCATACGTCTTCCGAGTGCCCCAGCAGGTTCTACTGATAACATCTACTGAATCGGAATTCCTCACGTGGGTGGATGTCACGGAACTGCAGTTCACAAAGGGCAACTTCGGGCTTTCGTTCGTGGTCAACAACGGCATAATCTGGGGGCTTACTGCGAGAATATTGGAGCAATTCTTGGAATTGTGTAATGCCAACACCGGATAGTCCCACGTTGGATCTGCTGGAACTCGAACTGATTCAGGACAGAATCATTTGAATTCCACAGAAAGTTATTAAGTTTCGCAACTATTCTCATATTGTGAGAGGCAAGAAAATATTGGTCACCGGCGCAGCGGGATTCATTGGGTCTAACCTCGTAGAATCGTTGCTGAAAGATAACTATGTAGTTGGCGTTGACAACCTCTCCTCTGGTTGGGAAGAGAACATAAGGGAATTCATTGGCACCAGCAACTTTGCATTCAGGAAGATTGACGTAAAGGATACCGCCATACTGAAGGAAGAAATGGATGGAGTGGACATCGTGTTTCATCTTGCAGCAAACGCAGACGTGAGGAGGGGATATGATGACTCCGTTGTGGACTTCAGGGAGAACGTTCAGGCCACTCACTCCGTCCTCGAGGCAATGAGGTCCAGGGACGTCAAGGAACTTGTTTTTTCCTCAACGAGCGCCATTTATGGGAATGCTGAAGTCATTCCAACTCCGGAAATCTATGGCCCATTAAAACCTATATCGCACTATGGTGCGTCCAAGCTAGCCGCGGAAGCGTTCATCTTCAGTTTTTCTAGCAACTACGGATTCACGTCTTCCATTTTCAGGTTTGCAAACGTTGTCGGGAGGAAGGGGACTCATGGGGCCATCCACGACTTCATCGAAAAGCTGAAAAGGGACAAATCGGTACTTGAAGTACTCGGAGACGGAACACAGACAAAGTCCTACATATACGTTGATGACTGCGTCAAGGGGATCATGGAGCTTCACGGAAAAGAGGATGGGTTGTTCAACCTCGGTACGAGAGGAAGGACATCGGTAAAGCAGCTGGCGGAAATGACTGTGGCCCGTTATTCTCCGGGGGCGAAGATAAGTTACGTTGGTGGCCCTGGAGGTGCTGGGTGGCATGGAGACATAAAGCAGATGGGCCTGGACATAACAAAGGCTTTCAGAAACGGATGGAAGTACGAACTCGACAGCACAGAGGCTATCGAGAAAGCGATCGTTGATTCGGGCGCTTCTGCATGAAGGTTCCAACTTTCGTATCATCGCTCGACAACATAATGAAGGGAGGGATTCCCGAGGGCAGTTCGGTGCTGTTGTTGGGTGAACCCGGGGCCGGGAATTTTGAATTCTCCCTGACTTCTGCAGTAAACCTTGCCAGGGCACTGGATGGAAAAGTTCCAAGGGAACTGGAGAATTATGATGTGAGATTTCCAGAGGGGATACTCTACGTCACCTTCTCAAAGCCCAAGGAAGAGATAATGAGGATCCTAACTCTATCAGTTGAAGAGGGGCTTGCGTCGAATCTCCGGAATAGGATATCCATACTTGATTTCTCTAGGCTGTACTATCTACAGACCCAGGTTCCCGCATCCTGGATAGGTGGAGGCACTATTCGGGACAAGGAAAACCTCGTTTCATCTTTCATAAAGGAAATGGAGAAGGAAGGTAAGAACAAGCTCATCATAATAGACTCATTTACGGATCTCTTCACGAGTAAACACCTCGATGAGAAAACGATGTTCGATATATCGAGGGGCATCTCTCGTGCTAGCAAGGTCTGGAAGTCTATAGTCTATGTATTGATGACCTCCGGTATCCTTGACAGGAGGGCGGAGAACCTTATGATGGAGATATTTGACGGGACCCTTCTATTCGAATGGAACACTGCAGAGAGATCTAGCAAGAGGAAGAGGTACATGACGATACCGAGGTTCACGGGAGTCCTGCCGTTGATAGAGAGGGAGAAGATAGAGAGATTCGATACCGAATTCGATTTCAGGACGGG
>CAYMEF010000042.1:0-10711 GCA_964389625.1 uncultured Thermoplasmatales archaeon
CGTTGTCTGTGGGCGAGAAATATGCGTTCACTGTTGGCGGAGTCATCTGCCACAGTTCCCTATCGACAGGAGAATTGACCCTACCGATCTCTCTTCTGAATTCAAATTCATTGGAACGTAAGACATTTCCGAAAAAATCATCTGGAAGAATCTTTATTGAAGAGTAATCTATGAACTTGGATGGAAAACCAATCTTGGCTCGGAATCTGCTGAATTTTTCTAGTGCCTTTTTCCTCGTTTGTTCAGACATCCACGAGAGATTTGCAAGTTTTTCAGCTAACACCTCCTTCAGATCATTGACCATATTCTCCATTCTCCTCTTAGAATCCTCTCCAAACTGCTGTTCCACGTAGAGCTTTCCTAGTGCCTCTCCAAGCTGCCCATCTATGATGTCCACAACAGTTTTCCACCTCTTCTCCTGTTTCTTTCTCCCGAACAGTTTCCTCTCGAAGAAATCGAATGTCTCATTCCTTGCTGCCTCGTGAAGATAAGTGGATGCAAAGTGAAGCACCTTCCATTTTAAGTATAACTTCCAGGATTCCAGAGGCACGTCTTTCAGCATCCTTCCTAGATTCTCGAAGAATTCCGGCTGACGGACTACTATGTGTGGCACTGGTGGTAGTTTTATGTCCGCAAGATACATCCGGATGTCCATCCCGAGTAGACGCTTCTGCAACTCGTCATAAGGAAAACGATTGTAATTTTTCTCGGGGTCCCTGAGCTCAACCGGAGTCCTGCTGGCCTTCGCCATTTCTAGTTCAGTATCGAAAACGATTCCAGAAAATGATACGGATTCCTCTCTGCTCTTGCCGTTTATAGTAAACATGTTTGCTATGTGTGTTCTGTAGTCTTTCCTAATACCATCGAACTGGTCCAGCAGATAGTAATCCCTGTTCGGTAGAGAAATACCGCCCTGTTGGAGATAGTAGGCATATTTGGAACTGTTTTTCTCGTCTCCGTCTGAAGAGTAGGAAAACATCA
The DNA here is from genome assembly GCA_964389625.1 of uncultured Thermoplasmatales archaeon. Taxonomy (GTDB): domain Archaea; phylum Thermoplasmatota; class Thermoplasmata; order Thermoplasmatales. Next base: position 982 of record CAYMEF010000042.1, read on the forward strand.
CGGGTATGCCGGAGCTGTGAAGTCGCGATACGAGTGGGATTAACTCCTTCCTGTCGGTGATTCTGTCTATCATTTCTATGAAATACCTAATTGGTTCGAACCCGAGATGCTCGATCGTCTCGGTGTCCATGGCAGAGAGATAGAATGAGCCTATCTGCTCCTCAAGCCTACTCCCAGGGGAGTCGGCAAAGGCACATTCTTCGAGGATCCTCCCAAGGATGTATTTGTTCCTTTCAACAAGTTGTGAAAATGCCCCCCACCTGACCTTGTCCTCAGGGATTGGGTGTGATCTGATCCAATTCCCGTTGCAGTAGTTGTAGAAGGACGTTAACGGATCGGCAGTTTTATCCATACCCTCAATCGAAAAACGCGGATTCTCTGGTCTCTCATCGTCCGAGATTCTTTGAACTCTACCTCTGATCTCGCTTAATTCCATTATTGCAGATATTCTGACCGGATTAAATCATTGCCATTGCCTTCCCACCGGCCTCATGCGACACGACGAAAATCTTATCAACCTGCTTCAAAAATGTACCAATCTGATTATATACAAATTAGCGTAGGAAACCACATGGAACAGCAACCGCCTAAAGCTAGCGGCGTTTCTAGGCCAACTGGGAACAGGAAGATGCTGTCACTAGTTGGAGTGGTACTCGCGGCGGTGGTCATAGGTGCTGGAGCCGGTGCATACTACTATGTTTCCCACGGGGACCAGAGCGGGTTCCACGTGGCCAACGCATCTCTCGCTGAAGTAGAACACGCCTCTGGTTCCAACATGAAGAGAGCAAATTCATCATATGTCCCTCCTAAGAACTACAGTACGACAGACTGGCTCGTAACAGAATACGTGAATACCTTCAACGGGTCCGACAATCCCAGCGGTGCAGTATTACTAGTATCCCTTGGATTTGTCTCCCAATCAGAGGCATATTCGTTTTACAGCTCTGTCTATTCAACCGAGTCTTCATACTTCAGGTCACTCAATTCCACGCTCGTGAATGGCACCTACGGAGGCTTTTCTTACTTCACCGCCACCCTTGATCACAACGCTACATACTTCTCATCCGTCCTCTATGAATACATTGCCGTCGGGCATGCTGGTCGTTTCGTCTTCCTGATAATCGATGAAGACTTAGAACTATCCAACTCCGATGTCCTGCTCCACGACCAGATAAACGCAATGGCGTCATAATCAATTATGGTTTTTTTCTTCCATCACTCTTTTTCGTTTTCCATTCTGTTCAGGTAGGCGACTCGGTCGGAGGTGTTCGGATGACTCGGGTTCCACCGTTTTGGGAGGGTAAGAGGCGAGTTGTTTAGTTTAGATAGCTTCAGCAGCGAGTCTGCGAGAAGCTTGGGGTCCGTGAAGCTTGCTGCCATCAGGTCGGCTTCCCTTTCGTACTTCCTCTGCAGGAATGGGAGGAGGAGGTAGTTCGAGATGAATACTGATGCTGCAATTCCAAAGGCGAGACCGATCCTGACGCCGATGTTCAGCAAGAACACAATAGTTACAAAGAGAACATTCCCGATGACCATGATGTCAGTTCCAACAAAGACTAGCGTGTTACGCAGGTGCTTCTTCTTTGCATGTGCTATTTCGTGAGCAATTATGGCCACTCCCTCTTCCTCAGTTAGGTTTTCGAGCAGGAAGTTAGTTACAAATACGTAGTAGTGCAAGAAGCCTGCCTGGAATGCATTTGCTATCTTTGCCTTACTCCAGTCGATGACCCTGAAACCGGTGATCTTGATGCCCATTCTATTTGCTACGCCCTTCGCACCTTCTACCATTCTCGAGTTGTCCATTTCCTTCGACACTCGTTTCCAGATCTGAGCCCTTACATTTACCACTATGAAAACGATGACCAGCGCGAGAATGATGTCCATGTATAGGAACGTGACGTATGGCAGGCCATGCGAAAGGATCACGGCAGCTGACATTATCCAGAACGGGACGACCAGGTATAGATAGGAGAGGGAGTTTCCTAAGTAGCGGAAATACCCCGTCTTCACCTGCCTTTGTCTAACGTCCAGTCTGTAGGTGAGAGAGGATGAGATGATTAGCAGAGGCACAAGAAGCGACACTTCCTCGGACACCTCTATGAAGTAATTACCAATACCGCTGGTGAAGTAGAAAAGGATCGAGGCGAGGAAGATTATCAGTCCCGTCGCAATCCCTATCGACGACCTCCTTCTCCAGAATCTCGCGTTGTCCCTCTCCTCGTTGTCGGTCATTGGCAACTTTAAGTTAAATTAAATTCGGATTAAAAGCATTGAGATCAAATGGGCAGATGACCAGTCGTTTAGTGAGGTGAACCTCTCACTGGACGTACTGGCTGTAGACAGAGGGATAGGTCTTCACGAGGTACAGGTTTACTTCCAGCACGTTGACATACTGGGTACCGAAGAAGAAGAGGGTGTACTGCCTATACTTTGCGAGCGTACCATTAAGCACTTCTTCCGGAATCCCAGTCGAGTTGTGGATCCTAGGTATCTGGCTCCTTGCGTACGACATGGTGATATCGGGATCAACTCCAGATGCAGAACCGTTCCTGGGATGGAAGAAGACGGGAACCGAGAAATTCTGGGCAATCAGCTCTGATCCTATATCCCTACCGTTGTAGTATACTTGTGATCCGTTCGCCTGCCACGGAAGGGCGACTTCCCCTATGCCTGTCATGACTACGGGGAAGATAAGTCCTAAGATCACCAAAGATATTATGGTAAGTCTGACCGCGCTCGAAAGCGGCTTCACTCCCTTCATACAGCCACCCCCAGTATTGTTATCAGAACGGCGATAAGTTTTATGCCTATGAAGGGGAGTATTATTCCGCCCAGTCCATATATTGTTACGTTTTTCAGGAATATCTTCATGGTGCTCGATGGTTTGAACGTATTCCCTCTCAGGGCTAGGGGAATCAGGGCTGGAATTATGATCGCGTTGAATATGAGCGCCGAAATGACCGCAATGTGCGGGGTGAGGTGCATGAGGTTTAGGGCTCCGAGTTCTGGGAGGGCTGCGAACATTATTGGCACTATCACAAAGTATTTGGCCATGTCGTTTGCGATGCTGAAAGTTGTGACCGTTCCTCTTGTCATCAGGATCTGTTTGCCTAGCATCACCACGTCGATTATCTTTGAGGGGTTAGACTCGAGGTCAACCATGTTTGCGGCCTCTTTTGCTGGCTCAGTCCCGGATGCCATTGCTAGACCTACGTCCGCAGCAGACAGTGCAGGAGCGTCGTTGGTACCATCACCGATCATAGAAACGATCTTGCCGCTCCTCTGCTCCTCCTTGACGAACTCGTACTTCGTTTCTGGTTTCGCCTTCGCGATGAAATCGTCTATCCCGACGTCCTTTGATATGAACCCCGCAGTTATCGGTTGGTCCCCCGTGACCATCACCACCTCAATGTCCATCGCCTTGAGCGCCCTTATCTTCTCCTTCACTCCAGGCTTGACCTCGTCCTTCAGTTTGATGAACCCAATTACGTCGCCCGCTTCTGCGACTGCCATAACTGTTGCACCGTCCTCAGAAATCTTCTGGAGAGTCTCGTCATAATTTGGCGGCTTGATCTTAACATAATCTATTATGGCGTCTGGGGCACCCTTCACTATCTCCAGGTCCTGTTGCTGTTCATTCCCAGAAGCGTACTTCCGCCTAAGCCTCTTTCTCTGGAGTATCTCCCTCCCCCCTTTCGGAAGCTGGAATTCGTGTGTATCGCTCATTTTCACGCTGCTCCTTCTAGTAGATGCGCTGAACTCTTCAAACTCCGACCGCTCTATCGAGCCGAACTCGTGGGGCACATACCCGAGGTTATAGGCCAATTCCACTATACTCTTTCCCTCAGGAGTATCGTCGTCCCATGAGGAAAGCAGGGCTGCCTCTCCTACCTCCCTCTCGGTGTGTTTACCTGCGGGCAAGAACTGTATAGCCTTCCTCATCCCTTTTGTTATCGTACCCGTCTTGTCTAGGAGCAGAGCGTCCGTATCACCAGAAGCCTCGATTGCCTTGCCGGACTTTGCAATTATTCTCTTAACAGACATCCTGTTTATTCCGGAGATTCCGATGGCTGGGAGGAGTGCGCCGATGGTTGTGGGTAGAAGGCAGACGTACAGGGCTATTACCACTGCCAGATCTATTCCAAGATTCAGTTCCACTCCAAGGAACAGGAGAGATACTATGATTATAGTGAATATCGCAGAGAATCCGGCTATGAGGATAGTGAGCGCGATCTCGTTTGGTGTCTTTGGTCTGGAGGAAGACTCTACCAGGCCTATGAGTTTGCTGACGTATGTCTCATCAGGGTTCGTAGAGACCCTAGCGACAAGGCTGTCAGTCGTTACCACGGATCCGCCGAGGAGGGTCATGCCAACAGACTTCCTGACGTTGGCGGATTCTCCAGTGAGGAGAGATTCGTCTACCATCGCGATACCCTCCAGCACCTCAGAGTCTATGGGGACCTTCTCACCGTGGTCTATTACGATGAGGTCTCCCTTGTGGAGCATATCGGAATGAACTACCTCTACATTGGTCCTACTGGAAGACAGCATTCTCTTCGCAGTCATCTGTTCCTTCATCTTCCTCAGGCTGGAGGCCGTGTGCCGGATCTGGGCTTCGGCTATAGAGTCTGAAAGGGTGCTGAACCACACGGTTATCAGCAGGATCACTGCAACCTCCGAATAGAAGAGCTGCTCGTTGGCCCTAGAAACTATCGGGATCAGTGTGGGATCAATTGCCATCACCAGGACTATCAAGAAAGTGAGTTCGGTTATGAACATCACGACGTTGGACTTCAACACCCATGGATTCAGCCTCTTCACCGAATCCAGCAGGATGGAAGACCAGTGGAGCTTGTTGTCCATCGCATCAGTGGTGCCAGAGACCAAAGATCACACCTCCGTAGCTATTGTGGAGTCCCTGCAGGAACTGCAGGATCGGGCCAAGAACGAGGAAGGGGAAGAACGTCAACACCGTCAACAGGAAGATGCTGAATATGAGTATCACCACGAAGCTGAGACTTCCGGTTTTGAGTCCCTGACTGGGACTCCTCTTCCTGGTCGCAACGCTATCAGCAATCGCGAGCATGAAAAGCATCGGCAAAAACCTTCCCATCCACATTACGATCCCTGTCGCAACGTTGAAGAACACGGTATTTCCAGAAGCCCCCAGGAAATCTGACCCGTTGTTCGCAGCAGCGGAAGTGAATTCGTAGAAGACCTGGGTGAATCCAGTTGAATTCGCTGCAAGGCCAACCGTCTTCTCAGCCCCTATAGCGAATGCGAGCACGGTGGGCACAAGGATAATTATGGGGTGTGTTAGGAACGACATTACTGCGAGTTTAACGTCTCTCCCCTCGATCTTTATCCCGAGGTATTCCGGTGTCCTGCCGGCCATGAGTCCAACGAGGAAGATGGTAACGATGACGAACATGATGAGATAAGTAACTCCCACTCCTGTCCCACCGGGAGCTCCCTGTACGAGCATACCGAAGAACCCGGCAAGTATCACGACAGGGTTCAGCCCCGAAAGAGAGGAATTTACGGATCCGGTAGTGAATGCAGTCGTCGTGACGGTCCAGAATACCGTAGCTGCACCTCCAAACCTGACCTCCATCCCCTGACCTATCTGAGATGCCGGCAGGAACGCAATGAGAAGATCGATACCGTATATCGCGTACGCAGCAAGGAAGAGTGTTCTGCCCTCCCTGCTGTCACCAACCATGCGGCCGAACACGAAGAGAATAGAGGTGGGGATCAACATCATCAGACCCATTTCAAAGAAGTCACTGATCTGGCTCGGATTCTGGAGGGGATAGGCCGAATTTGCGCCGAAGTATCCGCCACCGTTCGTGCCGAGTTGCATGATGGAAACGAGGGATGCAATTGGACCCTTGTAGAGAAATTCGTACGTCCCCTTCTGGAGCGTCGCAACTTGTGAATAACCACCTAGGCTCTGTGGGACCCCGAGGACTATCAAAACTATCGTCGTCACGAAGGTCAGTGGGAGCAAGACCCTCGTCAGAGACCTAACGTAGTCGAAGTAGAAGTTTCCAATAGTCCTGGACTTCCCTGCGAACCCCCTGATTACCGCAACTCCCGCAGCAAGACCAGTCGCGGCAGATGTGAACTGCAAGAATTGGATGGCGGACATCTGACTGAGGTAAGAGAGAACTGCTTCTCCATTGTAGTGTTGCAGGTTCGTGTTAGAAGAGAAAGAGAGTACAGTGTTGAGAGCCAGCGACCAAGACAGATTTGCGTAGTGCATCGGGTTCAGGGGAAGACTCTGCTGGAACATCAATATGAAGAATGCAATCACTGCCTGACCAACGTTCAGATAGAAGAGTGCCTTGAAGTACTCCTTCCACCCCATGTTCTTAGCACTGTCAACGCCAGCTAGGTAGAAGATGAAGTTCTCTGCCGGGAGAAACAACCGATCTAGTCTGCTCTTGCTTCCGGTAAACACAGTGATCAGGTGTTTCGAGAGGAACCATGCGCTTAGTATCACTACCCCCCAGACGAGTGCAACGACGAACAGGTCTCCGACAGATAACATGGTTCCACCTACCGGCTGACCCCCCTATGTGCGTTCACGTGCAAATAAATTACCATGTCAACCTCGGCAGATTCCTCTATTGGAAGCTGTATTTACCAGGTTATTCCGGGACTTCCTGGTTATGGTTCCTGTGCGACTTCAGTACTATAGAAGTAACTGTGCTCTTTATTCCAGGTATCTTCATTATCCTATTCTTCAGCATGTCCCTGAATTCTTCGATGCTAGCAACGTTCACCAGTACGATGACATCAAATTCCCCTGTAACTTCATAAATCTGGATGGCGTTTTTAATCTCCTTCAGAGAAGAGATTACCTCATCCATCCTCTGTGAATCCACGAATAAGTCCAAGAATGCCAGTACTCTGTCTGCCAACTATTTCACTACCAGTTAGGCTTCTAACCCTATGGATACTCGATATAAAAATATTAGTCAGACCTTAAATAGAGGCCGATTCTTTTTGAGATTGGGCTGATTAAAAATGTAATCCGGACTTAACAGGTAGAATGCACAATTTCAATCCCAACGTGTTAAGGTTCTAGGGCGATCATTCCTGGAGATGAGCTTTCTTTGCTATACCGTGAAACCAGCCACTCTCGAGGACTCATCCGAGGTGTTTCATCATGGATCAGCAGCATTCGCCCCTCACAACATCGAAGTGCGTTCAACCCTTCTTTAGCATTACTGTCAGGCTGTCTCCATCCTGGACCCTGTGTTCGAGCCCTACTCTCTGGTTTGGAAACCTGACGGACTTTCCGGTTATGGTTGCAAATTTAAATTTTTCAACGAAATCTGTGTGAACTGCCTTGCAAACATCCTCGACCGTACTCCCCTCCCTGACCACCATCGGCTCTGCGTCAGAAGGGGCGTTCCATGGTATGAGGTGGACTCTGATCATCCTGACCTTTCCAGCGATCCTCTCCTTCAAAAGCTCGATGTTTTTCTTCTTCACTGCAGACATTTGGATCGTGTCTAGCCCCATCTCCCTCAAGAATTCGTATGCTTTCTGGAACTCCGGGACATCTGACTTGTTGAGTATGAAGACAGCCGGCAGATAAACCCTGTTTCCCAGCAGGCCGTCTATAAATACGTCAGCGGTCATTGACTGCCTGAGGATGATGTCTGCATTGATGATGCCGAATTCCCTGCTTATGGACTCCAGCAGCTCTATATCGAACTCCGATCTTCCAACTTTCGTGATGTTCAGTCCTCCCCTGTCCTTCAAAACTATCGACATCTTTGGAGGCTTGGAATTTATCCTGATCCCTTCCCTATGAAGCTCCTTGAGGATGTAGGATGGGTCGTACTTGAACGGGTCCAGAACTATAACTATGAGATCGACGTTTCTGAGGACCGAAATTACCTCCCTACCTCTCCCCTTTCCCTCGTGAGCTCCCTCTATGACGCCCGGCAGGTCCAGGATTCTGAATTTCATGTCCCTGTATTCCATTACGCCCGGAACGATCGAAAGTGTCGTGAAATCGAATTCCCCCACCCTGCTCTCCGCATTGGTGATTGCGTTGAGGATACTGCTCTTTCCCACCGATGGAGGGCCCAGCAAGCCAATGCTAGGATATATCCCCTTCTTTATAAAAAACCCGGTCCCTCCACTGCCCTTCTTCGACCTCTCTTCCTTTACCTTCTCCAGTCTGGCTATTTTTGCCTTGATCCGTCCTATGTGGTGTTCCGTTGCCTTGTTGTATTGGGTCTTCTTGACCTCGGCCTCCAGTTCCCTGATCTCGTCATCAATGGATGACATTTCCGCTAACCCTCACTAGGCTTAGCTCTTCAAACTCGTAGTCGATCTTCTTCACGACCCGGAAGCACAATCCATGGAACTTGCCTTTCTGAATGGGGGATAATGAAGATTCAATATAAAAAGCGTATTTTGAGAATGCCCCAAATTCCCTAAGGAATCTCGTCGTCATCTCGTTTCCCTTTTTACCTCCCGACCACGCAGGATCGTTCGGTGGGGTGCTCGGCAGGTATGGGGGATTGAAAATTGCATAGTCAAACCTTCCCCTGATTGCAGAGAACATGTCTGACCTGATTACCTTGACTTGAAGGCCATTTTCTGTAGCATTCCTGGTTGCACACCTGACGGCACTCTCCGAAATGTCCACTAGCGTCACTGATGCGCCGGAAGCTGCGTAACTCAGTCCAACGATTCCTGTACCGCAACCGATCTCTATGACGCGTCCCCTGACCTCCTCTATAGCCATGAGAAGATAGGAATCGTCCTCTGGTTCGTAGACCCCTGGGCACCTCTCTATTCTCATAGATTTAGTGCTTCTTCGATGTTAGAAATTTCAACAGTTGTGCTGTCTTCGCCTATGAGTGCGCCCTTGCTGTTTGAAACAACCGAAGCGCCAACGTAAAGGCTGCCGAAATTAGCGGTTCCGACTCGTCCCTTCACGCCAAAGATCTTTGCAAGTTCTTCTATTTCGTCGTCAGTCATGTTGGGTGGAATCACGAGACCAGACGATGTTATCAGTCCACTAGACCCAACGGTCTTGACATCCTTGAACTTCCCCTTGACTACCTCTACCCCCAGTGTATCCCTTATCGTCTTCACGGATTCGTCGCTGAAATCCTCGTGTATCAGCGCAGCGGTGTCGTTTGCAAGAATGTTGTTTCCAACGGCATTGAGATTGTCCCTTAGTACTGCAACGTTCATCTCCCTAGGAACGTTCTTCAATTCCTCCTCGGAGATGATGTTGCTGAATATCATTCCGTTTGAGTTCATGACCGCCAATGAACCAAGGAGGTTTGAACCTCCGATCGTCATCTCTATCGGCTCCGTCTTGAGCGATGATGAAACCAGTCCCTTGATGTCCCTGTCGGGATCTCGCGGGACGAGCGAGAATTCCTCCCAGGTCCTGATGTACACTCCAACGAATGGAGAATTAAATACCCTAGTTATCTGTATCATGCCTGATCTGGAAGAAGCACCTCTGCCGAATTGTCCTCTTCCAGTTTCAGGATCTTCACCCTGAGTTTCCTAGGTGGCTTCTCTATCCCCCTCTTCCAGATGAATCTGTTCACCGAATCATCGATCCAGACGTTTTCGGAGGGTACCTTCATGAAGCGTGATACCTTCGTCCTAAGCAGCGAAACGGCTGCGGAACTCCTTCTCTTCCTTGAAACATAGACCACTTCTCTTAACGATATCGTCATCT
>CAYMEF010000043.1:0-10437 GCA_964389625.1 uncultured Thermoplasmatales archaeon
GCTACGGTGGCATTTTCACTCATTATGATTACTTCCTTAAAATTCTTTGTCAAACACCCGCTTGAAATTGACGATCACATCTGAATGCGAAGTTTACTAGAGTAAAATCGTAGAAAACGTAAATAGTTTTGAAGCGCTCTCGATTGGATGCCAGATTATGATGCCATAGTTGTAGGTGCAGGAAACGCTGGCTCAGCTTCAGCAATCACGATGGCAAGCAAAGGGCTAAGTGTCCTGCTAGTTGATCGGTCAGACCCACCAGGTGCAAAGAATCTTTCTGGAGGAGTCCTGTGGGGGAATGATCTAGCCAAGATTCTACCCAAGTGGCAGAGCGAAGCTCCGCTAGAACGATTCATTCATGACAAGAAAATCGGTTTCCTGACTGATAAGTCGTCCATAATAATCGATTTCAAGACAAAGATCTTCGAAGAAAACAAGGTAGGGTATACGGTCCTGAGATCAAAGTTCGATCCATGGCTTGCAAAGAAGGCAAGGGAGGCCGGTGCAACAGTGATTCCCGGAATAACAGTTGAATCTCTCGTAAAGAAAGAAGGCAGGGTTATCGGTATCGAGGAATCCGGAGACGTTGTCACTTCCGATGTTGTTATACTGGCCGAGGGTATCAATCCAAGACTCGCTATCGAAGCGGGACTGAGAAAACCTCTCCAGGACTGGGAGGTCTCCGTGGGTGTCAAGGAGATCATAAAAATGAGTCCCCAAAAGATCGAGGACAGGTTCAATCTCAATTCTACGTCCGGAATGGCTTCGGAGTACATTCTTGGCAACATGGGTGATCTTAACATTGGTGCATTCTTCTACACGAACAAGGACAGCATCTCTCTCGGTATAGTTTCACCGATGGAACAGCTAAGGGAGAACGGAGTGACGCACACGTACGACATAATAGAGCAGTTCAAGGAGCACCCTTCCATAGCCCCTCTCATCGAAGGGGGAACAGTTGCGGAGTACGGGGCCCATATGATTCCTGAAGGGGGAATGGAAATGGTTCCACAGCTCTATGGAGATGGCTACATGATCGTTGGAGACGCGGCTGGTTTTGGATTCAGTAATGGCCTGGTGCTCCAGGGTATGAATTACGCATTCCTGTCTGGGATTCTGGCGGGCGAAACTGCAGTAGAGTCAAAGGAAAAGAGTGATTATTCGTCGAGCGCGCTTTCGCTCTACAGGAAGAAGTTGGAGGACAGCTACGTACTGAAGGATCTGAAGACATTCAAGGACATAAGGAAAGTAACGAACAACAGGAGCATGTACACAACGTATCCTAAGATGCTCGAGGGCATTTTGCTCGAGATGCTCTGGGAGAGGGGGCAGCCAAAGAAGAAGATAAGGGAAATACTGAGTTCTTGTGCGACAGATCTGAAGATGAGCAAGCTGAAGACGGCATCAGATTTCTACTACATGTACAGGAGGATGTGACATTGGACATAAAGGAGAGACTAGGAAAGACAAAGTACGACATTGACAAATCGTATGCTCACATAACAGTAGACGAGAGGATCTGCGAAAAGTGTCCTCACCACTTCTGTGTGATGGCCTGTCCCGCACAGTGCTACACACTGCAGGACGGGAAGCTAAACTTCCAGTACGAGGACTGCGTTGAGTGCGGTACGTGCTCGGTTGCGTGCGACCAGGGCTCTGTTACCTGGAACTTTCCGAAGGCCGGCAAGGGCGTAATTTACAAGTATGGGTGATAAAAGATGTTGAAAATAGCCGTTATGATCAAACAGGTGCCGGACAGCCAGGACATCAGCATCGATCCCGTCACCAAGACTCTGAACAGGAGCATGGCAAGGAATGTGGTGAATCCTCCAGACGTAAATGCAACTGAAGCTGCGATTCAGCTCAAGGACAAGTATGGCGGAGAGATAACAGTGATAACGATGGGACCGCCGATGGCCGATACGGCTCTGTTGCAGCTGATGGGGATGGGAGTGGACAACGGGGTACTCGTCACTGACAGGGTGTTTGCAGGCGCAGACACTTGGCCCACGGGATTTACCCTGGCATCGGTCGCAGATTATCTCGGAGGTTTCGACGTGATTTTCTGTGGAGAAGAGACGACAGACTCTTCGACCGGACACGTAGGGCCCGGAATAGCGGAGTTTCTGGGATACGAACAGGCGACGTACGTTCACAAGGTGGCGTATGAAGATGGTTTCCTGGTCGTTGTTAGGGATATCGAAGGAGCGGAGGAAACAATTAAGATCGGAACTCCAGCGGTGTTGACAATCACACTCAACGCAAACGAGCCGAGGAATCCTACCCTGAAGAGAAAGATCGCCGCTTACAAGAAAGGCATCAGGTTGGTCACAAACAAGGAACTGAAGCTGGACCCGGCGTGCATAGGCCTCAAAGGGTCTCCAACGATAGTTAAGGACATGAAGACCGTCCCTGACCCTGTCAAGAATCCTTCAAGACCATCGATCGAGGAGCTGGACAAGGTTGTTACGGTGCTGATAGAGAAGGGGGTGGTCAAATGATAACCCACAAGTGTGCCACTCCTCCACCCAACGTTGAGCTCTACAAGGATCTTTGGATTTGGCTGGAACAGAACGAAGGACAGCTCTCGAGGGTTGCCCTCGAGATGGCAGGAATTGGAAGGAGACTCGCAGACAAATACAACGAGAAACTGGTGGGGGTGCTAATTGCTGACGAATCGGGTGAAAAGATGGCACAAGAGGCCGTTGAGTACGGTGTCGACAAGGTCATATTCGCCAGGAACCCCGTCTACAGACACTACAGGACGAAACCCTACGTCGATATGCTTGCCTCGCTGATAGTCGAAAAGAAGCCAAACTACTTCGTCATCGGCGCTACGCACAACGGTAGAGACCTGGCATCCAGGATTGCGGTCAGGGTCAATACTGGTATCACAGCTGACTGTACAGAGATAGACATAGATCCTACAAAAAAACTGCTAGAAGCGAGGAGACCTGCATTCGGAGGAGCAATACTAGCAAACATCCTGTGCAGCAAGCACAGACCCCAGATGGCGAGCGCTCGACCTGGCATATTCAAGCCTGTGGAGAGGATGGCAGGTAGGAAGGGCGAAATCGAGATGGTCGAGAGCAACCTGAAGGAGGAGGAAGTCGTAACCAAACTCCTTCAGACAGTCGCGAGGGAGGAAGTGGACATTACAACGGCGGACGTTGTCGTCTGCGGCGGCATGGGTCTCGGAAGGAAGGAAGGGTTCAAGATGCTCGAGGAACTTGCGAACGAGTTGGGAGGAATAGTCGCAGCGTCTAGGCCAACAGTAGATGCCGGCTGGATCACGAGGGACAGGCAAGTGGGCCAGACGGGAAAAACTGTACATCCAAAGCTGTACATAGCGGTGGGGATATCCGGGGCTATACAGCACATAGCAGGCATGAAGGCTTCTGAATACATAATCTCGATCAACAAGGATGCGGCAGCACCGATTGTGAGATATTCTGATGTGGCACTGACGGGAGATGCGTACGACATCGTTCCAAAGCTCATTGAAAGTATCAGGAAGGGGAAGCAGCAGCTGAGGGCAGGCAATACATCAATCGCGAAGAGGTGACCGGGAAACCAGAGACCAGCAAGCGATAAATCAGACAGAGCAATCCAATACCACTGGGAGACTTACTTCAGAGGCTGTAACTAGACTGTTCGGAGAACTGATGAGAGAATACGGCTACGTCTACTGGTGGCCAGCCAATAACCCGGTTGAAGTCATAGAGGGGGCGATTCTTGCACAGAACACCACGTGGAAAAATGCAGAGAAAGCTCTCATCAGACTGAGGGGAAGGACGATATCCGAAATAGTGGAGAGCACAGATCTAGAAGACAAGATCAAACCCGCTGGCTTCTATGCACAGAAGTCGAAGTATCTCAAGGAAGTTCTTGAGCACTTTCGGTCAAGTATAGAAGAATCCCCGAACATCTACAGCACGAGAGATGAATTACTTCATCTGCAAGGGATCGGAAAGGAAACTGCCGACACCATAGCGCTCTATGCGTTCCATCAACGCACTGTCCCCATAGACAAATACACGATCAGACTGTTCAACAGATATGCGGGTACTCATCACACCATCACGGACTATGAGGAGATCAGGTTCCTGCTCTTATCGATATTTTCTCAGGAACAGTCGATGGAATTCCATGCGCTCATCGACGAGCACTGCAAGCAAATTTGCCGGAAAGATCCGAGGTGTGAAGAGTGCGCAATTAGCAAGGGCTGCACAATGAATTATTGACGTAATGCCAAGAATTTGATGTTCAGTTTACGGTACCGCTGCCTATGAGTCTCCACCTGTTCTGAATCTTTCTGCTTATTGCGACGTTCTGTCCCGGAAGGGCAATTATGGGGTATCTCAGATCGGCTTCCATCATGTCGCCCTTTGACTGAGTAACAGTTGCTACAGTCACTGCAGTTGCGACGTTCAGAAGGAGCGTCTCCCCCTTTATTATTCTATCGACGTTGAGCTCCTCGGAGCTTCCGACTACCTTGTTCAGTATGCTGGTCTTGAGCGAAATCTTGAATACTGGTTTGGGCAGGGTTCCCTTGTGTCCGACCACCATCCCAACGAGGCTGTCGCCTTTAGTCAGGAATGGATCAAGCTTTGTGCCTATCCCAACGAGTCCGCCCGGACCTTTTTCGTTGAGGGTTATGCTTCCAGAAATGATGGAGGAGATCCGAGTCTGGATGGGGGTCCACGATTTCTTTCCACCCTTTGTCACTGCGATTCCGGGTGAAATCTCAACCTCGTCTCCCGTCTTGAATTTACCAGACATTATAGAACCACCTAACACTCCTCCTCGGAGTGATTCAGGGGTAGCGCCAGGTTTGTTCACGTCAAAGCTGCGAGCGATGTACATCATCGCATTCCCTTTCGTATCAAATTTCCTGGTGGGTATTGAACGCTCGATTGCCTCAAGCAGCGAGTCTAGGTTCGCATTGTCAAGAGCGCTCATCGGTATAATGGGCGCATTCTCTCCCACGGTTCCCCTGACGAAGGTCTTGATCTCTTCGTAACTCTCTAACGCCCGCTCTTCTGTAACAAGATCGATCTTGTTCTGAACTATTACGATGTTCTTAATGCCAAGGAAATTCAGTGCCATCAGGTGTTCCCTTGTCTGTGGCTTCGGACACTTTTCGTTGGCCGCAATGACCATTATCGCACCGTCCATTATGGCAGCTCCGGACAGCATCGTCGCCATCAGGCTTTCGTGTCCGGGGGAATCCACAAAGCTCACGACCCTTTCCAATATTCCGCCCTTTCCGCAGTCCGAGACGTTTATGGAGTACCTGGTCGGAAACCCGTCGGGACACCTGTACACCGGAGTGTCTGCATACCCGAGTTTTATCGATATCCCCCTTTTTATTTCCTCAGAAAAGTAATCTGTCTTCACTCCCGTCAGGAGTTTTGTCAGAGTGCTCTTGCCATGATCGACATGGCCCACCATCCCTATGTTGACTTCAGGTGGTCTTGGCAGCTTCATTCGTTTCTCCCTTGGGTTCTTCTATCTTTCCCTCAATCACCAAGAAGTTGATCTGAGAGATGTCCTCACCAACTGTATTCCCCCTGATGTTTTTCTTCTTCCTGAGGCCCTCCCTCTTTGGATGGAATCCAGCGCCGCTCGTTAGCAATACCCGCTTTCTCCTCATTCCTGGGAAATCGTTTCTCATGGGGAATCCGTCCTTGTCGCTTCCCCCTGTGATCTTGAGCTTTGTGTTGCTGAATCCTAGCAGTGAACCGTCAAGCACTTCTCCGATCTTCTTTCCGTATAGGGCGCTCTGCCTGTCTTCAGGTACTTCGAGTTGTCGTGTCTTCCCGTCTGAGGTAGAGATTACAGCCCTCATGGTAACCATTAGTTATATCACCGTTATTCTCGATAGTTTGACGACTCATAAAAAGTTCTCGGTGGGAACGAATGCACAAGTTTCACCGGGCGATCCTCCTGAACAGTCGTTATCTTCGGCGTGTTCAGACTTGAGTCTTGATAACGCTCTTTGCAACAAATGATGGGGTACTCTGGTAAAGGTTCGCTACCCTTATTCTGAAGTCAACTGTCTTCGTTCCCTTGCCTCTTTCCAGGACAATAACGGGATTGAGGTCCAGTTCCACTATCTCGGGGTTGTCGTACACCAGTCTTGAGATCCTTACTATAACGTCCTCGTACGCTTCTCTGTCTGCGACAATGCCACCCCTGTAGCCATCCAGAATCTTGGCCGTTCTGAGCTCAGAGATCATCTGATCTGCGTCCTCCCTGTCTATTGGGGCGAGCCTGGTAGAGATGTCCTTGAGAAGTTCTACGAGTTTTCCTCCCATTCCGGCTACGACCAGTGGTCCGAACGCGGGATCGTGCGTTGATCCTGCGAGCATCTCTATGCCGTCCGATACCATTTCCTGAACGACGATATAATCTACGGTTAGGCCCTTTGAATTGAGCATGCCTATCATCTTCTCACACTCGTCGGGAGCATCGGAAACCGGCACGTTCAGTTTGACAGCACCCACGTCGCTTTTGTGTATAAGTTTCGGCCCGTAGGCCTTGATCGCTACCTCTCCCTCCCATCCCTTCGTCCTCGCTCTCACTTCCTCTGCACCTACTGCGGTCGCAGTTCTAATGGTGGGTATCCTGTAAGTGTTGAGCACTAAGTTGCACTCATTGTAGCTCAGCCATTCCCTCCCCCCCCTCAGTGCTTTAGAGATGATCGCCTTCACGCTGTCCTTGTCTATTCCGCTCTCTTCGGTGATCTTCCTCGAGGGGGCGTACTTCCACCTTCCGTATTCGACCGCCTTTGAAAGGGAGATCGCCGCATCCTCAGGGAACGGAAATGATGGAATGCTCAGATTTTCTCCCTTCAGGATCTCCGATATCCCTTTTGTGCCCATGAACACTGAAACCACTGTTTTCGAGTTCTTAACCTTCATAGTTCCGTCGAGTATGTTTCTCGCAACCTCGTTAGGGTCCCATGCACCTGGAAGGATGAAAATGACTATTATCGAATCTATCTCGTCTATGGATCCCAGTATCTCCATCGCTTTCGAATATGCGTCAGGTCCTATGCCCGCAGTCATATCCACAGGGTTTCTGACGCTCGCTATGGATGGAAGTATCTCTCTCAGCCTCTTCTTGGTGTCGTCGGAGAGGTCTGGAACTACTAGGCCGTGGGACTCGCAGGCATCTGCGGCCAGTATTCCTGCACCTCCTGCGTTCGTGAGTATTGCTACCCTGTTCCCCTTGGGGACGGGCTGGTGTGCAAGGACAGAGGTGACGTCGAACATCTCGTCAAGGGTATCACACCTTATGATTCCGCTCTGCTTGAAGAGTGCATCTACCGTAACGTCCGAGGTAGACAGCAGCGCAGCTGTGTGTGACTGTGTAGCCCTGAACCCGGCAGATCCTCTCCCGCTCTTGACAACCACAATCGGCTTCTTCTTGGTGACCCTTCTGGCGAGTCTCGAGAACTGTATCGGGTTTCCAAACGACTCGAGATAGAGAAGGATCACGTCCGTGTTCTCGTCGTTCTCCCAGTACTGTATAAGATCGTTTCCCGATATGTCCATCTTGTTCCCGACCGAGACGAACGAGCTGAGACCAAGACCCAGCTTGGTCGTGATATCGAATACAGCAATTCCCAGAGCTCCAGACTGCGAAAGGAAAGACACCCTCCCCTTTACTGGCTTGAACGGAGAAAACTGTCCGTTGAGACTCACGCCATCCGAATTGTTAATGACCCCCATGCAGTTCGGACCGATCACACGCATTCCGTACCTGTCGCATATGGCCGAGAGCTGTGCCTGCCTCGCCTTACCCTCTTCTCCAACCTCCGAGAAACCTGAAGTTATTATAACCAGACCATTCACACCCTTCTGTCCGCATTCCTCCGCGACCTTCAGTGCAAACTCTACGGGGACCACTATGAGTGCCATCTCTACCGGGAACTCTATGTCCTTTACAGACTTGTAGGCCCGGATTCCCTGCACGAAATCGTGCGAGGGGTTGATCGGAAATATCTGTCCCTTGAAATTGCTCTCGAGGAGGTTAAAGAAGAGCTGTCCACCTATAGAACTCCTATCTGAGGAAGCTCCTATGACCGCAATGCTCTTTGGCTCAAGGAAGAACTTCACTGCATTGACCGCCGAGATGGCGCTTCTGTTCTCAAAATTATCTATCGCTTCCGGGAGAGAGGAAGGTGAGAATTTTACTTCAAGAACGCCAGGCTTCGCAGTTGATTCTACGGCAAAACCCATGCTCTTTACCGCCGATATCATCTTGTAATTCTCCGGGGCAACGTACGTCGTTATTTCACCAGTCCCGGATCTCACCGCGTGCTCTGCAAGCAGTCCGAGAATGGCAGTGCCTAGTCCCTGAGATTGATACCTATCGTCAACGATTATACCCATCTCCGAGTTACCTTTTCCCTTCTCGTACAGAGAGCCATGTGCGATAATCTTGTCGGCCCTAAGTGCAATAACCGAGGACGTTCCCTTGGACAGAAGGACATCAATCGCCCTCTCCCTAGGGATGTTTTGCATGAATCTGCCCTGAATGGACGAATCCGAAAGCGAATTGACGAATTCCCTCAGTTTGGAAAGGTCTGTATTGTTATATTCTCTGACAACAACCAGGCTACCGTCCTTCAGCACTATACCCGAGTTTGCTATCACCATTCGTAATCACATCTGGGTAATTTAATATTCCCGGAATCGAGCAGTGCACACAGGACGGTATGGGGCTCTGTTATTCCATCGTTGTGAAGAAATCTGGGCCAACTTCGTCGAATGGATGAACGAGTATCTCGAACCTTCTCCTTAGCTCCCTCAACAGCTTCTCCCTGCTCACCGGGACATACCCTACTGTGCTTGGGTTTAGACCGCACGGATTGATCCTGGCAAAACCTTCCAAGACCGCTTCAGAAATGTTCAAAGCTACCCCGTGGAAAGAAATCTTCTCCCTTATCGCCAGTCCTATCGATGCGACTTTCTTCCCCTCGACCCAGATCCCCGGCTCATCACCAACTGTTGCAGTGTAACCGAGCGCGGCCAGTGAAGATGTGGCTGCGTTTTCTATAAGGTGCACGAGTGACCTCGCCCCATCTATCCTGTTTCTCCCCAGATCGATTATCGGGTAAACAACGAGTTGGCCAGGGCCGTGATAGGTCACGTCCCCTCCACGCTCCGTATCAACCACGCTTACTCCCTCATAGTTGTGTGGTTTCTTGCCCCTGCCGACGGTGTAGACTGGAGGATGATCCAGAAAGAGAAGCACATCGCCAATCTTTCCGCTCATTACCCTATCTACCAACATCCTCTGTAGCGAAAGCGCGGCCCGGTAGTCGA
The DNA here is from genome assembly GCA_964389625.1 of uncultured Thermoplasmatales archaeon. GTDB lineage: Archaea > Thermoplasmatota > Thermoplasmata > Thermoplasmatales. The sequence continues at coordinate 9,339 of CAYMEF010000043.1, forward strand.
TCGTTCCCAGATCAGCGGTTGGATTTATAGTGTAGGGACTTGCCATAGGTTGCCTCTGCGGCCTCCTTCACCCCTTCCGAAAGGGTGGGGTGGGGATGCACGGTCATTCCCAGGTCCTTAGACGTCAGTCCTGCTTCGACTGCAAGCGAGATCTCGCTTATCAGTTCTGACGCCCTTGGGGCAACGAAAGCGCCTCCCTTGATCACGAAGTCATCGTCAACGTATACCCTGAAGACCCCCTGATTGTAGTTCATGCCAAGTGCTCTCCCGTTAGTGGCAAGCGGGATGTTGTTGAACCTCTCCGTCTTGGTGCCTGTCGTGGCGATCTCCGGATCGGAATATATGACGAACGGCATCGCCCTGTAGTCCACCTCCACAATCTTTCCGGATATGTTGTCGGCTGCGATCTCCGCATCGTAGAACGCCTTGTGGGCCAGCATAGGCTGTCCGCTCACGTCTCCAACAGCATATACTCCCTCGATGCTAGTCCTCTTCCTCTTGTCAGTCTTGATGAACCTTCCATCCATTTCCGGGTTTATCTTCTCTAGTCCGAAGCCCTGCGTGTTGGGTTGCCTTCCGACAGTCATGACGACAAGCTCTGCCTTCAGTACGGTACCGTCGGCGAGACTGACTGCGTAATCGACAGACTTTGTCACCTTCTCCACCCTTGCCCCCAGGATCACCTTGATTCCAAGGGTGCTCATCCTCCTGTCGACATACTTGCTCAGGTCGGTATCTGTCCCTGGCAGTATGTTGGGCATCATCTCAACTATTGTCACCTCGCTCCCGAGCTTTGAGAAAGCGGTCCCAAGTTCTATCCCAATGTATCCTCCACCTATCACCACGAGCGACTTTGGAATGTGGTCTACGTCCAGAATGTCCCTGTTGTAAAGTACATCGTCTATACCCTTTAACCGGGATGGTACCGATCCCGTCGCTATGACGATGCTCTTTGCGTTGAACGTTTCGTTGTTGACCCGTACCGAGCGGCTGTTCTCTATAACGCCCCTACCTTTCGCAACCTCTCCCCCGTAAGAAGTTACTAGCTTCTCGACGCCGGAAGTCAGCTTGTTTATCATCCCCCACTTCCACTCCTGCC
>CAYMEF010000044.1:0-10345 GCA_964389625.1 uncultured Thermoplasmatales archaeon
GTAAAGTCTGGCTTCACATTTCTTGCTTCGAAGAGACCATTGCTCATTCTCACGGTTGCATCCATATTCCTGAATTTTTTCTCGTTTTACAACATATACATGGTAGTCTATGTTCTCAACATATTGCATGGAGGATCGGTCGTTTTCGGGATAATCCTGGGCAGCTCATCCATAGGTTACGCGGTGGGTGGAATCCTCACCGGAAAACTTCAACTTGAAAAGCGTCCAGGAATATGGGTCCCGTTGATTTGGGGTCTCGGAGGACTTCCTCTAATTTTCCTGATCCTCGTTCCTGTAACTACGGTATCAATCGCTGCCATGTTTTTTGAAGGGTTTCTGGGAGGGATTGTGAACACGACATTCATTTCTGAAGTGCAGCGTGAAGTCCCGAATGAATTCCTTGGCAGGTATTTTACCATAGATCAGACCATTGGTTTTTCCATGGTCCCATTAGGTATTGCAGTCGGAGGACTACTTATCACGGGTTTTGGCTTAGGGTTTTCATTTATCATTGCTGGAACAGGCACGTTGTTTATCGGATTCATGTTGCTGCTGAACAAAGATATCCGTGGTTGGGGGAGGGAGAAATAAATTTGCAGTGACCCTGCACATCTGAATACGTGAATTTCTCAACCCATCACCAAGAACATAACCAAAAACAAGAATGAAACTGGACGGCGATCTGAGTGCAGTTTGTCGGTTATACTAGCTCTCTGACTCGATCTTCTGCAGGTTGAGTTTTGCCTTGTTGTTGGAAGGATCCAGGGACAGAGCTTTTTCCAGATCGGCAACTGCGGTGGCGTTGTCCCCCTTGCCCATGTATGCCAGTCCCCTGTTCACGAAGTAGTCCGCGTTCTGGGGGTTCAGCACAATCGTCTGGTCGTAATTCTTGATCGCGTTGTCGTAGTCCTGGAGATAGAAGTATGCGTTGCCCAGATTCACGAACCCGTCGAGGTACAACTCGTCTATCTGGATGCACTTCTGGAGGTTCTCGACAGCTTTCCTGTATTCCCCTTTCTCCAGGTAGATGCTACCTATGTTGAAGAAAAGGTCCTGGTCTTCCCTTCCCTCCTTCAGAAGTTCGTCGAACAACTCCAGCGCCTTGTCGTATCTTCCGGAGTGGAAGTAGGTGACCGCGAGATTGAACCTGGTCTCGTAGTCGCCCTTGTCTATCTCCAGCGCCTTCTGGAAATTTTCGATGGCCTCCTTGTACTTCTTGAGCGAGAGGTATCTCGCTCCCCTCTCGAAGTAAATCTCGGCGCTGACAGCCTTCTCTTGTTCCTTCTCCGTTTGCTTAGTCTCCTTTGTGACTCTAAAGTCCATTGGATTCTGCAAACAAAAGGATAAATAAATTGTTTGTCAGGAACCTTAGGACATTTCCTTCAGTACCTGCTCGACAACTTCCGAGAATTTCTCTATGTCCTTCTCCGACACAATCAGTGGCGGCCTAAGCCTGACGGTCTTCTCAGAAGCCTTCAATGCAATTACCCCCTTTGAATAAAGGCGGTCGAAGAATTCGTCCCTCCTCGCGGAAGTCTTGAAATCGAGCGCATCCAGTGTCCCCTTTCCCCTCGGATTGAAGACTATCTTCGGGTACTTATCGTGCATCTCGTTGAGGAACTCTACTATGATCTTTCCCATCCTGTCTGCGTTCCTGACAAGGTTGTACTTCTTCATTATCTCGATGATCTTGGTCGACCTCACCATGTCGGCGAGGTTTCCTCCCCATGTCGAGTTTATCCTGCTAGAGACCTTGAAAACGTTGTCCTCGACCTCGTCTATCTTCTCTCCGGCCATTATGCCGCACACCTGTGACTTCTTTCCGAACGCAAGCAGGTCAGGCTCTATCCCGTAGTGCTGGTGCGCCCACCACTTGCCCGTCACTCCCATACCCGTCTGTACCTCGTCAACTATGAAGAGCGCATCGTTCTCGTGAACAACATCCATGGCCCTTTCAAAGTATTCCTTCCTGAAGTGGTTGTCTCCGCCCTCGCATTGTATCGGCTCGATGATGAAAGCTGCAACATCGTTCTTGTTCTTCTTGAATGCATTCTCCATCTCCGATATGCTCTTGTCCTCGAGTTTTTCCACTTCCCCCACGGACTCGTCGTCGAGCGGGAAATTGATCTTGGGGTTGGAGATCCTTGGCCAGTCGAACTTGGGGAAATACATGGTCTTCTTTGGATCGAAGGTGTTCGTAAGGCTCATGGTGTAGCCGCTCCTCCCGTGGAACGCCTCCTTCAGGTGGATTATCTTGCTGCCCTTCTCCCCCTTCACTCCTTCAGACATGTTCTTTCTTACCTTCCAATCGAATGCGGCTTTCAGGGCGTTCTCGACTGCAAGAGCACCGCCGTCTATGAAGAAGAAATACTTCATGTATTCCGGCCCAGTTTCCCTTGCAAACGTGTCAACGAACCTCGCCATTTCCGGGGTGTAGATATCCGAATTCGTTACCTTGGTTATTGCGGCCCACTTCAGATCCTCGAGGAATTCCTTGTCGAACATGTCGGGGTGGTTCATTCCCACCGCATTGGATGCGAAGAAACCAAAGAAGTCCAGGAACTCCTTTCCCGTCTCCATATCGAAGAGCTTCATCCCCTTGCTCTTCTGGAGGTTGAGTATGAGGGGTAACCCATCTGCGAGCATGTGGTTTGATATCATTTTCTTTATCTGATCAGCGTCCAAAAAATCTTCGGTAATCATACAACTAAATTAAAGAAGAACATATATATTTTTCTCAGTTTTAAAATTATTTTATTATAAAAATAAAACAAGTCAACTTTTAATCTGGCTACAATCCAGTTTCTCTATCCTTTCCCCGAACACTTTCGAGAGGCTGTTCACCATCAATTCCAGGAAACGATTTTCATCGACTGGATGACCTATCTCCTTGTCGAGAGATGTCATCACACCGGGATCCATGTCGCATGGACTAATCTTGAAGAATTTATCGAGATCTGTGTTGAGGTTGACAGCGATTCCGTGAAAAGTGGAAAATCCCTTGACTGCGAACCCGATCGAGCATATCTTCCTACCTCCGACCCACACGCCCGTTTCCTTGAACAACCGTCCCTCTCCCTTCAGACCGTACTTTTCGAGGGTGGCGTTCAGCGCAGTTTGCACGAGTTCTATCAGTTCCTTCACGTTGATTCCGCGTTCCTTCAGATTGATGATGAAATAGAGGACCAGCTGCCCCTTCCCGTGGTACGTCAGATTCCCTCCGCGTTCGACCCTTGTTATTGGGACGGAGTAGGTGCTCTCACTGACCGGATTGAAGTGAATTCCACCCGTGTAGGTGTCGGGATGTCCGGTGGCTATTATTGTATCTCCGATCTTGCCTTCGTTCCTCTTTTCGTTCAGCATTCTCTGTGATTCAAGACACTCCATGTAGTCGGTTGGGATGCATTCAAAGAGCGTAATCATCTGACGGTTGAGAACAATTACGCTTAAATCATTAGCCTTTGGGAAGAATATTGGGTCCAGCTCCCGAGAATAGGCTGCAGTCGTGGTCACGGAATTTCTCCAAAAAAATTGCAATATACCGAGTACATTCCACCGAACATTAAACGTAACAACTATCGATAGATCGTGGGCAGAATGCACCCTGGGCCATAAAAATAAGACCCCCTGGGTCTGCAGGAACTGCTTTCAGAATTACTGGCCGGTATACGTCTTTACCCACGAAGAAATACGATCGAGAGCCCTCTCCAGTACGGACCTCGGACAGGCTATGTTAACCCTCTCGAATCCAGCCCCGTTCCCTCTGAATTCTGACCCGCTTACGAGTGCAACCTTCGCATCGTTGATCAGCAGGTTTCGCCGCTTTACGGGGTCCGGTTCGACTTCACTGAAGTCCAGCCACACGAGGTAGGTACCTTCCGGTTCTATGACCTTCACTCTTGGCACCTTCTTTTGCACGAACTCCTTCAGGAATTCCAGGTTGTCCTTCACATAGAGCATCGCCTGGTCAAACCAGCTCTCGCACTCGTTGTATGCCGCCTCGACTGCTGTTGCAGCGAACGCATTTGGCAAGTGGAACCCGGATGCAGCTATGGAGTTTGAAAGCATCTGACGCTTCCTTTCGTTGGGTACTATTATGTTCGATATCTGGAGACCAGCGAGATTGAACGTCTTTGATGCGGAAGTGCACGTTATGGAGTTGTCAGCGAATTGGTCAGAAATAGTTGCAAAGTTCGTGAAACCTACCCCCGGATACCTGATGTCGGAGTGTATCTCATCCGAGACGACGAGCAGTTCATTTTCGATGCATATCCTTCCCAGCTCCGTCAGTTCCTCCCTCGTCCATACCCTTCCTACTGGATTGTGGGGGTTGCACAGGATGAGCATCCTGGCCCTCGCATCACTTGCCTTCTTCTCCAGGTCATCGAAATCCATCTCGTACCCGTCGTCTGTGAATTTGAGCGGATTTTCGAGGACGGTCCTCCCGTTCGATTCTATAGACTCGAAGAAAGGAAAATACACAGGAGTCTGGACTATCACCTTATCGCCCGGAGTGGTGAATGCCTTGATCGCAGATCTGATCGCCGGAATCACTCCTGGAGTGAAAATGAACCACTCCTTTTTGAGTTCCCAACCGTACCTTCTCCTGTACCAGCCAATAACTGAATCGTAGTAGGACTGAGGAAGTCCCGTATATCCGTAGACGCCGTGCTTTGCCCTCGCCACCAGTGCATCTACGATAGGCTGGGGGGACCTGAAGTCCATATCGGCAACCCAGAGCGGGAGGATGCCCCCAGCCCCGTAAACGTCTTCGAGGAAATCCCACTTTTCGGATGCAGTTCCCTTCCGATCGACCAGCTCGTCGAAATCAAACTCTTTCTCAATCATGACAATTCCCTATCCACGTTTATCAGGACAATTCCCTATTTCCTTTTATCGTATCATACGGCACGATGGTATGGGAAGGTGACGGCACTCCGATAGCGGAAAAGATGAGTCTTCCAGTTTCGCAGAGCCGTTCGATTGTTCGATAACCATTTTATATCCAAAACATCTTAAGGTTTTGCTCTGCGGGGAAATATAATGGCTGAACAGAAAGTAAAGAACGAGAACATAAAATATATTGTCAGGCTGGCGAACACAAACCTGGATGGTACCAGACAGGCTGTGTACGCACTCACAAACATTAGGGGAATAGGTTACAGGACTGCCGAGATCTTGCTGAAGAAGATGAACATTCCGAGGAACGTCAAGCTGGGAGAGATCGATGACGGCAAGATCGAGGAGATCAAAGAGGCTATAGACAAGGGATACAATGAGATCTATCCCGTCTGGACTCTCAACCACAGGAACGACATCCAGACGGGGGAGAACCTTCTCAAGGTTGGTCCAGACCTTGGAGTCGCTCTTCAGGACGACGTAAACAGGATGAAGAGGTCCAGGAGTTACAAGGGGACGAGACACGAGAAGGGAAAGAAGGTCAGGGGACAGAGGACGAGATCAAACGGAAGAAAGGGACTGGCGGTTGGAGTCATGAAGAGGAGAGGGGAGACGGTACCAGTTCCGGCCGAGGGTGGAGCTGCACCGGCTGCGACACCCGCTCCAGTAGCTGCCCCAGCACCGGAAACAAAGAAGTGATGATTTATGGGAGATCCAAAGAAGATTAGGAAGAAGTACGAGACGCCGAGGCACCCATTCGAGGGAGAGCGAATAAAGGCGGAAAACCAGATAGTCGGTGCTTACGGGCTGAAGAACAAGAGGGAACTCTGGAAGGCAGAGTCCGAGCTGAAGAAATACAGGGCAAACGCCATAGCAATACAGGCGAGCCTCAGGCTCGGCGATGCCAGGGCGATGGAACAGATCAAATCCATGGTGGGAAGGCTTTCGAGGTACGGTATACTGAGCGAGAATGCGTCTGCGGATGACATACTCGCACTGAACGTCCAGTCTTTCCTCGAGAGGAGACTGCAGACGCTCGTGGCGAGGAAGGGACTGGCAAAGACTCCGGGAATGGCCAGGCAACTGATCGTCCACGGCCACATCTCAATAGGCGACAGGAAGGTAACTATACCGGGGTACAAGGTACTCAAGACGGAGGAAGAGTCAGTTGGATTCAATCCAAATTCGGCGCTTGCAAATGAGCTGCACCCCATGCGAATGATAGGGGAGAAGAGACAGGAAGCACCTGCCGAACCAGCAGAGAAGAGGGAGTGAGCAAGATGGGTAAACTGGGTGTAGTCAACATATACGCTTCACAGAACAACACGGTGATAACTGTCACCGACATAACTGGTGCAGAGACGCTCGCGAAGGCGTCCGGTGGAATGGTCGTAAAGGCCGACAGGGACGAGAGTTCTCCATACGCTGCGATGAAGGCAATTGACCTCATCGTAGAGAAGCTGAGGGAGAAGGAGATAACCGACGTCGTCATCAAGATAAGGGCTCCGGGCGGAGCAAAGAGCCACAACCCTGGACCTGGCGCCCAGGCAGCGGTCAGAGCACTGGCCAGAGCCGGCATCAAGATATCCAGGATAGAAGATTCGACCCCCATTCCCCACGATGGAACGAAAAAGAAAGGGGGAAAGAGGGGAAGAAGAGTATGAGCGAGAACATCAAGATCATCGAAGAGGGGGATACTTCCATCCGGTTCGAGATAAGCGACATCACCCCCGCATACGCCAACCTGCTGAGGAGAACGTTACTGAACGACATACCCAAGCTGGCAATATCGAAGGTCAACTTCCACCACGGCGAGATCAGACAGGAGGGGGAGAAGGTCTACTCGTCACTCACGTCCCTCTTTGACGAGGTTATTGCATCGAGACTGGGCATGATCCCGCTCCCAACTGACCTGAAGATGAACGAGAGGGAGACCTGCAGCTGCGGCGGAGTCGGGTGTTCATTGTGCACGGTCAACTACAGCCTTTTCGTCGTAGGACCGAAGAAGGTCATGAGCGGAGACCTGGTCGCCATAGGCGACGACAAGATGTCCCCACCGGACAAGGAGATACCGATAGTTGAACTGAACGAGAGGCAGGCGATGATACTGGATGCAGAGGCATACGTTGGAAAGGCGAGGGAGCACGCGAGGTTCCAGACGACGAGTGGTGTTTCCTACAGGTACGGGAGGGAGCTGAAGGTGTCCGCCAGGGAACCGGAGCTTGAGGATATAATAAAGAATTCACCCAAGAACGTACTGAAGAAGAACGACAAGGAGGTCGTCTTTACCGCCGACTACCCTTCCAAGTACATAGGGAAGCTGTACAGGATGGACTCTCTCGAAGTGAAGGAAGACGAAAGAAGGTTTATATTCTATTTTGAAACTGACGGTAGCCTGAAACCGAGGGAGGTTCTCGAGTATGCACTCTCCAGGATAAAGGAGCGACTGTCGGGAATCGTCGAGAAAGTTCCGGGCGAATGATTGGAACAGTGACGTAAGATGGTACTGGATTCCCTTGCGAAGAGCCTGCGCGATGCGCTCAAGAGAATAAACAAGAGTGCACTCGTTGATGACAGGCTGGTGGAGGAGATTGTCAAGGAGATGCAGAGGGCGCTCCTTATGGCTGATGTGGACGTTGCCCTGACCCTGGACATAACGAACAACGTCGAGAAGAGGGCGAAGGAGGAGCCAGTACCGAAGAATTCGAACCCGAGGAACCACCTGATAAAGATCATCTACGAGGAGCTTTTGAGGATTCTGGGGAAGCCCAGGGAATTCCACGTTAAGCCCGCAACGCTGATGCTGGTAGGTCTATATGGACAGGGAAAGACGACCAGCGCGGGGAAGCTGGCAAAGTTCTATCTGAAGCATGGATACAAGGTTGTCATGATAGCGGCTGATACCCAGAGGCTGGGGGCGTATGAGCAGCTCGAACAAGTTTCCGCCTCCGTTGGTGCAAGCTTCTTCGGGATATACGGGGAGAAGGACAGCAGGAAGGTCGTGAGGGAGGGGCTGGGGAAGTTCAAGGACTGGGACGTCAAGATCATAGACACGAGCGGAAGGAATGCATTAGATTCATCCCTTACCAGGGAGATCACGGAGATAAATTCCATTGCGAACCCAGACGAGGTCGTGCTCATACTCGACGCCACCATAGGCCAGCAGGCAGGCAAACAGGCAAAGGCATTCAACGAGTCGGTCAAGATCACCGGCGTATACATCACAAAACTGGACGGGACGGCCAAGGGAGGAGGGGCGCTGAGCGCAGTCGCGCAGACTGGAGCACCCATCCTGTTCATCGGAACTGGTGAACACATGGAGGACATGGAGTACTTCAACCCTGCGAGGTTTCTCTCCAGACTGCTGGGCATGGGAGACTTCGAGACTCTCATGGCTGCAGCGAAGGAGTTCCAGAGCGAGGTAGACGAGGGCGCATTGGAAAAGATGGCTGCGGGGAAGTTCACGCTGAAGGAGATGTACGACATCTGGGACCAGATGAGCAAACCGGGTCTCTTCAAGAAACTTTTCGATTCACTGCCGATGGCTGCAGGCGGGATGAAGAAGGACGTTGACGAGCAGTTCCTGGACCAGTCCGAGAGCAAGCTGAGGCGCTACAAGATCATAATGGACTCGATGACTTACTACGAGATGGAGAACCCGGAAGAAATAAAGGGTTCCAGGGTTGAGAGAATTGCAGAGGGTTCGGGATACAACACATCAGAAGTCAAGGAACTGCTGAAGGACTACAAAAGGGTCAAGGACATGGTGAAGAACATCAGGGGGAACAGAAAGATACTCAGCATGATGAAGAAGCAGTTCAAGGGCGGAGACATTCCTCCTGAATTGAGCAACCTTACTCAGTGAATATACTCTCTAAATTTTTCTTCCAAGTGTTTTTTCACGAGCTCCTGATAGATCTCTCCATTCTTTCTAGCGGCCTCTCCCACCGTATTGTCGCATTTTATAATCTTTGCAGGTGATCCTACCGCAAGACAATTCTTACCGATGACTTTACCGGAAGTGACTATTGCTCCAGCTCCAATTATTGCACCTTCTTCTACCACCGATCCAGAGAGCAATATACTCCCCATACCGATGAGAGCATTACTGCCCACTGTTGCTCCGTGGACAATGGCCCCATGACCGATTGAGGCGTTTTCACCGACTCTGGTAGCGTTTTCAGTGTCTGCGTGAATCACCGCATTATCCTGGACGTTTGAAAATCTACCGATAAGAATTGAGTTCTGGTCCCCCCTCAGAACTGCTCCAAACATTATTCCTACATTATCTTCTATTGTTACATCCCCTATCAGAGTCGCATTTTTAGCGATAAAAACATCCTTCCCTATCTTCACGGCGCTTCAAGGCTTTAAATGTATTTATGAATTGCCTTTAGAGTTAAATTGGAGGTTCAAATGGAATGTTCGTGGCACTTTGAACACGTCAGTCCTCTGTGCTTGAGGCAGAGAACCTCACAATAGAAGTATTACAGCTCATTATCAGAAAGGATGCTCATCCAGGATTGTGTGCACACATCACTGACCTGTTACAGACTGAAGGCATGCATGAAATCCGGGATGAATAGATGTACTTAGGGCTCCTTGGTCTATAATAAACTGATAAATTCTTCTACGGTTAAGCCAGATTGTCTGATAATTGCTCTTAGAGTTCCTGACTTGAGCTCCTTATGCAAGGGAACTATGATGTTTCTGTAACTGTCTTAGCGTTGTAATACAACATGGTCCCCTTTACCTTTTCTGACAGTGAAACCATGTTTGGAGAGTACCTTGACAACATCCTCTCCTGAAACAACTGGTAGTTTAGGCATCCAGAAGAACTTCTTCGACAACATCCTGAGGTATGGGCTTTCCGTCTTCCTTGAGTACTTCTATATAGAGTTTAATAGCCTCTTTGATATTATTGAGCGCCTCCTCTCTTGTTTCACCTTCAGATATACAGCCCGGTAATGCTGGAACAGTGACAGTAAAACCGCCCTCTTCTTGCGGCTCAAGTATAACGATAAATTTCATCAACACTAAAGGAACAACAGAATTTAAGAATTACGTGATAAAATTGCCGCAGTAGGACTGAAGGTAACTGGTCAGTCCTCTGTGCTTGAGGCAGAAGAATTTCACAATAGAAGTATTACAGCTCATTATCAGAGAGGGTGCACTTCAATCCCACACAGTGTGCACACATCACTGACCTATTACGACTAAAGAAGAAGTTTGCACATGGAGAAATAGAGCACTGATACGTTTATGATTTATTGCGCCTGCAGAACATTGTTATTGATTCTCTTTCTCACTATGTGAATATCCTCTCCACAGTTGGGGCATCTTCCTTCCTCCGTAATTTCGTAATTCGTTATCTGGAAGCCAAATCTTTTGACGAGTTCGCTTCCGCAATTTGGACAGTAGGTATTTTCCAGAGGATGACCGGGTA
>CAYMEF010000045.1:0-10326 GCA_964389625.1 uncultured Thermoplasmatales archaeon
CGCGTATAGACGGTTTCGAGTAACAGGAGACGCCTACCCTCCCGGCCAGCCCGGCGTAGTGGCAATCAATCTTCTGATTAAAAAGTTTGTCTGGACGGGGAAAAATCTAAGGACTACTCTCTCCACCTGATGAATCTCCTTCCCAGTAGAATGAGGACGAACGTCTCTACTAGCAGTATGACGAACATAATCAACTGCACTGGATTTCCAACCCCCACTGCCTTCGGAAAAAGTATACCTTGAAACAGGACTGCAGCGGGAGTGACGGGTGAAACAGAGAGTATGTAGATTACCCCTCTTGGAAGGTAGTAGAATGGATAAAAAGTTGGGGGAAGAACAGTCATTATTATCGACAGTATTGCCGTTATGCCCCAAACGTTTCTGATGTGTTTCAAGAGACCCGCAATTATGAATGAAAGATTCGAAATCGCTAGAGTGAGGAGGATCAAGATGCCCACTATCGGAAGGGTAGAAGAGAGTGTGAAGACCTTGAAGTATGCCCCCAGTATGGCGTACAGAACGATACCAGGGAGCGAGAATACCAAATAGCTCATGGACAGGGCGAACATGTAGTCCTGGGAGGTAAGGCTCGTAGCCACGTACAGATCCTGGATCCTGATCTGTATCCTGAAGAATGCTGCATCTGCCGCCCCATTTATGCTGTTGGCTGCCACAATGGCAATCGGACCTCCAGCAATTGCGAATGCTATCAGCGTGCCGTGGGTGAAAATCGTGACCATGAAAAGGAGGGACAGCGGAAGTGAAAGCGAAGCCAGCAGGTACGATGGCCCTCTTTTGATTACGTAGAATCCATAGTACCACGCAAAATAGATGACGAATTTAGGATTCAAGCGTTACCCCCTTGGACAGAAAGATGTCGTCCAAGTTAACCCTCTTGATGTCATATCCCTTCTTTATGAACTCGTCGACCCTGTCCTTCTCTATGTACTTGATCGATACGTTTGCTATCCTTATGTCGAATTCCTCTCCATCGAGTTTTTCGGCCCTCATCTTGCCGTCAAAGGTCGAGAGCAGGCTCTTGATCGTACCGTGGGTTATTATGTCACCCTGGTCAATGACTATTACCTCGTTTGAGAGTTCCTGAGCCTCCTCCATGTAGTGCGTCGTTAGGATTATTTTGGAAGAGAGTCTCTTGATCGCTGACCATACCTCTATCCTCGACAGAGGATCTAGGCCGGTAGTAGGTTCGTCGAGGAATATCACTGGCGACTTGGCCGCCAGAGCCATCGCAACAAACACTTTCCTCTTCATTCCTCCGGAGAGTGTGTCAGAAGGCACGTTCCTGAAATCATATAGCTCCAGTTCGTCCAGGGCATGCTCAGATTCTCGCTTGGCCTGGGATGCCGAAAAACCTCTAGCCATTAGGTACAGCTGCATTTGTTCTAACGGAGAAAGTATGCCTATCAGCTGTGACTCCTGGGGAATGCTGCTGATGATCTTTCTCACGTCCACCGTATCCTTCAGTATGTCCTTTCCTTCGATCGTTGCCGTTCCGGAAGTTGGATATAGCTGGGTGGAAAGAATTCTGATGAGCGTAGTCTTGCCTGCACCATTACGACCTATTACGGTCGTCACCCTCTCCTTGAGGGATGCATTGATGCCATTAAGGGCATAGTGGTGCCTGTCGTACCTCTTCGTTATCCCCCGGATCTCTATCATCTATGGTCGCAGTTTAACAGAAAATTCCTCTTTGAACGTCCCGAGACTCAGAGTAGTACCGACAGCCCGGATACCCTTTATGACCCCAACCTTTTCCACTTCGAAGTCCTTGAGCTCTGTGCTGTCCCTGACCTTAATCTTTAGGAGAAGATCGCTGTCTCCAGAGGTGTGGTGAACGTCCAGTACCTCATCAAATCTTGATAGTTCCTTCGCTATCCTGTCGAGTTCCTTGATATCGCTTATTGAGATCGTCACGAATGCGGTAAGCTTGTAGTCGAGCTTGTCGTGGTCGATAAGTGGGACCATCTTCTTTATTATCTCGCGGTCCTTCATTCTCTTGACCCTCTGGAACACTGTTGTCGGGGGGGACTTGACCCTCCGCGAGATCTCGCTGTAGCCAACCGTTGCATCGTCTCTCAGAACGTTTAGGATTCTTATGTCAAGAGAATCGTATTCCCCTTTCATTGTAGGCAATTTTCAGAAGGTATTTAGCAATTTTGTGTGAACTTCAAATCGAATGTTTATTAGGCATGGATTCAATCTGCTTCGAATAAGATGGCTGAGTTGTCCGCATCGATACTTGCAGCAGATCTCCTGAATCTCGAGAGAGACATACGTACCGCGATAGGTGCGGGAGTGAACTGGATTCACCTTGATGTGATGGACGGACACTTCGTACCAAATCTCACCATGGGGATTCCATTCGGAGATGCCATCAAAAAGAAATTTGATGTCAACATCGAGAGCCACATGATGGTAGAAAACCCGGATATGTATCTCGATAGATACTGCTCATTTTCAAAACTGGTAACTATCCACTATGAAGCTCCCGTCCAGACGAAGAGGGTGCTGAAGGAAATAGAAAGGCGAGGCTCCATGCCAGGCCTATCGGTGAACCCGAAAACGCCTGTCTCCAGCATTGAAGCACTCCTCCCATCGGTCAAGTACGTGCTCGTCATGACAGTTGAGCCGGGTTTCTCCGGCCAGAGTATGATCGAAGAAGCTGCACAGAAGATCCCACTTCTTGCCGATTACAGAACGCAGAACGGCCTTGACTATCTGATAGGAGTTGATGGAGGCATTAAGAGAGACAACATCTCGATGATCGCATCGCTGGGACCAGACGTGATTATCAGCGCATCTGCGATCTTCTCTGGAAACATCGAGGAAAATGTTAAATCCCTAAAAAGGTGTATAAAGGAGAATGGAAATGGACAACCAAATCATTGAGAAGGCGAGAGAACTCGAGGACAACGGCAACCTGACCGAGTGCATAAAATACATAGACGATAACATCAATTCTATTGAGGATCAGCTTTCCAGGTCCGACATTCTCAAGATCAAGTCGGAGTGTTTTCTCTACCAGGAAAATCCAAACTCGGAAATGGCCAGACAGGTGGCCGAAGAGGCTCTGAAAATATCCACAGAGAAGAACGACCAGAAGAGGATAGCAGAGTCTAACCTTCTCCTGTCCCAGATACTGGTACTAGACGATAGCAAGAAGGCGGTGGAATACGGAAGAAAAGCTCTTGAAATATATCAGAAACTCAGTGATAAGGGGGAGCTGATATATGCTACGATCTCACTTGCAACAATTCTGGAAGACTTCGCTGAGGCATCAGCACTCTTTGAAAGAGCACTTCAGGACGCGGAGAACTCCAGCAACCTTGACATGATGGCGCAGGCAGCGGTCAATTACGCGTACCTCCTCGTTGAAGAGAAGGGAGGGGAAGCCCCCCTGAAAACCCTTGACAAGGTCATCAAGAAGATACTAGCAGAGGGGGCAAAGCTGAAGAGGAAGGAAGAGAGGATTCGGGCAATAAGCAACTACTCAGAAATATTCGACGCAGCTTCCGACATCGCCATGGAACTTGATCAATACGATCTCGCAACAAAATACGCTGGGTATCTTAACAAAGATCCTCAGGAATTTGTGAAGTAGTCAAGTTGGTTCAAGAAACCGGTTGACTTCCACGCCATTCAGCCTGGCTACGACGAGCGAGGCCACTTTTGCACTGAGAAATGGATTCTTTTCCCTGAGCTTGTTTATCTCGGATATAACGTCCCTCTTGCTCATGCTCGTCTTCTCGGTGATCAACGCAATGACCGTTTCCGTAACGTCTTCTCCGTCACTTTCGTTTACTATTGCCTCAAAATTTGGCTTGTAGTCCAGGCTAAGCTCTATTCCATTTATCGAGCACGAAATTGCGTAGCCATCATCGGTCTCCTTAAGACACCTCTCTCTGATCGCGATCTTCAGGAACTCTCTGACCTGATCCGGAGTAAGGTATCTCGTCTTTATTGCCAGTATCGTAACTATCTCTGTCTCTGTAAACTCGTACTTGCCGGTAGACTTCTTAAGGTAGAGCAGGAGTTTGCGTATCTCTTCTACCATTGAAGCCTCCTATCGGCATTACAATGTTGCACGACTGACACCCTAATATACTCGTGAAATCGACTGATTGAACATCGGAAATTGAGGAGTCCGAATATACTCTACTCCCGCCGTTCCCACGAAAGAAGTCAGTGACTTCCTTGTTGCTCCGTACGTAAAGAATGAGAGAGTCTGTGTAGAAGAGGGCCATCTTCATCTTCTCTCTCTCCATTCTTTCTGATATGGTGACCATAGTTGCACCACCAGTTATCGAATCTGCAACGTCATCGACCCTCAATATCTCAGCATCCAGATAGACTTCATACACTCCGGATAGCTCGTCGAGTCTCTTGAAATTGAGCTCCCTTCCACTCTTGTAGTCCTCGTCAACGACCCAGAGCGGACCAGACTCGTACTTTCCCAGCTCTTCGGATTCAACGATCCTCTTCTTTCTCAGCGTAACGGATGGAATCATCATACCTATTCTTTGGATATGTTAGCGGCGGGAAGATTAAAAATATTCCCCTGTGCGAGAGGTATTCCTCCAGTCTGTACGTAAGAATAGATGTTATCGTTTTCTTGATACGAGACGCTTATCCCTGAGGATGGGGCAAATAGTTCGATGTGATATGCAAGCATGTCGGTGGAGTTCCCGTTGTCTGTCCACTCCACCAGGGCTGCTGGGTACTTGACAAGGAAGCCTCTGCCAAGGTCCTTTCCACCCACCTCAACCGTAAGGTCGATGTTTACGAAAACTCCAGAGTTGTTTGAAGAGGGGACGTAAGTCTGCACCCAGGCATGCTCTCCCAGACTTGCCTGACCGTTCGTTTCCTGTACGAGAAGTCCATACTGAGTCCACGCAGGTATCCCGATACTCCTGCTCATAGATTCAAAGAGGTAAGACAGCTCCTCACAGTCCCCCTCCTTCTGTTGGAATACCTGTTTCGCGGAGAGAGGTACGTTTCCTATGTTGTACGTTATGTTGTATCGATAGTTCTGAACTATGTAGTTGTAGATCGATCTGAGTTTCTGAACAACTGTTGTGTCGTTCTTCGTAAGATTGAGGGTCAGGCTCTTGAAGAACGAGGGGTTGATAACCTCAAGATTGGTGTTGGATGAATTGAAGTATTCCGGATGATCGTATTCGGATTTGAGTGATGAAGGAATCTGCGAAGGAACTCCACTGGAATTCTCTAAATTCTGCCAGTCCTTCCCGTACGAGCTAATGTTGTAGGAGACATTGACGTACGAATTGCCGGGACTGATCTGCATCACCATGAAAGTTCTGTTCTGAGAACTCTGTACTGACTCCCTGACGTTCGAAGAGTGGGTTATTGAGACTTTGCTCCACTGCAATGAATCGTTGATGGTGGGAGTGATGTAGAACGTAAAAGACTCTCCAGAGCTAGAGGAGGATAGGAATGTGAAGTTCCTCAAAAAGCGCATCGATACCTCAGATGGTATCTGATAGTAGGTGGTGCCGTTGGAACCTATTCCGGCCAGATTACCAAGAATGTTTGTGTCCTCGACAACGTAATATGCAGCCGTAAGGGCTATAACGACAACTATCGCTACGGCAATTCCCTTAGCTGCTGCACCCATTTATTTTGACCCTAATCTCACATGAAAAAATTTCATATATAACAATATCGCAATCGCCAATTCAGGCACAATAGTGAATAGTGCATAGATGCCGTAAAGGTACTCTATGAAGATCGATGACGAGAATAGCATTTGAAGCAGAAACGCGACATTGTAGTAGATGAGAATTCTCCCTTTTGAAGCACCCATTGAAAGAACGGCACTCGACATAACATTTACGAGAAATGAGAATACTGTAACGATACCCACGAACACGTAATTAAGAAGAGAAGGACCCGTGACGAGTGCTATCACAAAAGCGACCGGAAAGGAGAACGCACCACCCAAGGATGTGGACAACTGGAGGAGGTCATCTCTCTTCCTGTACTTTCCGGTCAAAATCAGCATCTGTTCTCCAGACGCGAGGAGCGGGAGGAATAGCATTATCGCAAAGAGCGTTAGGTCTATGAAGCGGTGGAGTGAATAGTAGGAATAGTAGAACATCACCACATACAGAGTTCCGAGAAGCAGGCCAAACAGCAGAAAACGAGCGAATAAGGATTCGTCAACGTACCTGTCAATCCTGTTCCAGTTCAAGTAAAACAGCAGTGTAAATATGGCTAGAGGAATCAGGACTGCTGGATAGAAATTCATTCTCTGAGGTGATATAATAAATAGTAATTATAATTTCTGACATAGTGAAGATGGCAATAGCAGTCAGGAAAGATCTCGACATGGGAAAAGGAAAGATTGCAGCACAGGTAGCTCACGCAGCGGTCGAGTGTTCCATGCGCGTTTCCGAAAAGAGAACCAAGTGGATATCCGAGGGCCAGAAGAAGATCGTCGTTTGGGTCAGAGACGAGAATGAACTGCAGGAACTGATAAAGAAAGCAAGATCGATTGGTGTCAACAGCTGCCCCATAAGGGACGCAGGGTTGACTCAACTTGAACCCGACACACTCACCTGTACTGGTTTCGGCCCAGACGAAGATGCAGTTATAGACTCTATAACGGGCAAATTCAAACTCGTTTAATTTGCTGGGGTCTAGGTAACTTTATATAAAGTTTTGGATTGAGCAGACGTGACAAGTCAGCCGAACAATACTGAGCAGAACCAACCATTCTTCGATGCACCAGAAAAGTCGACCATAAAGGATATGCTGACAATAGCTTGGGTGCTATCTCTCATCATGGGGATTGTCCTCCTACTAACCGGTCTGCTAACGTTTGGGATAACTGCCATTTTTGGTGTTCTCGATATTGTGGTATTTTACGAGTGCAGGGAGATCCTCCGCCTTACAGACCGGAGACAGCTGACCGCTGCCAAGGAAAAGACACTAGTATGGATGATAGTTGCTCTGATCTTCGGCTTCATAATCGTTGGAATTTTTATGGTGATTGCGTACCTAAAATTCGATGATCTAATAAGGGCGTACCAGAACGCTGCCAGGCAACAGCCTCAGTGACTATTCCATCCAGTCTGTTCCCACAGACCTGAAACTCACTTTCGGAATGTATAGGTTTACTCGCTTGTGAGCATTTGCTTCAACGAGCGAGTATATTTTCTTGATTTCCTGGACAGTACAACCATGTACACTGCACTGTTCTGGAGTTCTTAGATACTCGAGACACTCCAAGATATTGTCAAGTTTTTCATAGGAAATGCCAAGTTCTTTTTCGTCCGTCTGCCCCTCCCACAGGTCGGCGGAAGGAGTCTTCTTCATGAGCCATTCTGGAAAGCCGTAGTGCTTAGCTACGGCGTAGACTTGTGTCTTGTAAAGGTCCCCGAGAGGTTGGAAGTCAGACCCGCCATCACCGAACTTCGTAAAGTATCCGGTTAGTAGCTCACTCTTGTTGGAAGTCCCTGCAACAAGGCCACCGAGCTTGTTGGCAACTGAATAGAGGTATGTCATTCTCAGTCGCGCTTTGACGTTCCCCAGCAATTTTTGATCCTCAGTTCCTTCTTTGAAGAAAAAAAGTGAATCTTTCATGTTGACAGTTACGTACGGGAGCCCCAAGAATTTTGATACCTTCACCACATCGCCGCTCTCTTCCCCGAATGGAAGTGAGTACAGATGAATTTTCTTCTCTTCGAGATTCTTCTTCAGGAGAAATCCCACCAGTGCGGAATCTATTCCACCAGAGATTCCCAAGACAACGTTTCTCTTACCAACAAACTCTTTGGTGAAGACGTCAAGTACCTCAAAAGTCCCCTCAAGAAGCTCCATTGAAGCTGGATATGTGGAAATAATAATAAACCTTGTGCATTTGAGGTAGAGTACAGCCGAGGTGGCCCAGCCCGGTAAGGCGCAAGCCTGGAACGGATTCACAGAAAGCTTGTTCTCGCAAGAGATCGGGAGTTCAAATCTCCCCCTCGGCGCTTTGAGCTTCCTAACTTATCGTGTCGTAGAAGAGAGCACTCGCTTCTCTCTTTGCTTTTTTTAATCGCGTGGATGCGGGATTGATTGCACCATCTTACAAAAAAAAATAGCTATGACCTTCCAGTGGGATTTCTTTGGATACCTGATTCCCTGCGAAATATTGCTGTCTATACTGACCTCCTATTTTGAGTACTTCAACACGATCCTTGAGGATTTTAGCGCACATCCCTTATCACTTTTAATCGAAATTCCTTTGCGTTTAAGCGGGTTAAAGTGGGGAAGGCATGACAGAATAGTCGAGCGGAACCACCACAAGCGTAACGACGTAAGATGCCCAAATGTAAATTCTAGGACGGAATCTGCGTAAAGTGGTTATAGCTTACAGGAGCAGGTGAGATCTTGAAGAAGTGTCTGGTAGGCGGTGTTCTGATAATTAGCGATGATGGTGAAAGTGTGCTCTTGATGAAGCACAGGAAATTGGGAGTTTGGATTTACCCTGGTGGGCACCTGGAAGATAATGAGAATCCCTTAGATTGTGCCGTAAGAGAAGCAATAGAAGAGACTGGAGCGTCGTTTGAAATTTTGGAAACTGACACGTTCAGATTGGAAGCAGTCTACGCAAGAAGTTCACCACTTCCTCTCGTTATAATGAAAGAGCTCGTCCCCTACCCAAACGGACCGCACGAACATTTTGATATGATCTATCTAGGGAGAGCGAAGAGCAGAGACTTTAAACGCAATGAAGAGTCGTTAGATTGCGAGTGGTTCTCAAGAGACAGCATAGATGTCATAGAAACTTATGACAACGTCAAGGAGATTATAAGATACGGTTTCGACAAATTCCAGAAACTGAAAGAAAGCATGAACTGAAGGCTTAACCCATCCACAGGGACCGGATTGCAACACCGGATTCCAGAAATCCTTAACTAATAAATTGAATACCAAAGTATGCAAAGGGGAGAGCTTATTGAATACCCGGCATTTGACGGATCGACCGTCCACTCCTATCTGACGGGAGATAGGAAATCGAAGGGAGTCGTGATCGTGATTCAGGAGATCTGGGGACTTACCAATTTCATCAAGAGCTACTCAGACAGGCTTGCTTCTCTGGGCCTCTTGGTTCTAGCCCCTCACCTATATTCCAGAAGGGAAGAGAGGGATGTGTTTTCCCAGGAGAACATATCAATGGCGATGAAACTTTTTATGGAGATACCGCAAGAAAAGAGGGGCGACCAATCGGCAATTAGTGGAGCACTCGAAAGAGCAACGGAGGAACAGAGAGAGGTGATTCAGAGACTCATGATGGGCAGGGGAAAGCTTGAAGAGAGGATGATCAAGGACCTGGTGATGGGCTACGAATATCTAAAGGGAAACTTCAAACCAGAGAAGTTTGGAGTCGTGGGATTCTGTATGGGTGGCGGGCTCTCCTTCAGAATATCCACTCGGCTTCCTTTCGATGCTACGGTTGTTTACTATGGCGCCAACCCACCGAACATTGAGGACATCTCTAAGATGAAGGGACCTATGCTCGCGATGTATGCAGGGGAAGATCCAAGAATAAATGCAGGAATCCCTGATGCAGTCTCGTATTTCCTGAAATTCAACAAGCAGATCGAATTGAAGGTCTACCCCAACACCAGACACGCATTTGCCAACAACGATGGTGCAGCCTACAACAGGGAGGCTGCTGAAGACGCATGGGAAAGGGCATCCACGTTCTTCCAGAGGAATCTGTTATGAACGGGAAAGACGACCTGCTGAGCAACTGTTTCCTTACTTGGACTTCCATTCTTGAAGAAAAGGAGTTGAATAATAAAAGTGAAATAGATCAGAAATCTGAGAAGAAGTAGATAGACTACTTCCTCATCGCTACGGAGATCGCACTTACAGGGCAGGCCGTAACGCAAGCGTTGCAGAATATGCAGTCCGCTTCCCTAATCGGGTCGCACTTGTCCGTCCTGTACTTGTTCCATTCCTCAGTACCCTCGGCAATCTTCTTGTCGTTGCCGGTGCCCTTCTGCCCCGGGTTCAGGAACCATTCGTAGACATTTACGGGACATACGTCCATACAGGACCCGTCTGCGATGCAAGACTCCCAGTCTACCGCGACATTGGTTCCGTGGATACCGAGCTTCGTTGGATAGACCTTTCCATCCTTATCTTGCCTGTCCTTCCCCTCAGCTCTAACTTCGTGACCGTTATGATTTCCAGTAATCGGGAACTCATCCTGTTTATCAAAGAAGTTGTCGTCTATTGGTTTGGAATTGTAGTCAACCTTGGCCATATTTTGAGAGAAGAAGATTATATTAA